>CAZZFZ010000001.1:0-19645 GCA_964653835.1 uncultured Anaerolineales bacterium
GTCCACCGCCAGGTCCAGGCGGGGGTGCTCGCTGAGCGTGGTCAGCGGGATGCCCAGGCGGCGGGCCTGGGCTGCGGTGCCCTCGGAGGTGGGTACGCCCCGGATATCGCGCAGTTGACCGCCGGCAAGGCGCTCGCCCAGCAGATCAACGAAGATCGCCGTGGTGGAGCCGGAACCCAGCCCCAGCGTCATCCCATTGCGCACGTGGTTGAGCGCCTCGCGGGCGGCTGCTTCTTTCAGCGTCATGGCCGTTGGAGTAGTTTCAGGGCCTGCGCAGCGATGTTCTCCGCCGTGAAGCCGTATTCCCGGTAAATCGTCTGGTACGGCGCGGAGGCCCCGAAGTGATCTATGCCGATCACCGCGCCGCCCTCACCAACGTAGCGCGCCCAGGCCAGGGTGGAGCCGGTCTCAACGGCCAGCTTGGGCAGCTCTGGCGGGAGCACGTGCTGGCGGTATTCCGCTGGTTGGGCGTCGAACAACTCCCAACTGGGCATGGAGACCACCCGCGCCGCCACGCCCTGGTCGGCCAGTTGGGCTTTGGCCTTCAGCGCCAGGTGGACCTCGGAGCCGGTGGCGATCAGCACCGCCTCAGGGGACATCCAGTCTGGGTCTGAGAGCACGTAGGCCCCGCGTTCCGTCTGGTTATCGGCGGGTGTGACCTGGGGCAGCTTTTGACGGGTGAGCACCAGGGCGGTTGGCCCTTCGGTGCGCTCCAGGGCGATCTGCCAGGCTTTGGCGGTCTCGTTGCCGTCGGCGGGACGCAGCGTCACCAGGTTGGGGAGCGTCCGCAGGGTTGTCAGGTGCTCCACTGGCTGATGGGTGGGGCCGTCTTCGCCCAGGCCGATGCTGTCGTGCGTGAAAACGTAAATCACCGGCAGGCCCATCAGGGCGGCCAGGCGAATCGCCCCGCGCATATAGTCCGCGAACACCAGGAAGGTGCCGCCGTAGGGGCGCAGGCCATGCAGGGCCAGGCCGTTCATGATAGCGCCCATGCCGTGCTCGCGGATGCCGTAATGGATGTAGTTGCCGCCATAGTCGCCGCGCTGGATGGGGCGCGAATCACTGGCTTTGGTTTTGTTGCTACCACTCAGGTCGGCGGAGCCGCCGATCAGTGTGGGGATGGCCGGGACGAGGGCGTCCAGCACCTTGCCGGAGGCGGCCCGCGTCGCCAGTGGGTTTTCGCGGCTGAAATCGGGCAGCACCTCCTGCCAGCTTGATGGCAGTTCGCCGCGCACAAAGCGATCCCATTCGGCGGCTGCCTCGGGGTGCGCCTGGCGGTAGGCCTCCAGGCGCGCTTCCCAGGCGGCCTGTTCTTCGGCCCCGTTTTGCGCCACCTGCTCAAAGTGCGACTTGACCTCCGGCGGGACGAAGAACGGCTGATCGAGCGGCCAGCCGTAGTGCTCTTTGGTGGCCTGGTAGGCTTCGCCCACCAGCGGGCTGCCGTGAACTTTGGCGGTATCTTGCAGCGGGCTGCCGTAGCCGATGTGCGTCTTGCAGGCGATCAGACTGGGGCGCTCGCTTTCGGCCTGAGCTGCGCGGATGGCCTGGTCAATGGCGGCCATGTCGTGCCCGTCTACCGTTTGGGTGTGCCAGCCGTAGGCCTCAAACCGCCTGGGGACATCAGTGCTGTTGCTCAGGCTGGTGGAGCCGTCAATGGAGATGCTGTTATCGTCAAAGAAGACGATCAGCTTCCCCAACCCCAGATGCCCGGCCAGCGAGCAGGCTTCGTGAGAAATGCCCTCCATCAGGTCGCCGTCGGAGGCCAGCACGTAGGTGTAGTGATCCACGATGGTGTGATCGGGGCGGTTGAAGCGCGCCGCCAGCCAGCGCTCGGCGATCGCCATGCCCACCGCCGTGGAGATCCCCTGGCCGAGCGGCCCGGTGGTGATCTCGATGCCCAGCTCCGGCGCGTATTCGGGATGCCCGGCGGTGTGGCTGCCCCACTGGCGGAAGTTTTTCAACTCCTCCAGCGAGAGCGGGTAGCCGCTCAGGTGGAGCAGAGCGTAGAGCATGGCCGAGCCATGCCCGGCGGAGAGCACAAAGCGGTCGCGATCCGGCCATTGGGGATCAGCCGGGTTGTGCCTGAGGAAGCGCGTCCACAGCACGGTGACGATGTCGGCCGTTCCCAACGGCAGGCCGGGATGGCCTGAGTTGGCCTGGTGCACGGCGTCAATCGCCAACATGCGAATGGTGTTGGCGCATTGTTGATCGATCTCCCCGTACGAGGTTTCCGGTTTTGGCATAGCTAATCTCCTCAGCGATTTCAACGCCCCATTTGGGCGAGTTCTTTTTCCAGTTCGTCGCGCGCCAGCAATAGCTGGTACACAATCAGCAACTGTGTCAACCCCAGCGGGTGTGAGATCCGCTTCTGGTTCCTCTCGGTGTAGACCCCGATCTGATCGGGGCGCAGGTGCTTGACGCTGGATGAGCGTTCTTGCAGCCGTTTCCAGATCAGGTCTTGCAGTTGGGCGGCCTGCTGATCGGTGATTTCGCCCTTGATATCCAGTATTTCCATCAGCCAGTCGTTTTCCCGCTCGATGGAGGAGGTGAACACCTGCTTGTTATCATCCCAGGCCACGATCTCGCTCAGGTTGGGGTGTGGCAGCGTGGGGCGCAGTTTTAACTTGACGTTGAGCTGGCCCCCCGTCGCCTCCGGGTGTTCCGGCGGGCAGTAGAAGGATACCAGAATATCGGCGTGCGCCATCTGGGGATGGATGAACTTTTTGGAATCATCGGCGCGTTTTTCCAGCGAGGCGAGCACCTGTTCGGCGGTGTAGCCGCGCTTGGTGGTGTCGCGGGCGATCTTCCATTGGACGCGGAGCTTTTCCTCGGGGGCGAGGAACACTTTGACGTCGAACTGCCGCCGCAGGGCTTTGCTGTGGAAACCCAACAACCCCTCGGCGATGATGAACTCTTTGGGTTCAATGTATTCCGGCGGGTCAAAGTCGCCGGTGCTATGGTTGTAGATCGGCTTGAGGATGGCGTGGCCGCGGCGTAGCAGATCCAGGTGCTGTTCCATGATGTTGATGTAATTGCAGGCCGGGTCGAGCGCGCTGATGCCCATTTCCTTGCGCTGCGACCGATTGTAGCGGTGGTAGTCATCGGTGCAGATCACGGTGACCCGCTCTTCGCCCAGGATGTGAGCGATGCCGGCTGAGATGGTGGATTTTCCGGCTGCGCTGTCGCCAACGACGCCCAGCAAGATCGTTTTTTTATAGGGCATGGTTTCCTCCTTCGGCTCCTTTGGCTAATACCGGTAAGGATGGGGTTGGCTGCGCAGGTTCTTAGAATTCCACCTCGGCCCACAGTTCCAGTGCCTCACGTAACTCGCGCGATTCCCTGGCGGCCTGCTCCAGCGGGAT
Organism: uncultured Anaerolineales bacterium; assembly: GCA_964653835.1. Lineage (GTDB taxonomy): Bacteria > Chloroflexota > Anaerolineae > Anaerolineales > UBA11858 > J130. The sequence continues at coordinate 3,363 of CAZZFZ010000001.1, forward strand.
GCCCTGGGCGCCGGCCTCCATGGCGACGCGTACGGCGCGCGCCCCTGCCCGGCTGCCGCCGGGATGCCCGTGGATGCCCCCGCCGAAGGCGAAGTAGGCGTCCTCTCCAAAGATCTGATAAAGGGCGGGGATGTGCCCCGGGTGCAACCCGCCGGAGGCCACCGGGACCATCGGCTTGATGCCCTCCCAGTTCTGCTCGAAGAGCACGCCGCGGTAAGGTTTGGTGACCGCCTCGCGCAGGATGGCAATACGCTCGCGCATTTCTTCCGGGCCGCCTTCCAGCTTGCCCACGCCGGTTCCGGTGTGGATGTGATCCACCCCAATCAGGCGGGCGGTTTTAGCGATCACGCGGAACTCGATGCCGTGGAAGGGGATGCGGTCGAAGGCGGCGTGCATGGCGCGGTGCGCGTGGATGATCAGACCGAGCTTTTCGGTGATCTGGCGCAGCGAAGCGACGGCGGTGTACCCCACGGTGATGTAATCTACCATCGCGAAGATGCCGCCGTTCTCTTTGATGAATTCGGCGCGCCGGGCCATTTCTTCCACGGTCGCGGCAGTCAGGTTGGCCCAGTAGCCTTTCTTTTCGCCGGTTTCCGCCTCGGCTTTGTGTAGCAGTTCAAGGGTGCGGGCGATGCGCTCGTAGAAATCATTGAAGGTCTGATTGCCCAGGTTCTCGTCGTCTTTGACGGTGTCTGCCCCGCCCATCCAGGTTTCGTAGCACACCTGGGCGTGCTCTTCGGCAGTCAGGCCGATTTTGGGTTTAATAGTGGAGCCGCTCATGGCGCGCCCGTGGATGCCCATCTTTTCACGCACGCCGGGCAACCCGAAGGCCGGGCCGGGGAAACTATCTACAATGGATTTGGGGAAACGGATATCCTCCAGCCGCAGGCCGTCCACGAGCTTCATCCCGAAGACGTTGCCCGCCACGCTGGAGAGGATGTTGGGCATAGAACCAGCTTCGAACAAGCCCGCTGGATAAGCGATGTAGACGATGTCGTCTTCGATTTTATAGACGCGCGCCTGGAGGCGCTCGGCGACGCCGCTATCTACCTCCGTCCACGTACCGGTGGACGATTCGGCGGCGACCGCGGCGGCGGCCTCGGTCATGGGGACGTCGGCTCGGGGAGTGACTTTGTAGGCGCACAGCAACTCGTCATCGCCTGGGGAGTAGCCCAGATGAAGATAAGCATCGGCGTACGCCACGACGCCTTTTTTGGACATGGTTTCCTCCTTTTGGTTTTGGCGGTTGTTGGGGTAGTTCCTCTTGGATAAAACACAGCGGGGGCGTGTACTCACCACACACGCCCCCGCTTTCGGGCTTATTGTACCGTATTATTTGGACGTTAGGGTTGCCAAGTGCGTAAAAATGCCACAATATTGGCAATTTCCTCCGTGCTCAACCGGCCTTCCCAGCCCGCCATGGCGGTCCCGGCACGTCCTTCCAGGATGAAGTTGACCAGGTCGCTGTTATTGAGCGACTGGACGAACTCGTTGTTTTGCAGCGCCGGGCCAATGCCGCCCTCGCCAGCTTTCCCGTGGCAGACCGAGCAATTGGCTTGGTAGCTTTCCTCCCCGGCTTCTGCTTCGCCGATCGGCCACTGTTCTTGCAGGATTTCCAGCGTGGCGATGGCGCCAGCGTAGTCGCCGGAGACGAGTTGCGCCGCGGCGTTGGAGAGCACTTCGGCTCCCTTGCCAGTGGCGATGCTCAGGGCGCGGTTGATGTGCAGGGCGGCGCTTTCGGGGTCCTCTTCCTGCAGGGAGAAGATCGCCGAGGCGAGCAGGTCATCAATCGAGAACGCCGGTTGGACGCTAGAGCCTTCGCGCCAGGCGCTGATTAACGCGATGATGTCGTCAATCTGGTTGGGGGAGAGGACCGTACCCCAGGTGGGCATCCCTTTGGCCGGGCGGCCGTTGCGGATGGTGGCGCGGTACCAGTCGTTATCCAGCGAGTTCAGGCGTTTGGGGTCGTTGAGCGCCGGGGCGCGGTCGGTCCCTTTGCCGTTTTCGCCGTGGCAGATGGCGCATGTCGAGGCGAAGAGCAGCGCCCCGCGCGTGGCATCCGGCTCAAAAGTGACGGGTTCAATTTCGGGCGCAGTTGGCTCCCAGGAGCGTAGGTACGCAACGATGTCTTTGACGTCTTCGTCGGTCAACGGGCCGCCGAAGTCCACGCTCCAGGCAGGCATCTGCGTGTTGGGTACGCCGGAGCGGATGATCGAGAAGAAGATTTCGTCCAGCGTGTTTTTGAGCAGTTTTTTGTTGTTGAGCGCCGGGCCAACACCGCCTTCGCCCTCCGCGCCGTGACATGCAGCGCACTGGGCGGCGTAGATTTCTTTGCCGCGCTCCACGCGTTCGGTCGCGATGCTTTCCGAGGCCGCGGCCAGGCGAGCGCTTTCGCCAAACCAGTAGAAGCTGAAGCCGACGATGACCAGCAGGGTGAGGATCAAGCCAATCAGCGTGTAGCGGCTGTAATCGGGTTCGTGTTTGTTCATCACGTGCCTCCCTTAGGCTCCGGTGATCTGCGAGGGATCGAACTTCTTGCGTTGGATCGGCTGGCTGGTATCCACCCACACCTCACCGCTGCGGATTTCGCTGGGGAAGTAATCCAACGGCCGCGGGGCTGGCCCGCCGATCACCTCGCCCACCTTGTTGAACAACGAACCGTGGCAGGGGCAGTGGAAGCGGCCTTCCTCCTCCACCCAGGGGACGGCGCATCCCAGGTGGGTGCATTTCTGCCACAAGGCGATGATGCCATCCTCGGTGCGCGAGATATAGAAGCGCCCTTTGAGGATGCGGTTAATGCTGCCGATGGCAAATTCCTCGATCTTGCCGGCGTACACCAGGCCGCCAAAGCCGCCTGAAGTCACCGGTTTGATGAATTTCAGAAACGCCACCGCCATCTGGGCGAAGAACAGGGCCAGCGAACCGGTCCAGGCAATACCCAGGAATTGACGGCGTGATAATGTGGATTTGTTCTCTGCCATAGTGTTCTCCTACAGGTTGTCCCAAGGGCTGTACCCGCCGGGCATATTCCAGGGCCAGTAAAGCTCAAAGCCGGGACCGCGGAAGAGGAACCCGGTCAGGGTGAAGACGATCGCGCTGACGAATAGCATGGTGAACAACACCAGCACAATCTCGCGCGGGGTTGGCTTGCTACGCATAAGGATCAGCAGCGGAAGCAGCACGATGGTTCCCATCAACAGGGCGGGGATAACCGTCTGCAACAGAAAATCAGGGAACTGGCCGCGCAGCATCTCGCGCAGCGGGTAGTGCGTATCCAGTACAATGTAGATGGGCATGACGATCAGGGCGTAGAGCGCGGTGAACAGGGTGATGCGCTTGCCCCTCGGCGAGGTGAACCACACGCCGGAGCCGGTGTGGTCATTGTCCAGGTAGGGGATGGAGATCACAAAGAGCACCATCAACGTGGGGAGCACCACCGCCATCAGGGTGGGGTGGCCGTGTTCGAGCATCTCTTGCAACCCCATGAAATACCAGGGAGCTTTGGCCGGGTCGGTGGTGGTGTTGGGGTTGGCGATCTCCTCCAACGGGGCATTAACCGACAACGACATCCCCAGCAGGACGATGATCACGCCCAGGGTGAGCAGCAACTCAATCAGGGCGACGGCCGGGAAGGCGAAGATTGTGTTATCTGGCCCATGATCGGCCATTGTCGTCGGCGCTTTGACCAGCTCGACCAGCGAGTAGGTTTTGGTCGGCGCGGTTTCCGGGCTAAAGGATTCGGGTTTGGGTGCTTTCTTAGCCATTGTTTTCTCCTTCCTCTTCAGCATCCTGAGCGGCCAGGCCGCCATCTTTGCGCACGCGCCAGATGTGCAGCGAAGTGATCAGCGCGATCGCCGCCGGGATGACCATAATGTGCAGGGCGTAGAAGCGCGTCAGGGCTTCCTGGCCGACTTCCGGCCCACCAAGCAGGGTTGCCTTGGCCGTTGGCCCCAGCCCCGGTGCGTAACCCGCCACGCTCGTGCCCACGGTGATCGCCCAGTAGGCCAGCTGGTCCCAGGGCAGCAGGTAGCCGGTGAAGCTGGCGCCCAGCGTCATCAGCAGCAGAATCACGCCGACCACCCAGTTGAACTCGCGCGGCGGCTTGTAGGCCCCGGTGTAGAACACCCGCGCCATGTGGAAGACCACAACAATCACCATCAGGTGCGCGCCCCAGCGGTGCAGGTTGCGCAGCAACTGACCGAAGGGCACCTGGCTTTGCAGCGTGTTGATGTACGTGTAAGCGCGCTCAACTGTGGGGGCGTAGTAGAACATCAGCAGGATGCCGGTCACCGTCAACACGGCGAACACGATCGCGGCGATGATCCCCAACCCAAAGGAGTATGACCAGCGCAAGCTCTTGCGGTTCACTTTCACCGGGTGCAGGTGAAAGAAGATGTTGGTGGTCATCACCAGCGAGCGATCCAGCGGGTTATCGGGCCAGCCGTGGCGGAAGAACGACCGCCAGACCCTTGAATTGACGATAAAATCCTTGATCTTCTGCATGGGTTTCTCCTCGAACTTCAATTAATCTCCATAGGAGAGCACTTCCTCAAAGCGGAAGGCTTCCATCGTGATGGCATCGGTGGGGCAGCGCTCGGCGCACAGGGCACAGCGGGTGCAGGTTTCGTCATTCTTGAGCATCGCTGCCACCGTGGGGCTTTCTTCTTGCTGGAAGTAGGCCAGCGGTTGGCCCAGTTGGGCTTCGACCACTTTATCGAGCATCTCGTCGCCCTCAATCTGTTTCAGCGTGACGATCTTCAGGCAGTCCCAGGGGCACACATCCACGCAGGCGTTGCACAGGATGCACTTGGAGCCATCAAAGATCGTGTTGACGCTGCACTCCAGGCAGCGGCTGCCTTGCTCAGCGGCCTCTTCAGCGGAATAGCCCAGCTCGATGACGGTGATGCCGGTGCGGCGATCCAGCGGTAGGGAGGGAACTTTACGCCGTTCGAGCTTGGTCCAGTTCTCGAACATCACGTGGTTGGCGAGCTCGGTCCACTGGGTTTTGACTTCCACCTTCAGCTCGCGCCCCTGGATGTATTCCTCGATGCCCAGGGCGGCCACGTGCCCGTGGCGCACGGCGTCGATGATGAGCTTGGGGCCGTAGGCCACATCGCCGCCGGCGAACACGTCTGGCGCGGTGGTGCGGCCGGTATCGGGGTCGATCTTGACCAGGCCGCGCGGGGTGATCTCCACATCGTCCGCTCCGCCAAGCACTTCCAGGTCGGCCTGCTGACCGATGGCCAGGATCACCGTATCGCACTCCCACACCTCTTCGCTGTTGGGGATGAACTTGGGGTTGAAGCGGCCGTTCTCATCGAAGACCGAGGCCACTTTGATAACTTCCAGCCCGGTCACCCGTCCGTCTTTGCCGATGATGCGGTTGGGGCCGGTGCGGGTAAAGAGCTGAATACCTTCTTCCAGTGCCTCTTCGACTTCGATATCCGAGGCGGGCAGCTCGTCCCAATCTTCCAGGGCGATCATGCGCACGTCGGCCACGCCCAGGCGCAGGGCGGTGCGGGCGACGTCGAAGGCGGTTTTGACGGTTTCGGATTCTTCCTCTTCGCTGATCTTGTCGAGCGCATCTTGCTGCTCTTCGGTGGGTTGCCCCAGACGCAAGGCGGTTCGGGCGGCGTCCATGGCCACGTCGCCGCCACCGACGACCAGCACGCGCTTACCCAGCTTGACTTTGTAACCCAGGTTGAAGTTGAGCAGCAGATCCACGGCGGTGATCACGCCGTCCAGGTCGGAGCCTTCGATGTTGAGCATGCGCCCCTTCATCAGCCCAATGCCGAGGTAAACAGCGTCGAAGTCGCGCCGTAGTTGCGGCAGGGTGATATCTTTTCCGATGGGGGTGTTGTAGCGGATCTCCACGCCCAGGTCGAGGATGGACTCGATTTCCAGATCCATGGCCTCCTGGTCGATGCGGTAGATCGGCACGCCGTAGCGCATCATCCCACCGGTTTTAGGGCCTGCCTCAAAGATGGTCACCTTGTGACCGAGCAGGGCCAGGTCGTGGGCGACGGCGAGGCCGGAAGGCCCGGCGCCGATCACAGCGATGCGACCCGTCTTGCGCCCCGGCTGAGCCGCCAGACGTTGCAGTTCGGCGCGCGACCAGCGCACCGGCGAATACAGCTTTGGCGCGCCGGTGCCGGGTACATCGCGGCAGGAGCTCTGCTTCTTGCCGATGTCGGCGGAGAAGACCTGATAGCCGGTGTTGATTTCAATGCTTTCGGTTGTGATCAGGTCCTGGCTGGTTACTCCAGGCAGGCGTTGCTGGGCTTCGGGGCCGTAGCGTTCGGTCAGCACGCGTTTGATCGGGCGGATGGCGATCGGCTCAAAGTCGGGGCCGATGTCGCCGCGGCGGCAGGCGATTTCGCACGGCGCGCCGCAGATCCGCCCGCAGATGGTGGAAAGCGGGTTGGGGTCGTGGGCGATTTCGTACCCCAGCTCAATTTCGCCGCGCGCCATGGCCGTGACGTAGGCGCGGGCGTCGGTGTTTACCGGGCAGGCTGCCTGGCATTTGACCATGTTGCGCCAGTCGTCTACATCATAAAGCTTGACGCGATATCGGGTAGCTGTCATACCATGCTCCTCTCTGTGGCTTAAGTGCTACAATTGGGCGCACATCAAACCAATCATACGTTTAAACTCATTGGATCCTTATGCGACAATATACACGATTATTGCTCTTTCTTATGCTTCTTGTTTTAAGCGCCTGCTCCACCCGGGAGCGAGGGCGCCCTACAGCTCCAGATGCGGTGCCGGGTGCTGTCCCCGATTTGAGCGGGGAGTATGTAGTCAATGGTGTTGACCCGCTGGGCACCGAGTACGGCGGGCATCTGACGATTCGGCCCGGCGAGACCGAGGGGGAGTACCTGCTGCAATGGATCGTGGTCGGCAGCATTCAGGAAGGCCACGGTTACGTGGATGGCAACCAGCTGATTGTGGAGTGGCACACCGTTGAGGGGATGGTGGACACCCGCGGGCGGGCGGTTTACACCATCACGCAAGCTCGTGAGTTATACGGCACTCGCACGATAGATGGAGATCCACGCGTTGGCGAAGAGAACGCCTTCCCAAACGACTGATCGCTGGGAGGCTGCCATCTCAATGGCAGCCTCCCTTTTTGTTGGATTACTTTAACGTCAGCAGGAAAGCCACCAGTTGTTCGATCTGATCCTCAGTCAGCTCGTCGCTCCAAACCGAAGGCATAACATTTGGCGTGAAACCTTCCACCACGACGGCGTTCGGATCCAGGATGGATTGGCGGATGTAATCGGCATCCGCGCGCGAGCCAATGCCAGCCAGGGAGGGGCCAACGATGGTCACGCCGGGTTCCAGCGAGTGGCAGGTGCTACAGCCGGGCTGGGAGCCGATCAACTGCTGGGCGAACAGTTCCTGCCCCAGGGCGGCGGGGTCCGCCGCTTCGTCACCATCGCCACCGCCGCCGCAGGCGGCCAGCAGCAGAGCCAGGGCTACAAATAACAGTGTGAATAAAAGGCTTTTCTTCATGGGTAACTCCTGTTGTGTAGGATAGATTAGATTTTCTGTCACTTCCCAACAGGTTGGGAAGGTTTTCACTCCTCTAGCGTCATCAAGAATGCTACCAGATCGTCGATTTGTTGTTCGGTGAGGATCTCACCCAGGCCGTTGATCATCTGGCCTGCGGGGAACCCCTCGACGACGTAGGCGTCGGGATCGAGGATGGATTGTCGCAGGTATTCTTCGGCGCTCATGCCAGGGATGCGCGTCGCGGCGCGCGTGGCCACGCCAGCGAAGGATGGCCCGACCAGGACAACGCCGGGTTCCAGTGAGTGGCAGATGCGGCAGCCTGCATTCGTCCCCAGGGATGTCTCATAGTATAACCTACGTCCCGCCGCCGGGTCACTGCTCAGGCGGGAATCGTGGTAGCTGAGCTTGAGCGCCTGGCGTTCGGCCAGGGTGACGTTCTCGTCGAAGAGGATTTGCCCACTCGACGGTTCGGGGCGGTCGAAGAGTGTCAGGCGCAGATGATGCCTGCCTGCGGGGAGGCTGATCTGCTCATAGGCGACGGAATGCTGATTGTGCTCATTGCCTCGCAATGGATAGCTCTGATCGAGCACGCGCTCGCCATCCACCTCCAGCGTGAGGCGGGTGGGCAGCGCCAGTAATGGGTCCGGCTCCAGCGCCTCGGCGAGCCCTTCAATGGGGTAGCCGCTGTGATGTCGCAGGCCAATCTCGATGACCGCCTCGCCCGCCGGGAAGGGGCTGATGGCGACTCGATTGGTGGCGATTTGTGCCACGAGCACCCCGGCCAGCAGGAGCGCCGCGGGCAGAAAACTGCGCCAGGACAGCTTTTCCAGCGTTGGGGTGTAGGCGGTGGCCGCGCGTTGTGGCAGCCCCTCCTGCGCTGCCTGGCGGAAGCGCGACGGCTCTACCCAACTGGTCTGAATCGAGGCGTTTTTGTAGGCCACGCGCAGGCGCGGCAGGCGTTCACGATCCAGACGCTGTTGCAGCCACAGGTTCCCCTCCCGGTTTGTGCAATCCTCCGGCGGACAGCCGATGATGTGGACGTTTTTGGCGCCGTGATCCAGCACCGCGCCGATCAGGTCGGGGTTGAGCATCCCCGCGCAGGTGAGCGGCACAATCTGGGCGTCCAGGTGTTGAACGACGCCTTGATTGAGTTGAAGATGCCGCTCGCAGGCGAAAATCACGCTGGTGGCTGCCTCTGCTCGCCGTTGGGTGGTTTCCCAAAAGGCGTCGATGGGTTTGCCTCCGAGGGTGAGGGCTTTCTCTGGACAACTGCCGAGACAGATGCCGCAACTGGTGCATAGCGCCGTGTTGATCTCTGCCTGGAACTGGGGGCGTTTGCCATCGTGGCGTGGGGCCATCGTGATGGCGTTGTAGGGGCAATCGCGGGCGCACAGCGTGCAGCCGTCGCAGCGCTCCAGATCAACCTGGGCGACGGAGAGCGGTTTGCGCACCAGTATCCATGGCAACAGCCCGAGGGCAACGATAACGGCGAGGCTCAACCCCCAAAAGGTAGCTGGCGCGTTTTGTATTGCTGCCGGCAGGTAGGCGAGGAAGAGGGGATCCACCAGCACTGTGGCGGGGAGTTGAGCGGGATGGATGGGTGGTAATAGCTCCACCGGCGCAAGAGCCGCAAACCCTAACAGAAGCGCGGTGATCGCGGTAGTGAAGAGGGCGGGTGGGAACCACTTGGGACGACTCAGGCGTTTGATGTGCCACCAATAGAACAGGCCTAGCAGGATCGATAGCAGCAGGTGGACGGTGAGGACCAGTAAGAGGAAGATCCAACCGCTACCGGCGGCTTCGCTGGTGAGAAAGCGCAGTAAAAACGCGTCACCCCAGCGCGTGCTGTCCAGCAGGCGAATGAAGCTTTGGTTGATTACCTGCGCGCGTTCGTCCCAGAGCAGCCAGTAGCCACTCACGCCGCTCAGCCACAGGAACGCCCCCATCCCCACACCGGTGACCCAGGCGACCCAGCGGGCGCCGCGGAAACGATCCTGGAAGAAAGTCCGCCAGCCGTGCAGCAGCATGGTGATGACCGCTGCGCCGGATGCGTAGCGGTGCACGCCACGCATCCAGTGGTTGAAGGGATGATGGCTGAGACGGGCAATGGCTTCGTAGGAAGCGACGAAGCCAAACTGGTAAAACATGGTCAGGTAGATCCCTGTGATAAAGACGATAACCAGTAAAAGCACGCTGATCGTGCCGGTGTGGTAGAGAGGGTTAAAACGCGGATCACCAACCCAGCGAACGATGGGGAGTTCCAGGAGCAGGGAGAGGCGCTCCGCCAGGGAGAGCAGCCGCCGCACAATTGGGTTTTGGCGGTTGTGCCAATCGATGGCGGGATTATGCCTGGCGAGCCAGTCAGGGAAAGGAGTGGGATCCGTGTTGGGGGTCATGGTGCGCCGCAGGAAGCGCCCCAGGGGCTATGGCAGCCCCTGGGGCCATGTATCTGTGTCTACCAGAAGCGTCCGCCGGGGGCATTCAGGGAGATGTTGGAGATCTGGTCAACCAGTTGCGGCCCGTAGGCGATGATAATCAACGCCACTGTGCCAACAATCCAGGGAACCCAGCGATCCAGCCACTCAGGGGTGTCTTGTGGATCGTGGATGGATTCGGCAACCGGGATTTCCACGTCGGCGGGTTCGGCCTTCTTGCTCCAGGCTGTGCGGGTCATAACGATGAAGTACAGCAGCGCGCCGATGTACATGATGCTGCCGCCGATGCCGACGCGCAGCAGGTGGCCGTTCCATTCCTGCGGGATGTAGGGAGCCAGGCCCAGCGGAGTGCGCCGGGGGGCGCCCAGCAAGCCGAGGACATGCATGGCGTTGGAGAAGATCACCATCCCCACGAACCACAACCAGTTGGCCCAGGTGGCCAGCTTCTCGTTCATCAGTTTCTTGCCGGTCAGGAAGGGAACCAGCCAGTAAGAGATACCCCAGAACGAGAGCGTCACCGCGGAAGCCACGGTGAGGTGGAAGTGGCCCGGAACCCAGGCGGTGTTGTGCAAGACCAGGTTGAGGTTGTACGAGGCGTTCGCCAGGCCGCCGATGCCGCCGAAGAAGAACAGAATCCCGGCCATCAGTTGGGCGCTCACCGAGGGGTTGTTCCACGGCAGCGCGCGGATCCAGCCGAAGAGGCCTTTGCCGCCGCGGTCTCGCCCGGCCTTTTCCAGCGAGGCGATCACGGTGAAGGCCGTCAGCATGGAGGGCAGGAAGACGGAGTACGTCAAGATGGCGTGGAGGAATTTCCAGCCGGTTGGAACACCGGGGTCAACGTACTGGTGGTGGAAGCCCAGCGGCACCGAGAGCAGGAAGAACAGCCAGAAGGCAAAGCGCGCCAGCGAATCGCTGAACAGTTTGCCCCCCGTCTGCTTCGGCAGCATGGCGTACCAGGAAATGTAGGCAGGCAGCAGCCAGAAGTAGACCAGCGGGTGGCCGGTGAACCAGAAGTAGGTGCGCGCCAGTTGCGGGTCGGTGCCCTCGATCAGCCCCAGCGACCAGGGCAGCAGCATAGTGAGTATCTCCGCGGCGATGCCCAGGGTGGCGATCTGCCACATTGCCATGGTGATGACGGAAGCCAGGGCGATGAACGGGCTGCGCACATCCGGGTTTTCCTTGCGCCAGGCGGCATAGGTGAAGAAGAAGCCGTAGCCTTCAATCCAGCTTCCCACAACCACCAGCGTCAGACCAGCGTAAAAGGCCCAGTGGGCTTTAAGGGGGGGATAGAAGGTGTACAGGACCGAAGCTTCATCCAGCAACAACGGCACCGCGGTGACCAGCAAGCCGACGACCATCATCCCGAAGCCAAAACGGTTCAGCTTGGGGTAGCGCAGCGAGCGTTTCAGGCCGTAGGTCACCGTGAGCGTCAGAAAGCCGGTGATGAAAAAGGTCGTCCAAACCAGGGCGTTGAGCACGCCGTGGATGGTCAACCCCTGGTAGTAGGATTTGAAGATCGGCTGGATGTAGGGGTACAGGTCAAGGCCGGCGTGTTCCAGGGCTTGCAGCGGGCCGAAGGATACCCCGACGAACAGGGACGCCATGGCGATGAACAGATGCCAGCCGATGAACTTTTTATCCGCTTGAGAAATATGGTAGTTGTTTGTAGACATTATGCCTCCCGATCGTTTTTCTATGGCTCAACGTGCAACGTGCCGAACATGGCAGCATGTGCTGCGCCGCAGTATTCGGTGCAGATGTAGTTGTAGTCGCCCGGCTCGTCGAAAGTGATGGTGAGCTTGGAGACCTGACCGGGGACGATCTGCACGTTCAGGTTGGTATCCTGCAGCTTGAAGCCGTGCTGCACGTCTTTGCTGGTGATGTAGAACGTCACCTCAGACCCAACGGGAACGCTTATCTCGCGCGGTAAAAAGGTCCAGGTTTGTGCCAGGATGTAGGCTTCGTACTTTCCGGGAGCGATTTCGCGCAAGCCGGGGTCTGCCCAGGGGCCTTCCTCAGCGATGGTTCGAGGGTCAACGCGCTGCTCGGGACTGGGCACCTGGATGCCGAAGGCAAAGCCAGCCACGGCGATCGTCGTTGCAAACGCGATCAGCAGGACAATGCTGAGGATGATCCAGTTGCGCTCATACGGGTCAACATGCATAGAAGTTTTGTCGCTCATATTGTCACTCCTCGCGAAAGTAGAATCATGAAAATTGAGCCCCAAAGGAGGATCAGGGTCAGCACAAAGATCAGCAGGACCGCCATTGTTCCTTTAGGGTGAAATTCTTTATTATTCTCACTCATACGGTTTCTCCTTTTTCTCCATGATTGTGATTACTTCTCCCGCGACAGTGTACGCAGGTCGGCAAAGATGTCCTGGGACGACATCCTTGCTGGATAAGTGGCTCGCCAGAAGCCCTCGGCATCGATCAAGAAGATCAGCGGCGAACTTTCCACGCCATTTGTCCCGGCGGCGAAATAGACGTCGTAGTTGTGCGCCAGGTCTGTAATCACCCGGAGGTCACCTGAGAGGCCGATGAATTCCGCCACCTGGCTTTGGGCGTAAGCGGCGAACGCTTGCGGCGCCTCCTCGTCGGGCGCGAGGGAGATCAGCAGCACCTGAAGCGGGATATCGGCTTGCCGGGCGGCTTGCCAAACCAACGCCAGTTTTTCCAGCACGGCCTGGCTCTGCGAACAGCGCTGGCAAGTAAAGCTGAGTAACACCGATTGCCCGCGGAAATCCCGCAGGCTGTAGGTGCGCGTCTCTGGCCCGGTGAGGCTGAAATCCACCGCCGGGGCAGGTGGATTGAGCATAGCCCCGCGCAGGATTGGGGAGGGGCGCAGCGCCTGACCTACCGCGTAAGCGGCCAGGGTGAGGAGCAACCCCAATGCCAGCCCCATCGCTCCCCAGCTCAGGTCGATCTTCCCCGGATTATGCTTCCGGTTTGATGTTTTTTGTGTTTTCAAAGATCAAAGCCCGCTCTTGGCGGTGCATCGCTGGATTATCTCAACAAATAAGCAATATCGGCTGCAATCGCTTCAGCTGACGTGCCGAAAGGGAAGAGCAGCTTGAGATGGCCTTGCTGGTCAATCACCAGGACGGTGGCGGTGTGGTTGACCAGGTAGGTATCTGTTTCGGGGTCGCCATCTTTCTCGTAAAAGATGCCGTAAAGCGCTGCCAGCGAAGCGATCTCCTCTTCGCTGGCAGTCGCGCCGATGAAGTTGGGGTTGAAAAGGTTGACGTATTCGGCCAGGTGCTCAGGCGTATCACGCGCCGGATCTACAGAAACGAAAATGACCTGAACATCTTTCGCCTTTTTGCCAAGGATGTCCATGGCCTGGGCAAGCTCGTTCAACGTAGTTGGGCAGACATCCGGGCAAAAGGTGTAGCCGAAGAACAGCAGGACGACTTTGTCCTCGAAGTCTCTCAGGCTGATTTCTCCGTCCGCGGTGGTTAACGTGAAATTTGGAGCTTTCTCGGGGGATTGTAACACCGTTCCGGTGAAGGTGTGCGCCCGGAGCCGCAGCACGGCGCCCAGGATGACGATCAGTAATCCAGCCGCCAGGCCGATGAGGAAAAATCGGGATTGAGGTTTGGGCATGGTTTGTCTGCTCCCGGTTTGGCTTTCTGCTAGGGTGTATAGCACAAAAAATAGTGTGCTGCTTCATAGGCCAGCCTGGCGGAACCCTGGCTGTTTTGCACTTCCTCGGCCAGCACTCGGATGTGACGCAAGATGCGCTCGGCATCGGGCACCTGAGTCTGGTAGCGGTATTCGCCGCGGATGATCCCCCACCCATCCACGAGGACGAACTTGGGGTCAAAGCGAAAGCCGCCGGCATCGTTGGGGGCGTAATAGGCCTCAAAGCCGCCGCCGATGATTGCCTTGAGGAGCGTTTCGTTGGGGGTTGTGGCGAAAATCCATTGCGCGGGGTCAGCGCCGAGCGAGGTGGCGTATTCGGCCAGCCGCTTGGGAGTGTCGTATTGCGGGTCAAATGAGATGGTGACAAATTGCATCTCAATGTCTCCCAGGTTGGCCTCATCCAGGCGGCTTTGGATTTCCTGAATGGTCGCGTTCATGTTGCCGCAAGGCTCCGGGCAGCGCGTGTAGATGAAGTTGTAGAGCACAAACTTGCCGCGCAGGTCTTCGTTGGTCAGGGTGTTGCCGAATTGATCAATCAGGCTGAAGCCGGGAGCCAGGCGGATGCGCGGCACAACCTGAACGGGTTGAAAGATTTTGAACGCCAGCGCGCCGAGCACCAGCGTGCCGATCAGCCCGTAAAACGATGAGGTGAGAATCTGTTTTGTTGTCACAGTTTTGTGCCGGGTCGCTGCTCCCCGGCGTGAATGCCTTTTGGCAGAAGTTTAGTAGAGAATGAGCGCGTTGTCTTGACCCGAATGGGTATAAAATTCGGCGGCGATATCCCCCAAATGGACGATACGCGAGTTTAACCTTCTCGCAGCAGGCCGTGGCGGATGGCCCAGGCGGTCGCTTCTACGCGGCCGTTGAGTTGTAGTTTTTCCATCATGTGGCTGAGATGGGATTTCACTGTGTGCGGCGAAATATCCAGTTGTTCGCCGATTTCTTTGTTGCTCAAGCCGCGCGCTACCAGGCGCAAGACATCCAGCTCACGCTCGGTGAGCGCCGAATCCTCGGCCTGTTGTTGCATCTTCTTGCTTAGATCTGCCCCCTTGGCCAGGATGTTGAATTCGTTAATCAGGATCGCTGTGATCCTGGGGTGGAGCACTGCATCACCGGCGTGGATGTGATGGATGCTCTCGATAAGGGTCTGGCTGGTGGTGTCTTTGAGCAGGTAGCCGCGCGCCCCGCAGCGCAAGGCGGCGAATAAATCAACCGGGCTGTCTGAATCGGTCAGGAAGACGACCCGGACTTCAGGGTTGTGTTTCATGATCTTGCGGGCAGTTTCAATGCCGCTCATCCCTGGCAGATGCACATCCAGTAAAAGCACATCGGGCTTGATATCCATGGCCATTGTGCAGGCTTCGGCGCCGTCGCGCGCACTGCCGCTCAGCGTTATTCCGGGCGCGTCTGCCAGCAGGCGGGCAACGCCTTCGCGAAAAAGGGGGTGGTTGTCAACCAGCAGGACGTTGATCATGATGTTCTCAATGTTCTCAGGTTTTTTATTGGAGTAGACAGGTGCTCACAGAGTGGTTAGAATTGCCATTAAGAGGTTGTTGGTCTAATTATACAATGTGAAGCATTTCACGTCCAATACTTGCTGGTTTTGTGTAGACAACTGGCCTGCGCGTGGCGTGCTGTCACAGGATTGTGAAAAACTTTCTCCCATGCGCCTTCTCTTTCTCGCCGATGGCCGTTCCCCGATTGCGCTCAATTGGATAACATACTTTGCCACGCAAGGGCATGAAATCCATCTGGCCTCGCTGTACCCCTGCGCGCCGGAGCTTCCCCTGGCCTCGCTGACCATCTTACCGGTGGCTTTGTCTGGGGCGGTGGAGGCTGGAGGGAGTAAACCGGGATTGAAGGGCCGTTTGTTGCGGGCGGTGGCTACCCCGGGTGTGCGCACCTGGTTGCGGCATACTTTCGTGCCCCGCAGCCTGCCTAAAGCCGCCCTCGCTTTCCAGGCACTGGTCGCTCGCCTCCAGCCCGATTTGATCCACGCCATGCGCATCCCTTACGAGGGGATGCTGGCTGCGCTGGCGCTCTCGCCGTCCTCCGCGATTTCATCTCCGTTGCTTATTTCGGTTTGGGGCAACGATTTTACGTTGCACGCCAGCGCCACGCGGCGGATGGCGCGCCTTACCCGCCTGGCCATGCAGCGCGCCGACGCCCTGCATACCGATTGCCGCCGCGATTATTTTCTCGCCCGTCAATGGGGATTCGACCCGGCCAGGCCGTCGGTTGTGCTCCCTGGGGGCGGGGGGATTCAACTTGACCTCTTTTACCCGCCGCCGGATGAGGAACGCGACACGGATCTGGTCGTCAACCCGCGCGGCATGCGCGCTTACGTGCGTAACGATACGTTCTTTCAGGCCATTCCTCGGGTGCTGAAGCGATATCCGCGGGCGCTCTTTCTCTGCCCGGCGATGAAGGGGCAGCCCCAGGCGGAGAAGTGGGTGCAAAAACTGGGGATTGCCGAAGCGGTTGAACTGTTGCCGCGTCAGCCCCGCGCGCGGATGGCCGACCTCTTCCGTCGTGCCCAGGTTGTGGTTTCGCCAACCACGCACGATGGCACACCCAACACCTTGCTGGAAGCGATGGCCTGCGGTTGTTTCCCCGTGGCGGGAGATATTCCTTCCTTGCGGGAATGGATCACGCCGCAGGAGAACGGCCTGCTCGCCGACCCTGACGA
>CAZZFZ010000001.1:19745-75687 GCA_964653835.1 uncultured Anaerolineales bacterium
CCTTGCGGGAATGGATCACGCCGCAGGAGAACGGCCTGCTCGCCGACCCTGACGACCCCGCAGCGATGGCGGAGGCCATCCTCGCGGCGTTGACCGACTCTGATCTGCGGCGACGCGCCCGTGCGAAAAACGCCCACCTCATCGCCGAGCGCGCTGAGTACGGGGCTGTGATGGCGCAGGCGGATGCGTTTTATCAGCAGTTGATTGCAAGCAAAGGTTGATACAGGTGATTGGCCCCTGGCTATGGTCAGCGCTTGATGGGGGGGCGGTTATTCCCGCTCTAATTGCTTCATCCACACCGCCCAGCGAGAGGTGAAGTGCACCAGTGGGGTGGAGAGGATCAGTGGGGGAGTGACAGCTTGCTTCAGAGCTTCTTTGAGCGAAGTGGCGTCCTCGAAGGGCGGCAGGAGCAGCGTGCCGCGGCCAACCTCGAAGGCGGCGTGGGCGTCTGAGCCACAGGTGCCGGGGATTCCGTGCGCCTGGGCGAAATCCGCTGCGCGCCAGTTGTGCCACGGGAACATGCAGCGGGCGTTGAAGGTCTCGATGGCGTCTACGTGGGGGAGGATCGCCAGCAAGTCGGCGTCTTTCCAATGACCTTTGCGATGCCGGTCGAAGGGGTGTGAAACGCTGATGAAGGCGTTTTGCGCGCGTAGGCGAGCGATCGCCTCCAGCGGCGGCAGCCCGGCGGGGACTTCCTCGCGCACGAAGGCTGCCAGCAGTTCCCCCTGCGTGGTCATGATCTCCTCACCGACGATGACGCGTTCCGGATCGAGTTCTTTGCAGCGCAACGCTCCTTCGATGCGGTTGTGATCGGTGACGATCAGGCGGTCGATGCCGCGGCGTCGCGCCGTGGCCACCAGTTTTTCTGGTTGTGTCAGGCTGTCGGGGGAGTAGATTGTGTGTGTGTGGAAGTCGGTTCGCCAGCGCATAGGGGGATTTTACCCCACTCGCAGAAGGTCTGGGGTGAAAGCTGGCTGTAGTATAATGATTCCACTTTAACCGGGGTATGATAGTACGCCTCACTCGAGGCGTAACCAGGCCATTTGGCCGCGCTATGTGAAACATGGGGCGACTCCATGGGCACTCAGAAAACCGAGAAGAAAAATGGGGGCCGGCTATCCACGTTCTCTCTGGCACTGATCGTAGCGGTTTTTTCGCTGGCGTTGTTTTATGCGTTGCTGCCAGTTGCTGAAGAGCCCCGGGATCTGCTTGTGGAGGAGGAACGTGCCTATCTTGCGCTGGGGCGCCATGGGGTGCGGATACTGGATATTTCCAACATGGCTGCTCCCCAGGAGATCGGTCGCCTGGATACGCCGGGGTATGCCTATCAACTGGCGTTGCGCACGGATTCGCTAGGGCGGCAAATTCTCTTTGTTGCAGATGGATGGTGGGGAGCGCTGGCGCTGGATGTCACGGATCCTGCCAAGATCAATGTGCTATGGCGCAGCAGTGGGGTGCGCCGCGCCCGCGGTATCGTCCTGGCTGGCGATGATCTGTTCGTCAGCGACCCTGGGGGCAAGCTGCATCGCTTTAAGGTTGATTCGCTTCCTGCTCCGCCAGAAGAGGTGTTGCACTGGGTTTGGGATAAAGCAACGGGGATTGTTCGCGGCCTGGGGCCGCTGTGGGTGGATGGGAATCGCTTGTACAGTGTGCGAAATGGAAATCAATGGGTGTTTTTCGATATCTCCAACCGAGATCTACCTCAGCCGGCAGCGGCGATCACCGCGCCCGCCGAGATCCTCGACCTGGCGATCGCTGACGGCAGGGTTTACCTGGCTTTGGGTACTTTGGGGGTGACCTGGGTGGCTCCGGCCAAGGGCGTTGAAACTTTTGGTGTCGAACCTGTGCCCATTGGCGATGTCCACAGCCTGGATGTGAAAGGTGGCTATCTGTACGCCGGCGTCAAGGGGCGCGGGGTAGTCGTGCATGATCTCAGCGGCGGCACCGCCTGGTCGCTGGTGGCAAGCGCGGAGACGCGGCAAACTCCAGGTCAGCTGGTATACGATCGAGGGCGGATTATCCTGGCCGATGGGCGTCGGACGGTTTCCCTCCTGGGTATAACCGATTCGCTGAAGCAGACCGATTTGCAGCGCGTCTTGAGCGGTTACGTCGCCGATGTAGCCGTCCATCCTGGAGGCTATATCTATCTGGCCAATTGCGAGCAGGGCGTGCAGATTCTGACTCATCAGGGAGAGCGTCGAGGGGATGTGCATGATCTGCCGGGTTGCGTTCAGGCTGTCGTTGTAACACAGACGCATCTTTTCGCTGCCGTCCGCGATCGCGGGGTAAGGGTTTATAGCCTGACGGATGGACTGGAGACGCCGAAGTTGCTTAGCGAGATTGGCACGGGCGGAGCGGCGCGTGACCTCCTGGCCCAGGGCCAGTATGTCTACGTGGCTGATGGGACGGCGGGGTTGAAGGTGGTGGATTGGGCGTTGCCGCTGAATCAGGTGATCGCCACGCTCTCTTTTGGGGAGGGGGCCGATTTGCAGCGGATTGCCCTTTCCGGTGATCGGCTTTATCTTGCCGCTGGCTCGCTGGGGTTGCAGGTTGTTTCGATTGAAAATCCAGCGCAGCCGCAATCGCTGGCTGCGGTGCAGGTTGGGGGCGAGGTTCGTTCGGTCGCTGTGCAGGCCATCACACAGGGGGATGGGGAAAACGCGGTGCATGCCTATTTGATTGGCAAGGGCAGTGACGGTCAACAGATTCTCTGGGTGGTTGACGTCAGTGATCCGGGTAAGGCGCGCGTCCTCAGTCAGGTTCGCCTCGCCGCTGAGCCGCGGGATGTCGCCGTGGACGGGCGACTGGTGTATGTGCTCGAAGCCGGGCGCGGCCTGCAGGTTTATGATGTCGCTGACCCGGCCGCTCCGCAGGATCGCTCCCCGGCCCCGCAAGAGGGAGATTTCAATCGCCTGACGGTTGCCGATCATCGCGTGTATGTCGCCCGCGCGACGCGGGGCGTTGCGGCTTATCGCGTGGTAAACCCAGAAGCACCCGAAACCGTTTTTTCTCTGGATATGTTCGGTGTGCTGCGCGCCGGGGGCGTCCGTGACGGCTACCTGTACGCCGTGGATGGCTCCGGTGAGATGTGGGTCGCGAATTTGCATGACCCAGGGCAGGCTTTCGTCGTCAGCCGCTACCGCACTCCCGGCGAGGCGCGCGGGCTGGATATCCGCGGCGACTACGCTTACATCGCCGATGGCAGCCAGGGTTTGCGCATCCTGCAATTGGGGGATGGCGGCGCCTTGACGCCTGTGGGCGGGTTCGAAGCGATGGATAACGCCCGTGATGTGGTCGTCGGCGATGGGTACGCTTTTGTGGTCAATCGCGAGGCGCGCATTGAGGTCTTTGACGTGCGCAATCCGGGAAACCCTGAACCGCTTCTGGGTTTCAACACCCGGGGAACTGTCCTCGATCTGGACATACTCAACGGATATCTGTACGTCGCTGAGGGGGATCAGGGGATTGAAGTGTGGGATGTCCGTCAGCCCGGGCGCCCTCAGTATGTGGAATTTCCCCTGAGTGAGGATTGGGGGAGCGTAACCCGTCTGGAGGCCTCTCCTAGCGGAAGCGTGCTTTATGTGCTTTCTGCTCAGCAGGGGTTGCTTGCTCTGCGCGCGACCCGGCCGGGCGCGGCACGCCTGGTGGCGTGTTTTGCCTCGCAGGGAGAACCCCAGGACGTTCATCTGATCGGGCGTTATGTGTTATTTGCGGATGGCGAGGCCGGGACGCGCGTTTTCCACCACCTGGCAAACGATGAGATTAATGAAGTCAGTGGGGGGCCAATTCCGGGATATGCTGCGAACGTATTGGGCATCAACCTGAATCCAGTTCAGGAGTTGGAGTTCCTGGTGGCTACCGTGGGGCAAAACGGGATGGTGCACCTGAAGCAGGTGAAGAACGCGGTTTCGTTTTTCTCTGCAGGGCAATACTTCCTGCCTGGCCGCGGAGGGCTGGTCGGCCTCTTGCTTAATTCAGTGACGCTTCCCCAGGTGGAGATGACAGCGGCGCAGGTGTTCCTGGGGATGCTGGTTTTCTGGCTCAGTTTGCGCCTGTTTCTAATTCTGGCCTCCGGACAGGTGCTGCCGTTGGCGGAGGGCTGGTTTAGCCGCACCGCCCTCCAGCGGTTAACCAGCTACATCTGGGGGATGCACGGGCCTGTGGTGTTCGTCCGCGATGGCAAAGGAGAACAGCGTCAGGGCGAGTTTGCGCCCACCGGTACCGGATTGGTGTTTATCGACGCGGTCAGCGCAGCGGTGTTGGAGCGGCGCGCTGGCCTGCCGGGGTTGCTAGGGCGCATCAGGAATTTTCTTCGCCGCCGCCACCCGCGCGAGAATCTGGGCATGCGCCCGGTTGGGCCTGGGGTGAATCTGATTCGCCGTGGAGAGCGGCTGCGCGCTGTTGTGGATTTACGCCGTCAAATTCGCCTGCGGGTGGGCGTGACGGCCAAGACGGCCGATGGTATGGATGTTTCCTCGGTTGTGTTTTCTTTATTCTCCCTCGGCATGTCTGCCGACAGGCTGCTGGTTACTTATATCGGGGATGATGAAAAACCGGAGAATGTCCGCGAGGTACAGTTGCGCGAAGTCTCGCCTTCTAAAGATGATGAATTCACTCGTCAGATCGTTGCCCGGCTGGCAGACACATTTGATCCCTCCGACAAGCTTGAGGTTCACCGCTATATCGAGCGTTTTCGCAGTCGTCGGGTGGATGCCACGTGGCAGGCGCCGCCCGCGCCGCCGGATTGGCCTTTGTTCATTTATAACCCGGAGCGCGTGCGTGCGGCCGGCGTTTTGGGGCGGGCGTATAACCGGGAGAGTGAAACGTGGGAGGACTGGACGCGCATGCCGCTAGATATCGCCGTGGATATCTTTCGGGGTTTGTTGGAGCGCTATGCGTTTGACGATCTTTTTGTTCCAGACAGGCCGAATGGCACCCATTTGAGACAACTGGGCGATGATTTCCGCCAGAAGATGATCCACCAGGGGATTTTGGCTGTTCAGTTTGTCGAGCGTGCGGATGGCAAACCTATCCGTGAGGGAGATGACTGGCGTGAAGGGGCGCTTACTCGTTACCCGGTGTGGGAGTTGCCGCCAAACGGCAAGCCGCTGCGCGGGCGTGGCATTCGCATTTTGCATGCTGGTTTTGCCGGTTTGACGCCTACCCGGCCGGAGGTGATGCGAGATTACCGTTATGGATTCTGGCGCAGCTTGCAGCGTAAGCGTGTGTTGGAAACCAGCGGTGATTACCAGCGGCAGGCGTTGCGGATTATGAGTCAGGCGCGCGCCCAGGCGCAGCGTGAGATGGCAAATTCGTTGCTGCGCATCCTGCATACGCCGGGGCTCTCGAAATCCTCCCTGGCGCTGCGCGTTTTTCAGGCTTTGGAGGCCGCGGCGACCAACCCGGCCGCGGGAAAGAAACTCTCCCGCGATGTGACCTATTTGCTTCACACCCTGGGCAATTTGTTGTTGCCCGGGCGCGATGAGCGACGCGGGGACGACCTGACGCCGGATGACCCTCAGGCGGAGTGAGGCACGATGAGACGGATTTTCCGTGACTTTCGATCTCGAACCAATCCCTGGCTGGGCGGGCAACCGTGGGGGTGTGCGCGTTTCCTCATCCTGGGAGGGTTTGTCATCCTGCTGGGGGTGGTGGCCGGCGCGTTGAGCAGGACGATTGACGTCCCCTCGTTGCTGGTTTACCTTCGCTCGCAACAATGGTCGATAGCTTTCGTCACGTTGTTCCAGCCGTACTCCTGGCTGGTGTTGCTGGCCTTTGGGTTGGGCATGGCAGTTTGTGCTCGCTATGTGCAGGATGTTTTCGCCATCCCTGCCCCGCGCGCTGCCTGGCACTATCTGGTTGCCCTGCTGTTCCGCGTGCGTCAGCCGCGGTTGAATGTGGAAGATGGGCGTTTCCGGGAGCTGGAGGAGGAGTTTCACCTTCTGCGTGACGTCGGCGGGCCGGGGTTCCTTGTGATTCAGCAGGGGAATCTGGTTTTGCTGGAGGGGATGGATGGGCGGCCGCGCGTGTGCGCCGCGGGGCCGAATTATGTCGCTCCGTTCGAGCGCGTGCGCGAAATCATCAGCCTGGATGACCAGATCGTCCCGTTGTCGCCGGTTCGGGCGACCACGCGCGACGGCATCATAGTGGAAGTCCGTGAGGCGGAATTCGCTTTTCGACTGCGCACTGGCCGCGGTGACAGCGATCTGGCCCGCCGCGAAGCGGATAGCCCCTATGTCTTCTCGTTGCAGGCCGCCCTGCGCAGTTATTACAATCGCTCTGTTGGTTCAGGTGGCGTGACGCCCTGGCAGCAGGTGGTCGCTCGCGCGGTGACGAGCGCGATCACCGGCTATATTCAGCAGAATCGCCTCGAAGATCTCATTCCCCCGGAGGAGGCCCGCACTGTCGCCGCGGGCGAATCCCAACCCAATGCAGAATATGCGCCGCGGTTTGCCCGCGAGGTCATCACCCAGCGCCTGAATAACGACGCCACGCGCGCTCAGCTGGAAGACGTGGGCGCTGAGTTGGTTTGGGTGAATATGGGTCAATTCCGCATCGTGGATGACCGCGTCAACGCTCAGTTGATCGAAACCTGGGGCGCCCCCTGGAAGGGGCGCGCCGAGATCAACCTGGCCGCGGGCGAAGCACAGCGCTGGGCGCTCATTGAGTCCGGGCGCGCCGAAGCGCAGGCAGAGTTGCTCCAGGATATCCTCGAGATCTTCAACACCGCCGGGGCGCAAGAGGCTTCGCGGGAGGAGCTGGAAACCATGATCCTGGTGCGTACCACGCAGATCCTTGAGGCGCTTTCCCAGAGCGGGCTTCCGCCGGACGCCGAGAGTGGAAGCGAAGGAGACGACTTCGATCTGCCTCCGCCAGTATAAACGCCCATTATGGGTGGATAAAGGAGGTGACCATGACCAACCCTGCGACACAAAAAGATTCTAATGGCGCGCGCTGCGAGGTCATCCTCTTGATGGTGGAGCAAATTGAAAAGCTGCCTCCACGGTTGCGTGCCTGTCACGTGTTGACGTGGTATTATCATCCGCGTTTGGAATATCCCTGGGATGAGTTGCGCGCTGCTTTGCTCAGGGCGCTCCTCAAGCCCAACTGATCGAAATTCGGAGTGTAACGTAGTGAATTTGAAGAGTGCGTATATTCTGGGGGATGAGGTTTCCCGCGCCCGTGAGATGGGTGTCCCGCTGGTCGCTTTGGAAACCACAGTGGTCACCCACGGTTTGCCTTCCCCTCGCAACCTGGAGCTGGCTGCGGATATGGAGACCGCGGTGCGGGAAGGTGGCGCCGCGCCGGCGACCATTGCTGTGCTGGATGGGAAAATCTGCGTGGGGATGACGGCGGAGGAACTGGAGCGTCTGGTGGCGGCGCGGCCCTTGCGAAAGATCAGCCGTCGCGATTTCGCCCCTGCATTGGCCCGCAAAGAGAGCGGAGGGACGACCGTCGCCGGGACGATGATCGCGGCCCACGCCGTGGGTATTCAGGTGTTTGCCACCGGCGGCATCGGTGGGGTGCATCGCTTTCCCCCTTACGATGTCTCCGCCGATCTGCCAGAGCTGGCGCGTACCCCGTTGATCGTGGTTTGCGCTGGGGCCAAGGCGATCCTCGACCTGCCCGCCACCCTGGAGATGTTGGAGACCTGGGGGGTGCCGGTGATCGGCTACCAGACGGACGAGTTCCCGGCATTTTACTCCCAGAGCAGCGGATTGCCGGTCAGCGCCCGCGCTGATTCGCCCGCGGAGGTGGCTGAGATTGCCCGCGCCCACTGGGGGCTGGGGTTGGAGAGCGCTGTGCTGGTGGCCGTGCCGCCACAGGCCTCGGCGCTGCCCGCCGAAGAGCTGGAAGCAGCGATTCAGCAGGCGTTGCGCGAGGCCGAAGCCCAGGGGATACGCGGCCAGGCCAGCACGCCCTTTTTGCTGGCGCGGGTGAGTGAACTCACCGGTCAGGCCAGCCTGCACGCCAACCTGGATTTATTGTTGAACAACGCCCGCGTTGCCGCTCAGATTGCCGTTGCTTTGGGAGGGAATAAGGCAAAGACGTTTGTGTAGCACCTGGGCATACAAAAGTAGAGGCACCTGAGTTCGGGATAAGGCAAAACGCCATAGATGCGATCAACGCCCTTCGATACGCACTTCGCCAGCGCTCAGTGCTACTCAGGACGCTGATCTCTTCACTGAATAACGCATCCTGAGTAGCGCCCCGGGCTGAGTAGCAAAGCGTACCGAAGCCCAAGGCGCGTATCGAAGGGTGCGTTATTCATCAGGTAACACTTATCCCGAATTCACGTTAAAGGCGGCTGTCACCTGCGAAGTGGCAGCCGCCTTTGTGCCTGGCGTTTTAAAAGCTCACCTACGGCGTGGCCGTGGGGTGGCGTGTGATGGTGGGGGTAGGCGTGGTTGGCGTTGCCGTTGGCCAGCGTGTGATGGTGGGGGAGAGCGTCGCCGTGGGGGTGATCGGGGTTGGCGTCAGCGTCTGGCTTGGCGTTAGAGTCAGCGAGGGGGTGTAGGTTGGCGACGACGTGGCCGTGGGGATGGTTGGCGTGATGGTTGGCGTGGGAGTGCGCGTTAGTGTCGGCCAGGGGGTGATGGTGGGGGTGATGGTCGGCGTATAGGTTGGCGTGTAGGTGCTGGTGGGCGTGGGCGTTGAGGTTGGGGGTTCGCCCTCGACGATGAAACTGCCGCCGACGATCCAGTTCAGGCCGATGAAAATCTCCACCCGGTATTCCCCTGGGCGCCAGTCTTCGGCGTCCGGTTGCCAGTCGGAGAATCCAGCCCCTCCACTGCCCCAATGCCAGGGACTGGTTTCAAAGTGAACCAGATTGCCCTCGTAATACCATAGCGCCGTCCACTGGGTATCGTCGGTCATGCCGTCGTAGGTGAAGTAGGCGTACATGTGGCCGACCGGATTGGTAAAAACTTCGGCGGGTTTGATTGGGCGGTAGAGCGAATCCACGCCCTCGTTGGTGAATTGCAGGCGGCTGAAGACCACATCGGCAGGGGGGGTGAGGTTGCCCTCGAATTGCGCCTCGATGGCCAGGGGGATGTGGGGCGTAGGTGTGATCGTCGGTGTGTTGGAGACCTCTGGCGTGGGCGTGATGGTCGGCGAATGGGTGATCGTGGGGGTCTGCGAGATTGTGGGGGTCAGGCTGACGGTGGCGGTGAGCGTGGGGGTGACAGAGGGAGGGTAGAAACTGTAGGCCACCGGTTCGGCGTAACCGTTGACTGCATAGGCCAGACCTCCCAATACCACGAAGAGGAAAACGCGCCGCCAGCCCCGCACCATCCCCTCGCGGCGCATGCGGAAATAAGGGATCCGGCGCGCGCGGGAGATCGCCCGAATCCCGCTCCACAGGCTGAGCAGGGCCAGCAGGCTGAGAACGATGGTCGCGGTGAGTACGCCGGTGCGGACGTCCAGATTTACAGGCATGAAGGTTAGCCTTGTGGTCAGGCGCGTTCTTCGGCGATGACCGGGTTGACCAGCTCGCCGATTCCTTCGATGTGAACGCGCACTTCATCCCCGGGGTTGAGCGGGCTGACGCCGGCAGGCGTGCCGGTCAGGATCAGGTCGCCGGGTTCCAGGGTCATCACGGAAGAGATAAAAGCGATCAATTGCGGGATGGAGAAGACCATATCGCGGGTGGAGGCCATCTGGCGCATCTCGCCGTTGACGTGGCAGGTGACCAGTACATCGGTTGGGTCGATGGCGGTTTCAATCCACGGCCCCAGCGGGCAGAAGGTATCGAAGCCTTTGCCGCGCGTCCACTGGCCGTCGCTCATTTGCAGGTCGCGTGCGGTGACATCGTTGGCGGCGGTGTAGCCCAGGATGTGGTTTTTGGCCTCTTCAGGGGCGATCCAGCGGCCGCGCTTGCTGATGACTACGGCCAGCTCGGCCTCGTGCTCCACCTGCTTGGATTGTGGCGGCAGCACGATGTCCTCGCCCGGCGCGATCACCGCCGAGGGGGGTTTGAGGAAGATCAGGGGGACCTTCGGCACCTCGGCCTGATGTTCGGCGGCGTGGGCGGCGTAGTTGCGGCCCACGCAGATGATTTTGCTTGGCTGCACCGGCGCGAGAAGACGAATCTCACTGAGAGGAAAGCGCAGTTCTCCTCGCTGATAAGCCCCGAAAATGTCGCCGTCAATCGGCCCGGCCTGATCTTCGAGCACCCAGCCGTAAGCGGCTTCGCCGTTGGAGGTTTGGTAACGAATGATGCGCATGGGTTTTGTACCTTTTTGGTGAATGCGTGTAAAGTCTATCACAAGATCGAAGAAGGGGGCAGATGTTCTCCGGAATCTCTTCCGGTGCGTGGGCGCGGCGAGGCGTTAGGGGGCGAGCGGGAGGGTGACCAGCATGCCGGTCAGCGCGTCCAGGCCCGAGGAGTTTCCCCAGCCGAGGAGGTCATCCAGCGTCTTTTCTGTGGCGGTGCGTGTGCCCATCAAGGCGTCCAGCGCGTGGATCAGACGTTCGTCCGCCAGCCCGTCGCCGGCGCAGGCGATCAGCCCGGCGCTGATCGCCGTGGAGCGCGCCTGGATCATCTGGATTAGCTCTTCTTGGAGATTCTCCAGATCGCCTCTCAGGCCCAGGACATTGCCCCAGCGGTGGAGGGCGAGCATCAGCCCGAGGAGGAAATCGTCGCCCGATGGGGTGAGGCCCCCGCCGTAGCCGATTAACGGTACGGCCAGGGCAGGGATTTGCTGCCAGCGTGCCTCGTGGAGGGCGGCGCGAATCGCCAGTACGGCTTCTTCCCGCGGATGCTGGCCTTTAGCCTGGCGTGAAAGTAAGGCGGGGATGATGGGGGCAAACCCTCTCTCTGGTTTGCGGTGGTATGCCTGGATGGCAAAGCCAGGCCGAGGGGAGGGATGCGCCGCGAGAGGCGGTTCGGGGCACCAGACCTGCGCCTGCCGCAGGTCAATTTGCAGCTTGACCTGTGAGAACAGGAGCCCCTCGGGTGCGCGTTCCCCTGCGGTTTCTGGAGTCAGGCGTGCGAGTTTGGGGGCGTCCTGGTGATCCAGGTTAAGCGTCAGCGGGCCGCGAAAACGTTCTGTCGAGAGGAAGACGATCTTCCGATTGGAGCATTGCAGGAACGCGCCGCGCGAAGTCGTCCCCACAACTTGAAGTGAGCGAGTCTGGTGCAGAATCTGCTGCGCTGCTGATCCGATGGAAGTGCACTGGAGTGAAGCGGTGGAGCTCGTTGGATTCATCCGTTCAGGTCTTGTGTAATTTTATGTGTGGATTATAATGGGGCGTGTGCATTGATGTATAATAACACCCCGAGGCGAAGCCTGACAGTCTGAGAACAGGCGGCGCCTCCCCCTAATTGACAATTGAGATGATGAGTCCCGTAAGCCGGATACTAGCGTTGGTGGAGGCGCGTTGATGCAGGCATTGAGCGACATCCGGGTATTGGATCTGACCCGCGCCCTGGCGGGCCCGTTTTGTACGATGATGTTGGGGGATTTGGGCGCAGATGTGATCAAGGTGGAGCGCCCTGGCAAGGGGGACGAAAGTCGCGGCTGGGGGCCGCCGTTTGTGGGGGAATCTTATGAAGGCTATCCGGGCGAATCGGCGTATTTTCTGGCTATCAATCGCAACAAGCGCAGTCTGACCGTAAACTTGAAATCTGCTGAAGGGCAGGAGATCATCCGCCGCCTGGTCAAAGAGGTGGATGTTTTTGTTGAGAACTTCCGCACCGGCGTGCTGGACGCCATGGGGCTGGGGTATGAGGACTTGCGCGCCGTCAACCCGCGCCTGGTGTATTGCTCGATCAGCGGCTATGGACGCACCGGCCCCTATGCCAATCGCCCAGGGTATGACGCCATCTTGCAGGCCGAGGGCGGGCTGATGAGCATCACCGGCCCGGTGGAAGGGCCGCCTTCACGCGTGGGGATTCCCATCATTGATATCACCACAGGGATGTTCGCCGCCAGCGCCATTCTCGCCGCGCTGCGAGCGCGCGATCAGAGCGGCGAGGGGCAGCTTGTGGATATCTCGCTACTGGATACCAGTGTGGCGTTGCTGTCGAACGTGGCTTCGAATTACCTGGTGGGGGGGATTGAGCCGCCGCGGTTAGGCAACGCTCATCCCAATATCGCGCCCTATGGCGCCTTTCGGGCGCAGGATCGCTGGTTTGTGCTAGGCGCGGCCAATGAGCGGCAATGGGGGTTGTTGTGTGACGTACTTGGGCAGCCTGAGTTGAAGGATGACCCTCGCTTTGCCACAAATGGCGACCGCCTGGCCAACCGGGAGGCTCTGCACGATACGCTGAATCAGTTGTTTGCCACCCGCCCGGCGGAGGACTGGCTGGCGCAGCTGCGCCAGGGAGGTTTGCCATGCGGGCCGATCAACGCCATCCCGGATGTGTTTGCTCATCCACAGGCGGCAGCGCGCGACTTCGCTTTATCTGTTGAGCACCCCTCGGCTGGCGAGGTGAAGGTGGCGGGGTTCCCCTACAAGCTCTCCGAGACGCCAGCGACGATCCGACGCCCGCCGCCCAGGCTTGGCGAGCACACGGCCGAGGTGTTGGAGCAAATACTGGGCGTTGACTCTCAGAAACTGACACACTATCGCCAGCACGGCGTGGTGTGAGCGCATAAATCCATTCGTAAAAAAAGGAGCAGGCATGGCTAAAATTGCTGTGGAGATTCGTTCGGGGGCGTATTACGATTCCGCTTTTTTGATGCAGTTGCAGGGATTCCTGGCCGATCAGCCCGGGGTGTTGGACGTCGGCGTGGTGATGGGCACAGATGCGAACAAGGACGTGCTCGCTCAAAGCGGGTTGCTGGTGCACGAGGCGCAGGACGCCCTGGCGGACGACCTGGTGATCGTCATTAAGGGAGAGACGGAGGAAGCCGCTCAACTCGCCCTCAGTAAGGTGGATGAGTTAATCGCCTCGCGACGCAGCCGCGGCGGCGATGAAGATTACTTGCCCAAGACGGTTGCCTCGGCTGCAGCGATGCTCCCTGAAGCGCAGTGGGTGCTGGTTTCGGTGGCCGGGCGTTACGCCGCCGGCGTGGCGCGCCAGGCGTTGGCGCAGAATAAGCACGTTTTCCTTTATAGTGATAACGTCTCCGTGGAGGACGAGGTCGCCTTGAAACAGGAAGCCGCCAGCAAGGGGTTGCTGGTGATGGGGCCAGACTGCGGCACGGCGATCATTAACGGCATCGGTTTGGGGTTTGCCAACAAGGTGCGCGCCGGTTCTATTGGCATGGTGGCGGCTTCCGGGACCGGTTTGCAGCAGGTCTCGGTGCGTATCCATCAAATGGGCGGTGGGCTGACCCACGCCATCGGCACCGGCGGACGGGACGTCAAGGATGCTGTGGGGGCGATCACCGTGCGCCAGGGGTTGGATTTGCTCAGCCGAGACCCGGACACGAAAGTGATTGTGCTGGTCTCCAAGCCGCCTTCTAAGAAAGTCGCCGATGACCTGGTGCAGGCGGCGCGCAGGGCGGGCAAGCCGGTGGTGATTGACTTTATCGGCTATGCCACGGCGCTGCGTCAGGTGGAGAATATTTACTTCGCCACCACCTTTGACGAGGCTGCCCAGCTGGCGGTGGAACTATCTCAGGTAGATGCCGATTGGGGCGCGTCAGATGTGTCGAAGTTTGCCCCGGAGCAAAAATACCTGCGTGGGCTGTTCTCGGGCGGCACACTGGCCTATGAGAGCCTGCTGATCCTGCATAATTATTTCCCCGGTGTGTATTCCAACATCCCCTTGAGTGAAGAGTATCGTCTGAAGGACTCGCTCGTCAGCCAGGAGCACACCCTGATTGACCTGGGCGAGGACGAGTTTACCGTGGGGCGATTACACCCGATGATGGACAACGACCTGCGGGTGCGCCGCATCGCCAAAGAGGCCGCTGACCCTGAGACCGCGGTGATCCTGCTGGATGTGGTGCTGGGTTACGGCGCGCATGCAGACCCGGCCAGCGAACTGGCCCCGGCGATCGCCGCGGCCATCCAGACCGCCAAAGAAGCGGGGCGCCATCTGGAGGTTGTCGCCGTGGTTTCCGGTACGGATGAAGATCCGCAGGACATGGCTGCTCAAATTGAGGCGCTGGAGCAGGCTGGCGCGCGCGTTGAGACCAGCAACGATCAGGCGGCCAATTATGTTGGACGATTGTTGAAGGCGTTGGAAGAGCGCGATGTCACGTCGGAAGAGTCCGCATCTGGCGTCGATCTGGCGACTCTCAAGCAACCGCTGGCGGCGATCAACGTCGGCCTCGAATCGTTCACTGAGAGCCTTGAGGCGCAGGGCGCACGAGTGGTTCATGTAGATTGGCGACCTCCGGCGCGCGGCAATGAAAAACTGGCGGGGATCCTGGAGCGCATGCGGAGCAAGTAACACACAAAGTACGCGGAGGCGAAGATGAAAGAATTTATTGGTGCATGTGTTCAAATTGCCATCACGCCGAACGATGTGAAAGCCAACGTGGAAAAGGGCGTTGCTTGGCTGGAGAAGGCCGCGCGCGAATACGAGGCCGAGCTGATCGCATTCCCTGAGACGGTGACCACTGGCTATGACACCGGTTTGACCGCTGAAGGGTTATGGGATCTGGTGGATGAAGC
The DNA here is from genome assembly GCA_964653835.1 of uncultured Anaerolineales bacterium. GTDB lineage: Bacteria > Chloroflexota > Anaerolineae > Anaerolineales > UBA11858 > J130. Next base: position 34,320 of record CAZZFZ010000001.1, read on the forward strand.
CGGTGGCGAGATCAGCCGGGAGATCCAGAAAGCTGCTAAGTCCCTGGGGGTTCATGTGATCTGGCCTTCTTATCGCCGTGGCCCAAACCGCGGGGAGGTGTACAACTCCTCCATTTTGATCGGCCCGGACGGGGAGATCATCGGCATTTATGATAAGACACACCCCGCGCCATGGGAGCGCGTTCAGGGCGGCGGCTGGGCGACCATGGGGACCCGCGCCGACGTCTTTGAGACCGCGCTGGGGAATATCGGCATGATTATCTGTTACGATGGCGATTTCCCTGAACTTTCGCGCTTGCTGGCGATCCGGGGCGCGGAGGTGATTGTGCGTTCGGCAGCGCTGCAACGCAGTTACGATATCTGGTACATCACCAATTGCGCCCGCGCCTACGATAATCACGTCTACCTGATGGGGAGCAACCTGGTGGGGCCAGACGCAGCCGGGAATTATGGTTTTGGACACAGCATGATCGTCAACCCGATTGCCTGGCGGCTGGCGCAGGCGCGCGGCACGGAGGAGATCATCGCCGCCCGTCTCGACCCCGACCCGATGCGCTATATCACTTATGGCAGCAAAAGCCCGCAGACCTTCGATCATCTTGAAGATCGTAACCTGGAATTGTACGCAGAGATTCTCAAGGAGGCGCGCGCCCGCTTTGAACCGGGTAAACGTTTTCCTCAAGATAAAGCCTGATGAATAAATAGAGAGGAAGGTTCCCGATGGATATTGAAAAAGCCAATGCTGAAGCTGTAGGTCGCATGATGGAGGCGCGTCCTACGGTGGTGGGGATGGCGAAAGCCATTGATGTTGTCCCCGGGATGCGGGAAGACTTGCTGATGCACGCCGGCCCGCCGATCACCTGGGAGCGAGCTTCTGGCCCGATGAAGGGGGCGATTACCGGGGCGTTGATTTTTGAGGGCAAAGCCAAAAACATGGAAGAGGCCCAAAAGCTGGTCGAATCCGGCGAGATCAAGCTGGAGCCTTGCCATCACCATCAATCGGTGGGGCCGATGGCCGGAGTGACCTCTCCCCATATGTCGGTCTATATCCTCGAAAACAAAACGCATGGGAATTACACCTACTCCAACCTCAACGAGGGATATGGCAAGGTGCTGCGCTACGGGGCGTACAGCGAGGAAGTGATCGAAAAGCTGACGTGGATGGAAGAGGTCATGGCCCCTGTGCTGGGCAAAGCGATCGAATTGAGCGGTGGGATTGATATCCGATCGCTGCTGGCTGAGGCTCTCCACATGGGTGACGAGGGGCACAACCGCAACAAGGCGGGTTCGGTGCTCTTCACCAAGGCGCTGGCACCTTATATCGTCAAGGCCACCGATGATCGCGAGGTCGCTTCCGAGATCATCAAGTTTATGGGCGACAACGCCCTGACGGTTCTCAATCCGGTGATGGCGGCCTGCAAGTCGATGGTGGACGTGGCGCACAACGTGGAGGGCAGCACCATCGTCAGCGTGATGGCGCGCAACGGCACCGATTTTGGTATTCGCGTTTCGGGCCTCGGCGACCGCTGGTTCACCGCGCCGGTGGCTAAGCCTAAAGGGTTGTACTTCCCCGGCTTCACCGAGGACGACTCCAGTGGCGACATCGGCGACAGCACGATCACCGAGACGGCGGGCATCGGCGGCTTCGCCATGGCGGCGGCCCCGGCGATCGTCACCTTCGTCAGCGGCACGCCCAAGGACGCCATCAATGCCACGCTGGAGATGTATGAGATCACTTTCACCGAGCACAAGTTCTTCACCATCCCGCAGCTCGATTTCCGCGGTACGCCCACCGGCATTGATATCCGCAAGGTGGTTGAAACCGGCATAACGCCGCGCGTCAACACCGGCATCGCCCACAAAGACCCCGGCGTTGGCCAGGTCGGCGCGGGTCTGGTGCGCCCGCCGATGGAAATGTTCGAAGAGGCGTTGGTGGCCTTCGCGGAGAAGTATGGGTTTTAGCTAACAGGTAACAAGGTAACTGGGTGATTAGGGATTAGGTGAATTCCTGCATTCCTAGTTACCTAATACCTGGTTGCCTTTTTGCCCAGTTACCTGACTGGAGGAAGAGATGGATCGTCAACAAGTTATCAAACTGCTTGAAACCGCCCGCTGGTACGACCTCACCCAGGCGTTGAGCATTTTCACGCCGCCGTACCCGGGCGAGATGCCGTTGCAGGTGCACTTCTTCAAGCGGCTGACCGGCTCCTTCGGCGGCGGCCAGGGCGCTAATGGTCAGTTGATTGAGTGGAGCAACAACAATGGCACGCATCTGGTGGGGCCGCGCGCCTTTCACTCCGGCGAGCGCGCCATCGCCGATATCCCCCTCACCGATTTGTGCGGTGAGGGCGTGATTGTGGATATCTCCGACGCGGTGGAGGATTACGGCCTCTACACCCCGGAGATGATTACCGAACGCGCCGAGGTTAAGAAGGGCGATATTCTCATTATCAACACCGGCTATCACAAATACGGCTGGGATCAGCCCGACATCCCCAACCCGGAGTGCCAGGGCGGCATCGAAAATAAGGAGTTTGGCTACTATCTGCGCCACCCCGGCCCCTCGCCGGAGTTCTTCCCGTGGGCGCTGGATATGGAGCTGAAGGTCATCGGCGTGGATTGCGGCTCCGCCGAACACCCGATGAACACCAACCTGCGCTACATGCACGCCCGCGAGTTTGAGAAGGCGGAGGCCAAGCTCAAGGCGAAATACGGCAAGAGCTGGGATGAGATGTTCCCGCCGGAGTGGTATCACAAGCTGACGCATATCACCATGCCCAAGGCGGGGCTGCTGCTGGCCGAATCCCTCGGCGGGCAGATTGACGAGCTGAGCAACCAGCGCGCCTGGATCATGCTTCAGCCGATCCCCTTCATGGAAGTTGAATCGGCCTGGAGCCGGGTGGTCGCTTTGCAGGCCCCCGAGGGGATGGATGATGCTGAGTTCTTCGAGGCCATGCGACAGGTGGAGATGCTCGATATGACCCTGCCCTTTAGCGTGCAGACCCCGCAGTGGGCTAACTACGAGCCGCTGAGCGTCAAATACACCAAGCGCGTCGGTGGGCAGTATTTTGGCCTGGGGCGCAACAACGCCCATTGCCGCGCCAGCTTCCACTTGGCAACGCACATGGATGGCGAGAAACACTTCCACGCTGGTGGGCGCACCATTGGCGAGATGCCCTTTGAGGCCTGGTTCGGCCCTGGGGCGGTGGCCGATATCTCCGAGTTCGTCAGTGATACCAGCGTGTATACCCCGGAGATGATCGAAAAGGTGGTCGAGGTGCGCGAGGGAGATATCCTGGTCATCAAGACTGGTTATCACAAATACGGCTGGAACAGCCCGGACTCAGATGAGTTCCGCTACATGATCCGGCATCCTGGCCCCTCACCTGATTTCGCTGACTGGTGCATCGAAAAGAAGATCAAGTGGTTGGCGGTGGATTGTGTGGCGATGGAGCACCCCATGAATACCATCCAGCGCATCTGGCACCCCAAGACCTTTGAGGAAGCCAACCAGAAGCTGATTGAACAATACGGCGCGGACTGGGATACCGTCTATCCTCTGGATAAGTACTACCAGGATATGCACCTGAATCTGTTCCCCAAGGGCATCATCCACGCCGAGAACCTGGGTACTGATCTGGCGCGCATGGAGAGCGGCCGTTACTTCATCGGTTGCTTCGTGCAGAAGGGCATGGAGCTGGCCTCCTGCTGGGCGCGCTTTGTGGCTTTCAAAGAAAGCTGATCTCGCCACGGCCTGACGGGTTTTGCTGACCTGTCAGGCCGTTTTGTCTCTTATGATCCTTGTCACGGGCGCAGCAGGCAAAACCGGGCGGGCGGTGATCCAGGCTCTGGCGACGGTGGGAGCCTCGGTGCGGGCTTTTGTCCACCGCCAGGAACAACGAGCCACCGTCGAAGCGCTCGGCGCGCGGGAAGTGTTCTGTGGTGATCTGCGCGACCCTCAGGCGCTGGCGCAGGCGGCGCAGGGCGTGCGGGCTGTGTATCACATCTGCCCCAACGTCCACCCCGATGAGTTTGCTATTGGCAGCGAGGTGATCGCCGCGGCCGCCGCTGCGGATGTGAAGCACTTTGTCTTTCATTCGGTGCTGCATCCCCAAACCGAGGCCATGCCGCACCACTGGCACAAACTCCGCGTGGAAGAGCGTTTGTTTGAGTCCGGTTTGCCTTTCACCATTTTGCAGCCTACGGCTTATATGCAAAACATCCTGGCCTATTGGCCGCAAATCGCTGAAGAGGGTGTCTATCCCGTCCCCTACAATGTGGACGCCCAGACCTGCCTGGTGGATCTGGTCGATGTGGCTGAGGTTGCCGCGCAGGTGTTGACGCGTCCCGGACACGTCGGCGCGACCTATGAACTGGTTGGCACGGATGCGCTCACTCCAAGGGCGATCGCCGGAGAACTCGGCGCCCATCTGGGTCAACCCGTCGCCGCCCATCAGACTCCGGTTGAGGATTGGCGACGTCAGGCCGCCGACAAGTTGAGTGGATATGCCCTCGATGCCCTGACTCGTATGTTTGTCTATTATGACCGTTATGGGTTGCGCGGCAACTCGAAAGTGTTGACTTGCCTGTTGGGTCGCGCGCCGACCTCACTGAAGCAGTTTCTGCGGCGCGAACGCCCGCAACCCAACGAAACTCTGGCGTGATTTGATTTCTGACATGTGATTTGTTATAACGTCATGTGTGAGGAGCAAAGGAGAAGAACCCTATGAAGCCACCCCCATTCGAGTATTATGCTCCTGCTTCGCTGGAAGAGGCTCTGGCGTTGATGGCCGAACACGGCTGGGACGCCAAGCCGCTGGCCGGTGGGCAAAGCCTGATCCCAATGATGAACTTCCGCCTTGCCCAACCGGAGGTGCTGGTGGACCTGAACGGCATCGCGGAGCTGGGGTATATCCGCGCAGCGGATGACGGCGGCGTGTTGATCGGCGCGATGGCGCGCCACAAGACGGTTCAGCATGATGCCCTGATCGCCGAGCGCGCCCCGCTGGTGCACGAAACCATGCCCAAAATCGCCACCCAGCAGATCCGCAACCGCGGCACCTTTGGCGGCAGCCTGGCGCACGCCGACCCTGCCGCCGAGCTGGTCTCCGTCAGCATGGTGTTGGATGGGCGCATGCGTTTGCAGAGCGCGCAGGGAGAGCGCTGGGTGTCAGCGAGCGAGTTTTTCATCAGCCTGTTCACGACCGCGCTGGAGCCGGAAGAATTACTGGTTGAAGTACACCTGCCGCCGCTGCCGGAGCGCGCTGGATGGTCGCTACAAGAGGTCGCCCGCCGTCCGCATGATTTTGCTTTGATGGGCGTCGCCGCGGTGGTCAGCCTGGACGAGGATGGGAAGTGTAACTTCGCCCGGCTGAGTTACCTCAGCGCTGGCGATGGCCCGATGGAAGGGCGGCAGGCTGCCGCGGTGTTGGTGGGCGAGAAGCCTTCCGCCGAGGCGATCCGGGCCGCGGCTGAAGCGGGCGCCTCGCTGGACATCGAACCAAGCGATGACATTCACGCCACGGCGGAGTTCCGCCGCCACCTGGCGAACGTGCTTACCCGTAGGGCGTTGGAAGAAGCCTTTGCGCTGGCTAGCGGGCAGCGAAGGAGCGAACCATGAGCGAGTTATTCAAATTGAAAGTAACCGTTAACGGCGAAGTGTATGAGCGCGAGGTGGAACCGCGCCTGTTGTTGAGCGATTTCCTGCGCCACGAGCTGGGGCTGACCGGCACGCACGTTGGTTGTGAACATGGCGTCTGTGGTGCCTGTACCGTACTGCTGGATGGCGAAGCGGTGCGTTCGTGTTTGATGTTTGCCCCCCAGGCTCACGGACGCGAGATCGTCACCGTGGAGGGGCTGGGGACCATTGATGAGATGCATCCGCTGCAGCAAGCGTTTCAGGAGGCCCACGGCCTGCAATGCGGCTTCTGCACCCCGGGTTTCCTCACCTCGTTGATTCCTTTCCTGGAGGAGAACCCCAACCCCAGCGAAGAAGAGATCCGCGAAGCGATTTCAGGTAACCTGTGCCGTTGCACGGGGTATGTGCACATTGTGGAAGCGGTTAAGCTGGCAGCCGAGAAGATGAACGCCTGACGCGTTCGGGCGCACCCCCCGCGCCCAGACGGTGTTATAAGGAGAGTACCGTGACAAAGAAATTTGTTGGCCAACGCGTTAAACGCAACGAGGACCCTCGTTTGCTAACCGGGCAGGCGTTGTTCGTGGATGATGTAGACATCCCCGGCATGCTGCATGCGGCTTTCTTGCGCAGCGATTACGCTCATGCCCGCATCGTGCGAATTGATACCACGCGCGCCCGTCAACGCCCCGGCGTGGTGGCGGTTTACACCGCCGAGGATATGGGCGCGGATTGGCAACCCGGCCCACCGCTGGTTTCGCCGCCCCCCACCGTGGAAGATGTGACGTTCTACTCCCGGCGGCAACCCCCTTTGGTGAAAGAGAAAGTCCGTCACGCGGGCGAGGCGATTGCCGTGGTCATCGCCGAGAGCCGCTACATCGCCGAGGACGCAGTGGATGACATCGAGATTGAGTACGAGCCGCTGCCCGCGGTGGTGGATATGGAAGCCGCCCTGGAGCCAGGCAGCGCCCTGGTGCACGATGATCTCGAATCCAACCTGGCGGCGCATCTATATCAGCAGAAAGGGGATTACGAAGCGGCGCGCCAGGAGGCCGATCTTGTCATCCGTCGTCGCATTGTGATTGACCGCGGCGCGGCAGCAGCGATGGAAAACCGCGGCATCGTCGCCTGGTGGGATGAGCGCAGCCAGCAGTTGACCATCTGGGATACCACGCAGGCGCCGATCCCCATTCGCAACGGCACGGCCGCCCGGTTGGGGCTTTCTGAGAATCAGGTGCGGGTGATCGCTCCCTTTGTCGGCGGTGGGTTCGGCCCCAAGATCATGATGTTCTACCCCGAGGAGATGCTCATCCCCTGGGTCTCCATGCAGTTGGGCCGTCCCGTCAAGTGGATTGAGGACCGCCGCGAGAACTTCTACGCTACCACGCAGGAACGCGGCCAGATTCACGATGTGGAGATCGCTCTTTCGAAGGATGGGCGCATCCTGGGGCTGAAGGATGATTTTCTGCACGACACTGGCGCTTATGACCCCTATGGCCTGACCATCCCGCTGAACACGCAGAGCCACGTCATGGGGGGGTACGATATTCAGAACTTCTCTTCGGAGTTCAAGGTCGTTTTCACCAATAAGACCATCGTCACGCCGGTGCGCGGCGCGGGACGTCCGCAGGGGATCTTCGTCATCGAGCGCATGCTGGATATCGCCGCCCGCGAGCTGGGCATGGATCCGATTGAGCTGCGCATGAAGAACTTCATCCCGCCGGATAAATTCCCTTACCACCATCAGATCATCGATCAGGCCTTTGCCGAGTTGATCTTCGACAGCGGCAACTACAAGCCGGTGATGGAGAAGGCGCTGGAGTTGATCGGCTACGAAAAATTCATCAAAGAAGAGCAGCCGCGCCTGCGTAAAGAAGGTCGCTACGCCGGCATCGCTGTCGCCCCGTTTGTCGAGACTTCGGGCGTTGGGCCATACGAGGGCGCGCGCATTCAAATTGAACCCAGCGGACGCGTCAACCTGGCGACCGGTATCGGCACGCAGGGGCAGGGGCATTTCACCTCCTTTGCCCAGATCGTCGCCGAGCAACTCGGCGTGGACGTTACCGATGTGCGTGTAGTCACGGGCGACACCGCTGAGTTTCACTGGGGCACCGGGACGTTCGCCAGTCGCGGCGCGGTAGTCGCTGGCAACGCGGTGTTGGCGGCGGCGACCAACGTCCGCAAGAAGGTGCTCAAGCTGGCCAGTAAGGTGTTGGAGGCGCCGGAGGACGAGCTGGAAATTGAGGACGGCGTGGTGCGCGTGGCGGATGTGCCCCGCATTTCGATCTCGCTGGGTGAGCTGGCTGCGCTGGCCAACCCCTTGCGTGGCGCGGTTGAACCTGGCACAGAGCCGGGCTTGGAATCCACCGATTACTTCGGGCCACAGTATGGCGCGGCGGCTTTCGGTGTCCACGCCATGATCCTGGAAGTGGACCCGGAAACCATGATGGTGGAGATTAAGCGTTACGTGGTGGTCGAGGACTGCGGTGTGATGCTCAACCCGACCATCGTGGAAGGGCAAATCCACGGTGGTGTCTCCATGGGTGTCGGGCAGGCGTTTTACGAGAAACTGCACTACGATGATAACGGCCAGTTACTCAACGCCTCGCTGATGGATTATCTGATCCCCACGGCGCATGAAATGCCGCGCGAGTTCAAAGTTGGACACCTGGAGACGCGCTCGCCGTTGAACACGTTGGGGAGCAAAGGCGTGGGCGAGGCTGGCGCCATCCCCGTGCCGGCGTTATTCGCCCAGGCGCTGGAGAACGCCTTCCAGGATCGCAAGTTGGAGATCCTGGAGACTCCGCTCAGCCCCAACCGCTTGTTTGAGTTGTTGCACGAGGAGAGTTGAATCGTTTCGCGAATTACATTTATGAGGAGAGGAAGCTGACATGAAGATATCTGGCGAATATGTTTTTGACGGCCAGCGTGATGTGCTCTGGCAGGCCCTCCGTGACCCGGAGGTGCTTGCCAACGCCATGCCGGGGACACAGCGCCTTGAGAAAATCAGTGATACAGAGTATCAGGGGGAAATGAAAGTCCGCATCGGTCCCGTTGGGGGGAGCTTCAGCGGGAAGATCACGGTATCGGACGAAGTGCCACCAGAACGTTACACCATGACGGTGGAAGGCCAGGGCAAAACCGGCTTTCTCAAGGGAGTGGGGCGGATCGAGCTGGAAGACCTGGGAGATGGCACAACGCGCATGGTTTACACGGGGGAGGTGCAGATCGGCGGCAAAGTTGCCAGCGTGGGACAACGTCTGTTTGACACCGTGAGCAAGAACATCATCCGTCAAGGACTGGATAAGATCAACGAATCTTTGAAAGCCCGCCCCTCAACATAGAAAGGATCAACGCAGTGACAGACGTCAAGCCGAGCAACGCAGAGGAAAAGAAAGCCGGGAAAGGGACGATGTCCGGTGGCGTGCTCTCTCCGGTGCAGTTTACCCTGGTTTTCCTCTCCATCATGGTAGTTATCCTTCTCGTGGCGTACGTTGCCAATATGGGATAAAGCGGCTGTAATTTAGGCCGCTTTTTTATTTCCCTCAAATCGGAAAGGAGGTGATGCCCGGAGATGATTGTTGCAGCCTGGTCAGCCGGGGGCTGCTCCTCAAATACCTGGTTGAGTTGGATCGTTTTTCGATAGACCAAAAGGAGAATGAAACATGGCTATTGCGGAACGCAAAATTGCAGGGTATCTCCCCAATGAGGCTCCGCCGTTCGGGCGCATGGTTGTGCTAGGGTTCCAGCACGTGTTGACCATGTTCCCCGCCACGGTTTTCTGTGCGCTCTTCACAGGCTTCCACGTCTCAACTGTGTTGTTTGTCGCCGGGCTGGCGACGGTTGTGGCGTTGATCCTCTCGAAGCTGGGCATCGGCAAGTTTATCCCCTTGTTCTATGGTTCGAGCTTTAGCTACCTGGCCGCCTACCTGGCGATCACCAACGCCGAATGGGGTGTTCCCGCTTCCGACGAGTTAATCAGCACCATGCAGGCGGGCATCCTGGTCACCGGCGTGTTCAACATCATTGTCGGCCTGATCATCAAAGCCGTTGGCAAAGAAGCCATTGATAAGGTCCTGCCGCCGGTGGTCACCGGCTCGGTGGCAGCGATCATCGGCTTTGGCCTGGGTTTTGCCGCCCTTGATATGGCTTCGGTCAACTGGACTGTTGCTTTCATCACCCTGATAACCACGATCCTGCTCTCGGCGTATTTGCAGGGGAGGGGCTTCATTGGCATGATCCCCATCCTTCTAGGCGCTATTGTTGGTTATGTTGTTTCGATCCCCCTGGGCTTGGTGGATTTTTCCGGCGTGGCCGCGGCGAACTGGCTGGTGGTGCCGCACTTCACCTTCCCCACGTTTAGCGGCCCCATGGTGGTGACGGCCATCTTCAGCATCAGTGTGATGGCGCTGGCCACCATTCCGGAGTCCACCGCTCACCTTTATCAGATCAGTCTGTATGTTGACCGCTTCGCCGAGCAGATTGGCGAGGAGCCTTATCACCTGGATGAGTACATCGGCTTCAACCTGATCCTGGATGGCCTGGGCGACATGATTAACGGCCTCTTCGGTTCGACGGCCGGGACAAACTACGGTGAGAACAACTCGCTGATGGCGATCACGCTGAACTACTCCGGTCCGGTGTTGATCGCTGCTGGTGTGATCTCCATGTTGCTGGGCTTCATCGGCAAACTGGAGGCGTTGGTGGCCTCCGTTCCGATTGCCGTCAGCGGTGGTCTGGCGATCTACCTCTTCGGCGTGATCGGCATGCAGGGCATCGCCCTGATGGTGGAGAACAACGTCAGCCTGTTCAACGCCCGGACGCTGGCCGTTGGCGCGGTAATTATGGTCATCGGCATCGGCGGCAACATCGGTTATCCGGGCGGCTTCCTGCCGATCCCTATCATGCAGGGGATATTCCCGCAAGGCCTGCCTGCCATCGCCACCGCGGCGGTTGTCGGCATCCTGTTGAACGCGGTTTTCCTGATCTTCAAACCACCCGAAACCAACTACGGGTGATCCCTTACCACGTTTCGTGTAGTGCGCTTGCAGGCGCCTGGGCAACCGGGCGCCTGTAATGGTTGATGTTTTGGCGGCGATTGGTGAAATGAATTTGACACCAGCAGAGCATTTATGTAAAATGATGAGGCTGCAGGGGGTTTTCATTGACGAGGACGCGGCCCGTGGGCTGCTTATACGACGAATGGCGAACGTAAGAACAGGAGGTTGTATCGACACAAACGGATAACGCACATTCACTCTAACGGTTCTATCCCTATCCGTTCGAAGGAGGAAGAAATGAAGCGTAAGTCGTTTTATCTGATCCTGGCTGCATTATTTGCGGCAACTCTGTTGCTGGCGGCCTGTAAGCCGGCAGCGCCCGAGGAAGCGCCCGCCGCCGAAGGGGAAAAGGCGGAAGAGGCGGCTCCGGCTGAAGAAGCGGCACCCGCTGCGGAGGAGTTGACCCTGGCCATTGAGCACTTCAGCATCATCGAGGGCACAACTTGGTCGGGCGCTCATAACCGCGCTGGCGAGCGCATCGCCGAAAAATACCCCAATGTGAACTACGTTTATCGTGAAGAGGTCGGCCCCGATCTTTCGGTTCCCTTTGCTGAGGAATTGATCGCCAATGGCGCCGACATCGTTGTAGGTAACGCGGAGTTCATGGGCATGCCACTGGTCGAAATCGCCGATAAATACCCCGATGTGAACTTTGTTTCCATCATCGCCAGCGACCTGACCACCAAGGACAACTTCCTGCGCATCTTCCCGCGCCAGTATCAGGCCCTCTACCTCGAGGGGTTGATCGCCGGCGCGCTGACCGAAACGGGCAACATCGGTATTGTCTCGGCGTTCCCCTCGGTGCAGGTGATCCGCCGCACGGCTGGCTTCTACCTCGGTGTGATGGACGCTGCTGAACTGCTCGGCAAGGACATCACCGTGTATGTCAAATACGCGGGCGACTGGTACCTGCCGCAAGAAGAGCGCGATATCGCCACCACGCTGGTGGATCAGTACAACGTGGATGTGATTACCCATCAGACCGACTCCGGGTCGCCGCTGGACGTGGCCGTGGAGAAGGGCATCTGGTTCGTGGGTAAGGACATGGACATCGTTGGCTTCTATGGCTGGGCCGACACCAATACGGTGGCGGTTTCCTTCGACACCCGCTGGGAAGTGCTGTATGATCAGATCATTCAGGCTATGATGGCGGGAGAGCAGCCCGAGCAGATCCTCTACCTGGGTATGGAATCGACCATGACCCTGGCGGATGGCACCGAAGAGGCCACCGTGGATATCATGAATGACAACAAAGTCGGCATCGACGCCATCAGCCCTGCTGCACTGGATAAGATCCCGCAGGAGATCATCGACCTGGTCAAGCAGCGCCGCGAGCAGATGATGGCGGGCGAGTGGGATCCCTTCACCGAGCACGCCTTTGTCAGCAACGGCACCGGCCTGGAGCTGGAAGGGCTGCCCATCCCGGCGGCGGGCACCGAAGTGAAACCCGCTGGCGAGGAACCCACGGTTGAGTGGCTGCTCTCGCAGTTCAACTTCGACCTGGAAGGGATGAAGATCCTGGAGTAAGCTCAACGCTGAAATAACCACGCCGATCTTGACTTGACGTTACACGAAGATGAGGCTCCCAGTCTTTGGGGGGTCCCCCCCAGGATGGGAGCCTCACCTGTAGGTCTTATATCGTTCAATTTGTCAGGACAACATTGAGAAAAATCCTATGCCGCCAGAAAAACCTGAGGTAAACAACACCGTCCTCTCCGCCCGCGGGATTACCAAGCGCTTCCCTGGTGTGGTGGCAAACGACGGTATTGATTTCGACATCAAGGCGGGAGAAATTCACGCTATTTTGGGGGAAAACGGGGCTGGTAAAACCACGCTGATGAACATCCTTTTTGGACTTTACCAGCCAGATGAAGGCGAGTTGTATGTTCATGGGAAGCGAGTTGAATTCAAGTCGCCGCTTGATGCCATTGAGTTGGGGATTGGCATGGTGCATCAGCATCGCAAGCTGGTGCCTGCTCACACCGTTTTGGAGAACATCGTTTTGGGGCACCCGCACGCCGGGAAGATTTTGAACCTGCGCCGCGCCGAGCGGGAATTGCGCCAGTTGTGCGATAAATATGGCTTCAAGATTGATTTTCGCGCCAAGGTGTGGCAGCTCTCGGAAGGGGAGAAGCAACTTGTGGAAATCCTCAAGGCGCTGTATCGCGGCGCGGAAATCTTGATCCTCGACGAACCCACTTCGGCGCTGACCCCGGTGGAGACCGAGATCTTGCTCGATTCGATCCAGGCTATGGCCGAACACGACCTGGCGATCGTCCCCTTCATCACCCACAAGCTGCCGATTGTGCTTTCGATCAGCGACCAGGTGACCGTACTGCGTCGCGGCAAGGTCGTCAGCCGGATTGAGACGGCCAAGGCGACGGAGAAAAGCCTGGCGAAGGAGATGGTTGGCCGCGAGGTGCTTTTCCACATCAAGCGGGAGCGGGTTGAACCTGGCAAGCCGGTGCTGCAGGTGGAAAATCTCTCCGCGTTGAGCGATAAAGGCGTCACCGCGCTGGACAGCGTCTCGTTCACCATCCGGGAAGGGGAGATTTTCGGCGTCGCTGGCGTTTCCGGGAATGGTCAGCAAGAGCTGGTTGAGACGCTCGCCGGGCTGCGCGAACCCCAGGGTGGGCACATTTTCCTCGATGGGGTGGAGATCACCCACGCCAGCAGCCTGGAGCGCTGGAAACGGGGGCTGGGTTATATCCCGGCGGATCGCATCGGCATGGGCTCGATTGGTGAGTTCACCCTGGTGGAGAATGTCTTGCTCAACAACTTCTTCGATGAAGAGTTCTGCCGCTATGGTGTGCTGGATTACAAAAAGGCACGTCAAGTGACTGAGGCGATGATTAAGGAATATGATGTCGCCGCGCCGGGGCCGGACGTGCTTGCGCGCAAACTCTCCGGCGGCAACCTGCAAAAGATTATCCTGGCGCGCGTGCTCAACCGCAGGCCGCGCCTGGTGATCGCCGATCTCCCCTCGCAGGGGTTGGATGTCGGCGCTACGGAGTTCGTGCGCAACAAACTTGTGGACGCCAAGGTGGGCAAGGCTGCCGTGCTGCTGATCTCCGAAGACCTGGATGAAATTCTGGCGATCAGCGATTGGGTGGCGCCGATATACGAAGGCCGCTTCATGGGTATTTTGCCCGCGGATGAGGCGGCGCGGGATAAGATTGGTGAGATGATGGCTGGTTTGGCTGCGGAAGGTGAAGGACAATGAGAATTGGCAACTATCACTTTAAGCTCGAAAAGCGGGTGTCGCTGACCGGCTGGCAGGCGACCTCGATTTCGATCTTCGCCGTTGTCGTCGCCTTGCTGCTCTTTAGTTTGATCTTTGTGCAGGCGGGTGTCTCGCCCCTTGAGGCGTATGGCGAGATTTTCGACTATGCGTTTGCCAACCCTTATGGCTTGCCGTTGACGTTGAATCGTTTTATCTTTCTCTTGTTTTGTACGTATGCCTTTATTTTGCCCCTGCGGGCCGGACTGTGGAATATCGGCATGACCGGTCAGCTCTACGCCGGTTCTTTAAGCGTCTTCGCGGTGCTGTACGCCTTTGGGGCGCAGAGTTCGCGTTCGCTGGAGCTTGCGCCGGGACTGGTGATCCCCCTGATGGTGCTGGCGGCGCTCATCGGCGGGATGGTGCCTGGGGCGATCGCTGGGTTTCTCAAAGGGCGCTACAACACCAATGAGATCGTCGTGACGATGATGCTGAATTTTATCTTCTTCTGGCTGGTTTCGTTCATGATTAAAGAGGGGGGCTTGTTCATGAATCCCGGCGGTCGCGGCGAAAGTTTTGAGCTGCCCCCTTCGGTGTATGCGCCGCTGTATAAGGGTGTGCCCTTCACCGGCGCGCTGGTGCTGGGGATTGGTCTCTTGCTGGCGTTCCTCTTCGCACGCACGCGCCTGGGGTATGAGATCAAGGCGTATGGCAAAAGCCCCAACGCGGCGCGCTACGCTGGGATCAGTGCCTATCGAATTCCGTTGATCGTTTTCCTCCTCGGTGGGGCGATCGCCGGGCTGGCGGGATATCACTATTTCGCTGCCGTGCCGGGGGTTTACAAGATCGCGCGTAATTACGTGCAATTTGGTGATCTTGCCTTCTACGGCATTATCTGCGGCCTGATCTCCCAGGGCAACCCGCTGTCGGCCATCCCTGTGGCGTTATTGTTCGGCGGATTGTCGATTGGCGGCCGTTTTGTGCAGGGAAAGATGCACATGGCCTTTGGTGTGGATTACGCCCTGTTGGGTGTCTTGATGATTACCCTGGTGGCTTTTCAGTTTTTCTATCGGTACAAGATCGTACGCCTGCGAATCATGGAGGAAGTCGCCGATGCTTGAGTTCATCGCCCGAAGCCTGGATGCTTCGACTATTTTCACGATCGCCGCGCTGGGCGAACTGGTTGGCCAGCGATCAGGTATTCTGAACGTCGGCGTGGAAGGGGTGATGTTGTTTGGGGCCACGCTGGGCTTTATCGTCGCGCAGACCACCGGGAGTTTCCTGCTGGGCTTTCTGGTGGGCGTCGCGGTTGGTGGCCTGCTTGGGTTGCTGCATGGGTTTTTCTCCATCACTCTGGGGGGCGACCAGGTCGTCAGCGGCATGGGGATCTGGATCCTCGGGTTTGGGTTGACCACCTATATCGGCAGCCCCTATACCGGCCCGCTGGGCATGGATCGCATCCCCACGCTGTTTGGGCTTTCCCCGTTTTTCTATGTCGGCATCGCCTCCGTGGCGCTGGTGTGGTTTGTGCTGCACAAGACCAGCCTGGGATTGGCGATCCGCTCGGTGGGTGAGAACCCCTCTGTGGCGGAAGTTTCGGGGATCAACGTATCGCGCATTCGCTATTTGTGCGTTGTGGTCGCGGGGATGTTCATGGGACTGGCCGGCGCGGTGTATTCGCTGAACTATAACCCGGTGTGGAACTACAACTTCCTGATGGGGTGGGGGTTCGTCGCCCTGGCGTTGGTCTTCTTCTCGATGTGGAATCCCTGGTTCTTGCTCGGCGGCTCCCTGCTCTTTGGCACGATGTGGCAACTTTCGCTCAACCCGGAGATGGTGCTCCCTGGCGTGTTGTCGCGCTACATCTGGCGTACCATCCCCTTTGTGATTACCGTGGTCGTGTTGCTGATTATGTCCACGCGCTGGTTCCGCACCCGCTGGGGGGCGGCCAAGCCCGAGGCGCTGGGGTTGCCATATGTTAAAGAATAGGGGGCATGGTTCATCTGTGCAGATCGTGTGGCGTTATGGTGACATTTGTTAGATTGACAGAGATTGACACCGATGCGTAAAATGAAATCGCTTTATAGCGAGAAGTCAGGCTAGCGGCCAGGGGGTGGAGAGTGGACTTCTCCACCCTTTGGCCTTTGGCTAAATATTCAGTTCGCGTCATTCGATGATACGGAGGAGCCATTTTGGATCATCAAGCACTGATCGCTGAGTTGAAAGAAAAACGGAAGAGCATTGCTCAAGGGGGTGGTGAAAAACGCATCGAAGCGCAACACGCCAAAGGGAAATTAACCGCCCGCGAACGCATCAACCTGCTTCTGGATGAAGGTAGCTTTCAAGAGGTTGACGCCTATTGGACGCATCGCCATTCTGATTTCGGCATGGATCAGAAGCGCTACCCCGGTGATAGCGTGGTGGTCGGGTTTGGCAAAATTGATGGCCGCATGGTCGCCGTCTATTCCCAGGATTTCACCGTGCTGGGCGGTTCGTTCTCAGAAGTTCAAGGGCAGAAAATTGCCAAGGTGTTCGATCTGGCCTTGGATGCAGGCGTTCCGGTCATCGGCATCATGGATTCGGTCGGCGCGCGCATCCAGGAAGGGGTCTATAGCCTGGCGGCGTATTCGGAATTGTTCTGGCGTAACACTCAGGCCAGCGGAGTGGTGCCGCAGATCAGCGTGATGGTTGGTCCCTGCGCCGGTGGCTCGGTTTATTCGCCCGGCCTGACGGATTTCGTCATCATGACCGAGGGCGTCAGTCAGATGTTCATCACTGGCCCCAAGGTGATCGAAACGGTGACGCGCGAGAAAGTGGATATGGAGACCCTGGGCGGTGCGGCGGTGCACAGCGCCAAGAGCGGTGTGGCGCATTTCGTCGCCCCCGATGAGCCTGCCGCGTTTCAACTCACGCGCAAGCTGTTTAGCTACCTGCCTTCCAACAACGCCGAAGCTCCGCCCTCGACTCCGCCGCAAGACGATCCCTGGCGGCAAGACGAAGCGCTCAACACCCTGGTGCCTACCGATCCGTCTGAGGCCTATGATATGCGCGAAGTGATCGAGCGCATTTTTGACCTGGGCAGTTTTATGCCGGTGCACGAACGCTTCGCCACCAGCGCTATCGTAGGTTTTGCCCGTTTGCATGGGCAGCCGGTAGGCGTGATCGCCAATCAGCCCAGTGTGCTGGCGGGCGTGCTGGACATCGATACCTCAGACAAGATCGCCCGCTTCATCCGTTTTTGTGATGCCTTCAATATCCCCTTGATCTCTCTGATCGACACGCCAGGGTTCATGCCCGGCGTGATGCAGGAGCACAGTGGCGTCATCCGTCATGGGGCCAAGATCGTCTACGCTTATTCCGAAGCCACGGTGCCGAAACTGGCGGTCATTGTGCGCAAGGCGTATGGCGGCGCGTACATCGTTATGAGCAGCAAGTATATTCGCACCGATCTGGTCTACGCCTGGCCGACGGCGGAGATCGCCGTAATGGGCGCGGATGGGGCGGTCAACATTCTTTACGCCAAAGATCTGAAGAGCGCGGAGAACCCCGAGGAAGTAAGGCAGCAGTTCGTCGCCGAGTTCAAGGAGAAGTTTTCCAAGCCCTATACCGCCGCCGCCAGTGGCCATGTGGATGACGTGCTCATTCCCTCCGAGACGCGCCCACGGCTGATCGCCGCCCTGGAATTGCTCAAAGACAAGCGCACGCAGACGCGCCCGAAAAAGCATGGCAATATCCCGCTTTAACAGGAAGCAGAGGTGTTCACGTGAGTAGTTTGGGTCAGGGTTTAAGTATCAGCGTGATGGGGATTTTGATCACCTTTGCCTCACTGGGGATTTTGATCCTGGTGATGATCGCCCTGCGGGAGTGGTTTGCGCCGCGCACCTCGAAGGAGGCCCCTCGGCCTGATGGCAGTGAGGATGGCGCACCGCAGACGGAAAGCGACGCCGCGGCGGTGGCTGCGGCCACGGCTGTGGCTTTTCTGAAGGCCCGGCAACGTCAACGTGCGGCGCTTGGCAAAGTCCTCGAAGCGCCGCAGGGGCGCTGGTGGCTCATGAATGCACTGTGGAGGCACGATGGCTGACAACACCCACAAAATCCTTGTGCGAATCGATGGCCAGGAATTTCAGGTTGAGGTTGAAAATTTAAACGCTTCGCCCGTGGTCGCGCGCGTGAACGGACGCGCTTATCAGGTCTTCCTGGAGGAAAGCAGCGGCAGTAGTACTGTTGCGTCGGTGCCGAGAGTGGTCGCCGTGCCCGCGACTACTGCTCAACCGGCTGCCGCGGTGGCGCCGCCTGCAACGGAGGCCGCCACGGACGTGGTCACTGCCCCCATGCCGGGTGACATCGTCGAAGTGAAAGTCCTTCCCGGACAGGAAGTCCAGGCCGGGGATCCGATTTGTGTCCTCGACGCCATGAAGATGAAGAACATGATTTATTCGCCGCAGGCTGGCCGGGTGGCCAGCGTCGACGTCGCGCCGGGGCAATCGGTGGACTACGGCACGGTGCTGGTGCGCTTCGAGTAGGGAGTATTTTATGGATATCGTCAGGCTGTTGTTGCAGGCTCCCTTATCGCTGACGTGGCAAAGCGCGGTGATGATCGCTGTAGGCGGGGTGTTGATTTACCTGGCCGTGGCTAAAGATTATGAGCCGGTGCTGCTTTTGCCAATCGGGTTTGGCGCCATCCTCACCAACCTGCCGCTGACCGGCATTGCCGACGCCAGTCAGCATGGGTTGCTGGGGATTCTCTACGAGGCGGGGATCACTACTGAGTTGTTCCCGCTGCTGATTTTCATTGGGATCGGCGCAATGACCGATTTTGGCCCCCTGCTGGAAAACCCCAAGATGGCGTTGCTGGGCGCGGCTGGGCAGTTTGGGATTTTTGGCACCCTGATGTTGGCGCTCAGCCTGGGGTTCAATTTGAACGAGGCGGCCTCGATCGGCATCATCGGCGCGATTGATGGGCCAACGGCGATTTACGTCTCAAGCCGCCTGGCTCCAGAGCTGCTGGGGCCGATCGCCGTGGCGGCTTACAGCTATATGTCGCTTGTGCCGATCATTCAACCGCCGGTGATGCGATTGTTGACCACCAACGCGGAGCGCACCGTGCGCATGCCTTACACACAGCGCGAGATCTCCAAAACCGCGCGTGTGCTTTTCCCCATCGTGGTGACCATCATTGTGTCGCTGATCTCCCCGAAAGCCTCGCCATTGATCGCCACGCTGATGTTTGGTAATCTGATGCGTGAATCCGGCGTTGTGGAGCGCCTCTCGAAAGCGGCGCAAAACGAGATTGCCAATGTCACCACCATCTTCCTGGGCCTGACGATTGGCAGCACGATGACCGGGGCGAGCTTTATCCGTCCGGAGACGGCGTTGATCCTGGCGATGGGGCTGCTGGCCTTTGTGCTGGACACGGTGGGTGGCGTGTTGTTTGGCAAGCTGCTTTACCTGCTTTCTGGCAAGAAGTTCAACCCGCTGATCGGCGCGGCGGGCATCAGCGCCTTTCCAATGTCAGCGCGCATAGTGCAGCGTGTGGGGCAGGAGTATGATCGAGGTAACTTTTTACTGATGCACGCCATGGGCGCCAACACCGCCGGGCAATTGGGCAGCGTGGTGGCTGGCGGCGTCGTGCTGGCGCTGCTCTCTGGTGCGTTTTGAGTTTTGTGTATTCCTGATATAGAAGTAAGGAGCATTTTTATGAAGCTGATTGATCTCACCATTCCTCTGGGGGTGGGCACACCCCCGTGGCCGACCTATGAACCCTTACAGGTCAAGTATTTCAAGCGCCTGGCGCCCAATGGTGCAAACGGTCAGTTGTTGACCCATTCCAACCATCTGGGGACGCACCTGGATGGCGAAATCCACTTTTATACGCCTGGCAAGGATATGGCCGAGCTGGATATGGATTTCCTCGTCCACGAAGGGGTGATCGTGGACTTGAGCGACGTCGCCGGCGATTACGATATCTACACCAGCCAGATGGTGGAAGAGCGGGTGGAGGTCAAAGAGGGCGATATCCTCATCATCCACACCGGCTACCATCACTTTGGCTGGGATCACGACACCGCCGATGAGATTCGCTACATGGTCAAGCACCCTGGGCCAGACCGCGAGTTTGCCGAGTGGGCCAAGGCCAAGAAACTGCGCTGGATTGGCGTAGATTGTGGCAGCGCCGATCACCCGATGAACACCATCATCCGCAACTGGATGCCGCGGCAGGCGAAAGAGGCTGAAAAGGTCTTCCAAAAGAAGTTTGGCAAAACAGTCGCCGAGGTCTTTGACGACAGCAAATACCAGTTGATGCACATTGAGATGTTCCCACATGGCATCATCCACGCGGAGTGCCTGGGCGGCGACATTGACCTGCTGCTCAATCAGCGCGTGACCATCGGCTTCTTCCCCTGGCGCTTTGTCGATGGCGAAGCCAGCATCGGGCGTTGTGTGGCCTTTGTAGAAGATGATCGCTACGAAGAGCTGATGGCCAGGAAGGTGCAGATGCCCAAAACGCGCTTCGGCGACGCCGTTGACCCCGCGCATGTGGAGCGCCTCAACAAACTCAGCGTGGCGAACCTGGCTTAGCAACATGCACCCTTGGCGGGGCTTTCCCGTTGAGGGTGTTTTTGTTGAAATTTATTAATCCAACCGATCTACCAAAAGGAGAAAGAACATGCGTCTCGAAACACCCTGTGATGTCACTCGTCCTCAGATCACCTTTGACGTCGAAGAAATTGAACCCATCCTTCAGGCTCCGCCGATGGATTTGAAGCCCTGGCCTGGGGCGATGATCGAACTGAAAGATGGCCGCACGCTCTACATCCGCGAAGCGCGCCTCGAAGAGGCCCCCATGATGATGGAGTATGTCATGAAGGTCATGCAGACCAAGCACGACTTTTATGACGTGGTCGGCGCGCGCGTGTATGCCGAGCTGGCTGGCTGGTATCGCAAGCGCTTGAAGGATCCCTACACCCTGGTGGGAATCGTGGATGGGGTATGGGCCGGTTTCGCCAATGGTCGCCTGATGAACAAGGATATCAACATCAGCCTGCACACGATGGCGCTGCTGCGCGGCCTACGCGTTGGCGCGATCATGTACTACGCCAAGGCCTACTACGGCTTTGAGATCCTTGGCAACAAGGAATGGTGGGCGACCTATGAGAGTTACAATGGCTGGAAGCGCTGGGGCGTTGGCATGGCTCAGCCGAGCTATCCCTGGCCGGAGTACCAGCATGAACTCGGCGGCGCGCGCGTTTATTACGTCACCAAGGAATACTGGGATGCCGCGGTGAAGGATTACGTCCGCCAGATGGTTGGCGCAGACCTGAACTTTGACGTGCCCGATGAGATCGTCAAGGCTAATGAGACCATGCGTCTCCCAGACGACGTGACCGTATAAAGTTTTGAAAGATGGGGCAGGTCGATGACTGGTCGGCCTGCCCCAAATTCCATGAGTCGAGTGCCCTGTTAGTAAGCGCGGCTCATACTGAACGGCGTTTTATTACTGTATCCTGAGTTCAGTTTGAAAGGAGGTGGTTCGGAGCAAATACTTTCGATTGTGATTCCATTCGTTTCTATAAAGACAGGAGGAAAAGATGTCTATCAAACGGTTCCCCATTTTCCTGGTTGTGGCTGTGCTGCTGGTGTTGGTGGCAGCCTGTGCTCCGAAACAGGCCGCAGAACCGGCTGGAGGAGAGGCTGGCGTGCCCTTCTTCTACGCCGCATTTGCCACCCCGATTGAAGAACCCTGGGACGGTGTGATCCACGAAGCACTGCAAAAAGCCGCCGATGAGGGCAAGATCACCTACGAGTACACCGACGATATCGGCTACTCTGGCGATATGGAGCGCGTGCTGCGCGAGGTCGCCGAGCAAAAGAAGCCGGACGCCATCTTTGGCGATGCCTTTGGCAACGAAGAAGCTGTGCGGCGCGTGGCGGCGGATTACCCGGAGATCGCCTTTGTGTTTGGTTCGGGCTTTGGCCCGGCAGGGGATAACTTCGCCGTCTTCGATAACTGGATTCACGAACCGGCTTATCTGAGCGGGTTGATCGCTGGCGGTGTGACCGAGAGCAACGTGATCGGCGTCGTCGGTGGGCATCCTGTCCCCGAGGTGAACCGCATCATCAACGCCTTCATCCAGGGCGTCAAGGAAGTCAACCCGGATGCCACCGTGCTGGTCACCTTTATCAACAGCTGGTTTGATCCCGCGGCAGCTAAGGAAGCTGCGCTCTCGCAGATTGACGCTGGGGCGGACGTGCTCTTCGCTGAGCGCTTTGGCGTGATCGAGGCCGCGGTGGAGAACGATCTGTATGCTTTTGGCAACATGAGCGATCAGTATGACCTCGGCCCCGACCACGTACTCACCGGCCCGGTGTGGAACATGACCCCCACGGTGGAGTACGTCATCGAACAGGTCAAGGGTGGCACCTTTACCTCGCAAGACCTGAAAGACTTCAGCATGATGGGCAAGGGCGGCGCTTCGCTGGCCCCCTACCACGGCATGGATGAGAAGATCCCGCAGGAGATCATCGATCTGGTGCAGCAGCGCCAGGATGAGATTTTGCAAGGTCTCTTCCGCGTGGACATCGATGAAGCCGCGCCGGCTGGTTCGAACTAGCGGGCTTTTGGGCATGACCCAAAAAGGGGTCATGCCCTCTTTTTCTTTTTGGGAGAACGTATGCATATCGTCGAAATGAAGGCGATCACCAAGCAGTTTGGGGAGGTGATCGCCAATCGTCAGGTGGATTTTGACCTGCGGCGAGGTGAGATTCACGCCCTGCTGGGCGAGAACGGCGCTGGAAAAACCACCCTGATGCGCATCCTCTATGGCCTCTACCGCGCCGATAGCGGTGAAATCTGGATGGAAGGCCAGCCGGTGCAGATACACTCGCCGCGCGATGCCATTGCGTTGGGGATCGGCATGGTGACGCAGCACTTCGCCCTGGTGCCCCCATTCAGCGTGGCAGAGAATGTGATTATGGGGTATCGCGAGAGCGTCAACCTGGATATGGCCGCCGTTGAGGCCGAGGTCGCCGCCGCCGCTGAACGCTTCGGTATCGCCATTGACCCGCGGGCGCGGGTGCGCCATCTCTCGGTGGGGCAGCGTCAGCGGGTGGAGATCCTCAAAGCGCTGTTTCGCCAGGCGCGCGTGCTGATCCTCGATGAGCCGACCGCGGTGCTCATTCCCCAGGAAGTTGAAGCGTTGTTTGAGACGTTGCGCAGGCTGCGTCAGCAGGGCATCTCGGTTGTCTTTATCTCACACAAGCTGAACGAGGTCATGGCGATCAGCGACCGGGTGACGGTGCTGCGGGATGGCCAGGCAATCGCCACGATGGACACCGCCGCGACCACACCTGCCAAGCTGGCCCGCATGATGGTGGGGCGCGAGACATTTGGCGTTGTCCGTCAGGGAGGGCATGCACACAGCGCTGAACCGGTGTTGCAGGTGAGCGGGCTGTGCGCCACCGATGACCGTGGCCTGCCCGCCCTGAAGAACATCTCCCTCTCCGTGTATGGCGGCGAGGTGTTGGGCATCGCCGGCGTTGGCGGGAACGGCCAGAAGGAGCTGGCGGAGACCCTGTGCGGCATCCGTCAACCCACCGCGGGGAGCCTGCGCGTCAACGGACGGGAAATGCGCGGGGCAACGCCAGCGGAGATGTCCGCCGCGGGGGTGGGACGCATCCCCGAGGACCGACACGCTGGCGTGGTAGGGGAGCTTTCGGTGGCTGACAATCTGGTGATGGAGGTCTTGCCGCGTTTTACCAGCTACGGCGTGCTGGATCGCAAAGCCATTGGGCAGTATGCTCAGGAATTGATCGATCAATTTCAAATTAAGGCCCGCCCCGAGGATAAGGCGCGCACGCTCTCGGGGGGCAATTTGCAAAAGGTGCTGCTGGCGCGCGTGCTGGCCAATCAGCCGGATCTAATTATCGCCCCACAGCCGACGCGCGGCCTGGACGTGGGTGCCACCGAATACGTCCACCAGCAATTGCTGGCGCAGCGCGAACGCGGCGCGGCGGTGCTGTTGATTTCGGAAGACCTGGATGAAATTCTGGCCCTCTCCGATCGGATCGCGGTCATCTATGAAGGCGAGATCGTCGGAGTGGTGTCGGTGGAGGAAGCGGATATTGAGCGCCTCGGCTTGTGGATGTCGGGCGCGGTCAAGGAAGAGAATCATGCCCCTGCCGAAGTTTAGATTGGAAAAAACAGGCGCGCCGTTGTGGTTCCGTTCGATGATCCCGGTGATCACCCTGGCGATCACCTTTGTGCTGACCTCGGGTTTGATCCTCTGGGGGCGCGCCAACCCCTTTGAGGCTTATTACTATTTTTTAATCGAGCCGCTTTCCAGCCGGGTGAGCTTTTTGGAAGTGCTGGTCAAATCCACGCCGTTGATCCTCACCGGAATTTCCGTCACCGTGGCGTTTGTGAGCGGCTATTACAACATCGGTGCGGAGGGACAGCTTTATGCCGGCGCGCTGGCTGCGGCCTGGTTGGGGACGAAGCTGGCAGGCGTGCCTGTGTTCCTCGCCATCCTCCTCATGCTGTCCGGTGGTTTCTTCGCTGGTCTGCTTTGGGCGTTGATCCCGGCGCTACTGCGGGTGTATTGGAAGGTAGATGAGGTCGTCACCACCCTGCTGACCAACTCGATTATCCTGTTCATTGTGAGCGCCATCCTGAACGGCCCGTGGCGCGATCCTCAATCGGGATGGCCCCAGTCGCCGGAGATTGCCGAAGCCGCCCGTTTGCCGCAACTGGTCGCCCGGTCGCGGCTGCACGTTGGTTTCCTCATCGCTTTGCTGGTGGCGGCGCTCATCTGGTTTATCCTGGCGCGCACGGCGTTTGGGTTGCGGTTGCGCGCTGTTGGCCTGGGGAAGGAAGGCGCCCGTTTCGCCGGTATTTCTGTGGAACGTAGCATGTTGGTCGCTGCTTTGATCAGCGGTGGCATCGCCGGAATCGCCGGGTATGTTGAGGTCGCCGGGATTCAGTATCACCTGATCGGCGAGTTGTCGCCGGGGTATGGCTATACCGGCATCATCCTGGCCACCATGGGTGGATTGAACGCCATCGGTGTGACCGCTTCGGCGTTGTTCTTCGGGCTGGTGGAAACCGGCGCGCAGACGGTCAGCCGTGCCCTGGGCGTGCCGGTGTACCTGGGCGAGGTTACCCAGGCCACCATGCTGCTGGTGATCCTGGGGATGTTCCTGTTGCAGAATTACCGCATCCGGAGGGTGTCATGATCGTCGCTATGTTTATCGCCACGCTGACGGCGGCCACGCTTCGGGTCGCCACGCCGATTCTGCTGGCCGCCATCGGCGAGACGTTCGCCGAGCGCGCCGGTGTGCTCAACCTGGGTATTGAAGGGACGATGTTTCTGGGGGCGTTTGTGGGGTTTTACCTCGCCGATCTGATCGGTTCGTTGGAGACCGGTTTGCTGGCCGCCATGGTGATCGGGGTGTTGATGGGATTGTTGATGGCCTTCCTCTCCGTGACGCTGGGCGTCAATCAACACGTCTCCGGCCTGGGGATCACCTTGCTGGCGGGCGGCCTGGCGTTGTATGCCTTCCGCCTGAACTACGGCGGCAGCTCCACCCCGCCTTCGATTGAGCCGTTTGGGAAATTCTCTCCCCTGGCAGGTGTGCCCGTGTTGGGGACCATCCTGGATCAATATGCGCTCACTTACATCGCCTTTCTGGTAGTGGTGCCGCTGGCCTGGTGGCTGCTCTATCGCACCAGCCTGGGGTTGAAAATCCGCGCCGTGGGCGAGAACCCCGAAGCGGCGGACGCCGCGGGAATCAACGTTTTTCGCGTTCGCTACCTCGCCCTGGGAATCGCGGGCGGTCTGATGGGCCTGGGCGGGGCGTTCCTCTCGCTGGCGCAGTTGGGCGCGTTTACCCACGGCATCATCGCCGGGCGCGGCTGGGTGGCTATCGCCCTGGTCATCTTCGGGAACTGGAATCCCGTCAAGGTGATGTGGGGCTCGCTGATCTTTGGGGGCACCTACGCGCTGCAATTGCGCCTCCAGGCTATGGGGCTGGAATTACCCATCCCCTATGAAACATTCCTGGCGCTCCCTTACATCGTCACCATTGTCGCACTGGTCATCGCCGGGCGGCAGGCTTCCTATCCGGCGGCGTTGTTGAAGCCTTATCGGCGGGAGTGAAATCGCCTCCCGTTCTTTGAGATCGTCATGGAGACAGAAAGGATGCTGCAATGGCAAATCAATTTGATCTTCTGGTAAAAAATGGTCGGCTTCGCGGGCAGCCCGAAAAGCGCGTCGATATCGGCATCGCCGAGGGGCGCATCGCGGTGATGGAGGAGAACCTGAGCGGGGAGGCGGCGGTGGTGCTGGATGCCGGTGGCAACCTGGTCACCGAGTCGTTTGTCAACACCCACCTGCACCTGTGCAAGGTTTACACCCTGCCGATGATGGACGAACTCGCCCTCAAGGACTACCACGGCGCGGACATGGGCAAGGCGATGACCGCCATCGAGCTGGCGGCGCGGGTTAAGGAGAATTACGACGAAGTCTGGATCATCAAGAACGTGCGCAAGGCCATCGCCCTCTCGGCGATCTACGGCGGCACGCACGTGCGCGCCTTCGCCGATGTGGATAGCAAAGCCAAGCTGGAAGGCGTCAAGGCGCTGTTGCGCGCCCGCGACGAATTCAAGGGGATCGTGGATATTCAGGTGGTGGCATTTGCCCAGGACGGGATCGTGCGAGAGCCGGGCGCGGAGGAATTGATGCGCCAGGCCATGGAGTTGGGCGCCGATGTGGTGGGCGGCATCCCCTGGATCGAATACACCGACGCCGACATCGCCGAGCACGTGCGCGTGTGCTTCGACCTCGCCGAGGAGTACGACAAGCCGGTTTCCATGCTGGTGGATGACGCCGGCGACTCTGGCCTGCGTTCGCTGGAGGTCATGGCGTTGGAGACGATCCAGCGCGGCTGGCAGGGGCGCTCGCTGGCGCACCATGCCCGCGCTATGGCGCTGTATCCCAAGCCGTATTTACAAAAACTGGCCGCGCTGCTGAAGAAGGCTGAAATGGGCGTGGTCAGCGATCCGCACACCGGCCCGTTGCACGCCCGCGTGCGAGAGCTGCTGGAGGAGGGCGTGCTGGTCTGCCTGGGGATGGATGATATTTCCGATGCGTACTATCCCTATGGGCGCAACAACATGCTGGAGGTCGCTTTCCTGGTTTCGCACCTCTTGTGGATGACCACCCGGCAGGATATGGAGACGCTGTACGATATGGTGACCACGAAGGCGGCGCAGTGCATCGGCCTGACTGATTTTGGCCTGCGGGTGGGCGCGCCTGCCAACCTGGTGGTGCTCGATCAGCCCGACGTTCTCGAGGCGCTGCGTTACCACGACGCGCCGAAGTATGTCATCAGCCACGGCAGGCTGGTGGATCAGGAGAAGATGCGTTCTCTAGTTAATACGCGTGAGTGGTAGTCCGCCAGGCGGTTTATTTAACCCACGAAGGGCACGAAGGTGCACGAAGTTTTTTTATGATTTTCTTGGTGTGGTTTGGTGTCCTTCGTGCTCTTTGTGGTGAATAAATGGGAGCGTTTATAGTGGAGAAAATACAGGTTTCTTTAACGGTAAACGGCCAGCCGGTTAAGGCGGAAGTGCCCCCGAAGATGAACCTGATGAAGTTCTTGCGGCGCTACTTGGGGTTGACGGGCACGAAGAACGGTTGTGATAGCGGACATTGCGGCGCCTGCACGGTGATCGTCGATGGCAAGGCGCGCCGCGCCTGCCTGGTGCGCATGGAGAAGGCGGACGGCAGTCAGGTGGAGACCATCGAAGGGCTGGCCGCCAACGGGCGTTTGCACCCCCTGCAATACACCTTTGTGGAACACGACGCGGTGCAATGCGGCTATTGCACGCCAGGGATGATTATGGCCTCTAAAGCGCTGCTGGAGACCAACCCCGCGCCTACAGAGGAAGAGATCAAAACGTTTCTTAAACAGAACAATAATCTCTGCCGTTGCACCGGCTATTTGCAGATCTTTGACGCCGTGCGCTCTGCCGGGGAGATACTCGCCCGCGGGGAGACGCCACCCCCGATCGAGCCGGAGGGCTATCAGGCGCGCGCCAGTCGTTTGCGGCGCGATGCCCTTGGCCTGGTCACCGGCTCCACGCTGTTCAGCGACGACCTCAACCTGGAGGAAATGCTGTATGGGAAAATCCTCTGGGCGGCCTATCCCCACGCCGAGATCGTCCGTATGGATACCTCGGCGGCGGAGGCGCTGCCCGGTGTGGTGCGCGTCATCACCGCCGACGACATCCCCGGCAAGAATCAGACGGGCATCGTCGAGCGCGATCAGCCTGCTCTGGCGGCGGACAAAGTCCGCTATATCGGCGACCCGGTGGCGGTGGTCTTCGCCGAAAGCGAGGAGATCGCCGAGCAGGCGATCGGCCTGATCGAAGTGGATTACCGCGTGCTGCCTGGCGTGTTTACCCCCGAGGATGCCGCTCGCTCCGACGCGCCCAAGATTCACGAGAAGGGCAACCTGGCGCACCATGCCGAGATCATCCGCGGAGACGTTGACGCTGCCTTTGCGCAGTGCGCCGTGGTGGTGGAAGGCGATTTCACCACCCCCTTCATCGAGCACGCTTTCCTGGAGCCGGAATCCGGCGTCGCCTATCCCACCGATGACGGCGGCATCGTACTCAAGATGGGTACGCAGAGCGCCTTTGATGTGCGCAGCCAGCTGGCCGACATCCTGGCGATGCCCGAAGAGAAGATCCGCGTGGTGCAAATGCCCATGGGTGGGGCCTTCGGCGGCAAGGAGGACCCGATCATCGAGCAGCACCTGGCGCTGGGCGCGCTGCTCACCGGTCGCCCGGTGAAAATCACCCTGACGCGCCCGGAATCCCTGCGGGTGCACGCCAAACGTCACCCGGCGTGGATGCACTTCAAAACCGGCGCCGATGCCGAAGGGCGCTTGCTGGCGATTGAGGCAAAAATCACCCTGGATGCCGGTGCGTATATGTCCCTGAGTTTCGACGTTCTGGAAAACACCCTGGTCTTCGCCGCCGGGCCGTATTTCGTCCCCAACCTGCGGCTGGAGGGCTGGGCCTGGCACACCAACAACGTGCTGGCAGGGGCGATGCGCGGCTTCGGCGTCAACCAGGTGGCCGTCGCCCTGGAACAGCAAATTGACGAGATCGCCCGCAGGCTGGGCATGGATCCTTTTGACATCCGTTTGCTCAACGGGCTGGATGTCGGCCTGCCCACCGCTGCCGATCACGTGCTCACTGAAGGCGTGGTCTCCATCAAAGAGACGGTTGAGGCCGCCCGTCAAGCGTTCCAGCAACTTGACCTGCCCGCGGTCAACGGGACGAAGAAGCTCGGCATCGGCGTGGCCTCGGCGGTCAAGAACATTGGCTTTGGGCACGGCCTGCCCGAAAAGGCGGGGGCCATCGCCGAACTGGCCAGCGACGGCAGCGTCACCCTGCGGCACAGCCAGCATGAATACGGCCAGGGGGCGCAGGTGGGCATCGCTCAACTGGTCTCGATGGAGCTGGGCGTGCCGATCGCTGATATCGAGGTCATCGGGCCGGACACCGCCCGCACACCGCCGACCGGACCGACCACCGCCTCGCGGCAGACCTTTATGACCGGCAACGCGGTGGTGATGGCTTGTCGCGCCCTCAAGGAAGAGGTGTTCAGCCGCGCCGCGGAACTGCTCGATCAGGAGCCAAGCCGCCTGCGCCTGGAGGGGAGCAGAGTGATCGACTCGGAGAGCGGGCGTTCGATCGAGCTGGCAGAGATCGGCGATCGCTTCGTTGTTGAGCGCGTTTACGAACCGTCGAAGTCGGCCCCATTGCTCGAAGGGGAACCCAGCCATTACGGTCAGCCAGATTTCGAATCCCGCCCGACGCACTGGTGCTATGCCTACAACACCCAGGTGGCCGTGGTGACGGTGGACACGCGCACCGGTCAGGTGGACGTGCTCAAGGTGATCTCCGCCAACGACCTGGGCAACGTCATCAATCGGGCTGCGGTGCTGGGGCAAATCCACGGTGGGGTGATGATGGGGTTGGGTTACGCCCTTTCGGAGAAGTTCGTCGTCGAGCAAGGGTACAACCTCACCGATACGCTGCGCAAGTGTGGCGTGCCTGGCCCGGATATGGCCCCGGAGATCATCCCCGCGCTGGTGGAGGTGCCGCACCCTGAGGGGCCGCGCGGCGCTAAAGGCTTTGCCGAAGCGCCCTCGCTGGCGACCGCGCCGGCGATCCTCAACGCCATCTACGACGCCGTCGGCGTGCGCATTCGCGATCTGCCAGCCGAGAAAAAACGCGTGCTCGCCGCCTTGAAGGCTGCTGAATCGTCCTGAGCCACATGGTAAAATGGCGCAATTCAATCCATTTTGCCCTCAGGAGGTTCTCATGGATAAGTTTATGCAGGCAGCCATTGAGGAGGCGCGCAAAGGTCAGCGCGCCGGCGGTATCCCCATTGGTTCGGTGCTGGTCAAGGATGATCAAATCGTCGGGCGGGGGCACAACCGCCGCGTGCAGGATGGCGATCCGATCATGCATGCCGAGATCCATTGCCTGCAAAACGCTGGGCGCGTGGGTAGTTATGCGGGTACCACGCTGTACTCCACCCTGATGCCGTGCTACCTGTGCGCTGGCGCGGTGGTGCAGTTCGGCATCAAGAAAGTGATCGTTGGGGAGGGGGAGACCTTTGATGGCGCGGAGGAGTTCATGCGCGCCCACGGCGTGGAGGTCATCAACCTCGATCTGGATGAATGCAAGCAGATGATGTACGCTTTTATTGAAAACAATCCCAAACTGTGGTCCGAAGACATCGGCGAGCTATAATCTATGCGTGACATACTGCCGCAGATCCGTGAGTGGCTGGCGCGCGGCGAGCGCGTCGCCCTGGCGACGGTGATCCGTACCTGGGGGTCGTCGCCGCGCCCGGTGGGGGCGCACATGGCGATCAACGCCGCGGGCGAGATCGCCGGTTCGGTCAGTGGCGGGTGTGTGGAAGGGGCAGTCGCCGAGGCGGGGCTGGAAGCGCTGCAAAGCGGTCGGCCACGTCTGTTGCATTTCGGCGTGGCG
Source organism: uncultured Anaerolineales bacterium (assembly GCA_964653835.1). GTDB lineage: Bacteria > Chloroflexota > Anaerolineae > Anaerolineales > UBA11858 > J130. The sequence continues at coordinate 65,309 of CAZZFZ010000001.1, forward strand.
GATGAGACCGCCTGGTCGGTGGGGCTTTCCTGCGGCGGCCAGATTGATGTTTTTGTGTGTGAATTGTTGGGGGAGCAGGTGGATGGATGGGAGGCGCGGTTGCGCTCCGGGGATCGTTTCGCCGTCGCCACGCTGATCCGCGGCCCGCAGGAATGGCTGGGGTACAGTTTCTTCCTGGATGGGGAGGGGATACCCTCTTCCGACCTTCCCGCGTTCCTGCAACCCTGGGATGATGCTGTTCCCGAGGGGAGGTTATCCCCGCATGGCGCGCAAGAGATTGATGTGCGGGGAGCGACGCTTTTCGTCAACTGGCAGGAGCCGCCGTTGAAGTTGATCGTCGTGGGCGGCGTACACATCGCCATCCCCCTGGTGACGCTGGCAAAAACGCTGGGCTACCATACCGTGGTGGTGGATCCGCGGCGTATGTTCGGCAGCGCGGCGCGCTTTCCCCGTGTGGATGAGTTAATCACGGCGTGGCCGCAGGACGCGCTGGAGCAGACAGGCATCACGGCGGGAACGGCGGTAGCCATGCTCACTCACGATCCCAAGATTGATGATCCGGCTTTGGTAGTCGCCTTGCGCAGCCCGGCGTTCTACGTCGGCGCGCTGGGTAGCCGGAAGACTCACCAGAAGCGGCGGGCGCGGCTGCTCAAGGCGGGGTTGACCACCGCCGAGCTCGACCGCCTGCACGCGCCCATCGGACTCGACCTGGGCGGGCGCGCCCCTGAGGAGATCGCCCTAGCCGTGATGGCCGAGATCGTCCAGGCGCGTTATCGAGGCGACGGCAGACGGTAGACCGCGGACGGCTGTCTGTTGTCCGTGGTCTATCATCCGTCGTTGGCGATCATTTACCTCGCCCGTTTGATTTCCTCCACCGCCTCCGGGTTGACCAGCGAGGATGTGTCGCCCAGATCCAGCCCTAAATAAGCAGCTCGCACCATGCGGCGCATCACCTTGGCGTTGCGCGTCATCGGCAGCGCGCCGACGAAGAGCACTTCTTTGGGGGCGAAGGATTTACCCATCGCTTTGGCAACCAGTTGGCGTAACTCGGCGCGCAGCGCGTCATCTGGCTCTGCTTCGGGGTGCAGCACGCAGAAGGCGACGATGGCGTTGCCCTTGAGTTCGTCGGGGACGCCCACGGCGGCGGCTTCTACCACCTGGGGGTGCCCCACCAGCACCGATTCCACCTCCGCCGGGCCGAGGCGCTTTCCGGCTACTTTAATGGTGTCATCGGAGCGACCCAACACGTACCACTGCCCGTCAGGGTCGCGGCGTGCCCAATCGCCGTGCACCCACACGTCCGGCCAGCGCGACCAGTAGGTCTGGATGTAGCGTTCGGGGTCTTTCCAGAAGCCGCGCGTCATCCCGATCCAGGGGGTTTTGATCACCAGTTCGCCCACTTCGCCGACGATGGATTGGCCGTACTCGTCGAGCACGTCGGCGGCCACGCCGGGGCAGGGGCCGGGGAAGCTGCACGGCTTGATCGGCAGCAGCGGGTTGCCCATCAGGATGCCGCCGGAAAGCTCGGTGCCCCCCGTGTAGTTGATGATGGGGATCTTCCCCTCGCCGACCTCCTCAAAGAGCCACAGCCAGGGGTCGTCGTTCCACGGTTCGCCAGTGGAGCCGACCATGCGAAGGCTGGAGAGATCATGGGCTTTGACCAGCGCCTCGCCGTGCGGCATCAGGGCGCGGATCAGCGAAGGGGAAAGCCCCAGCTTGTTGATGCGGTGTCGCTCAATCAGCGCCCAGAGTCGATCCGGGGCGGGGTAGTCCAGCGCGCCGTCGTACAGGAAGCCGGTGGATTGCAGCAACAATGGGCCAAAGATCATCCACGGGCCGAGCATCCAGCCCATATCGGTGATCCAGTAGATGACCTCCTCGGGGTGCAGATCCATGCCAAAGGCCACGTCCTGGGTCGCCTTGACCGGGAATCCGCAATGGGTGTGGACGGCCCCTTTGGGGCGACCTGTGGTCCCCGAGGTATAAATCACCATAATCACGTCTTCGGCGGAGGTTTGCTCGGTGGGGGCTTCCTCAGCCTGAGCGGGGATCAAGTCGTGCCACCAGTGGTCGCGGCCGGGCGTCATGGGGGCCTGTCCGTCCAGCCGTTGCAGGACGATCATGTGTTCCAGGTGAGGGAGCTGTTTGGCAGCCTCATCGGCCACGGCTTTGATGTGGATTGTTTTGCCGCGGCGGTAGAATCCGTCGGCGGTGAACAGCGCTTTGGCCTCGGTGTCGGCCAGGCGGGTGACCACCGGGTTGACGCCAAAGCCGGAGAAGAGCGGGACGATGATCGCGCCGATCTTGGCGATCGCCAACAGCGCGGCGGCGATCTCAGGTGTCATCGGCATGAAGATGCCTACCGCGTCGCCCTTGCCGACTCCCAGGGAGCGCAGCGCGTTGGCGGCCTGGTTGGTCAGGCGGTAAAGTTCGCCGTAGGTGATGTTGCGGGTTACCTCCTCCTCGCCCTCCCAGATGAAGGCGATCTTCTCCTCCGTGGGGGTGCCGATGTATTTATCCAGGCAGTTGTGGACGATGTTCATTTTCCCGTCCACGCACCAGCGGGGCCATTGGATGCCTTTGGAGAGATCAACCACCTGCGTGTAGGGCTGGTAAAAGCGGATGTCGAGGAATTTAAGCAGCGCGTCGGTGTACCAGGCCACATCCTCGGTGGAGCGGCGCATCAGCTCGTCGAAATCGGCGATGCCGTGTTGTCGCATGAAGCGCGTCAGGTTGGCCTGCTGGACGTGCTCCGGGGTGGGCTGCCAGGCGAAATCGCCGCGGTCAACAGGAACAAGAGTTGTCATGGCATCCTCCTTTGGTATAAGCCGGGTGGATTAAGGTTTTTCTGCCTGCAAAGCGTATACGCTGCCTTCTACGTCGCTGAGGAGGACCCAGGCCCCCTGAATGCTCAGGGTGTCGGGAGCGATGATGCCTGTGGCAAAACGCCCGACGGCCTGGCCGGTTTGGACGTCGATGGCGAGCAGCTCTCCATCGGCGGTGAGGGCGAAAAGCTGATCCCGGCGCAGGAGCGGGGGTGCGTGAAGGTTGGAGAGGGGGAAGTTCCATTGCTGCTGACCGTCGTCGGCAACCCAGGCGTTGATCTCGCCCTCGCCCCAGGTGATGACAATTTCGCCTGCCCCGATGACGCCTTTCGTCCCCTCGGGGGGAGTGTTCTCCCAAAGGGTTTCTCCGGCGGCGAGGTCGAAGGCGCGCAGCGCCTCCGTTGTCAGCGTCAGGACGGCGGCGCGGGTGGCGACCAGTGTGGTAGGGGGTTGCTTCAGGGCGACGCGCCAGCGCAGGACACCGTCCGCCGCGCCGAGTGCGTAGAGCCAGTGAGAATTGCCCTGCGCCGCGCTGAAGAGCACCAGATCGCTGGCGCGAACCGGCGTGTCAATCGCCGCGCCGGGGAGGTCGAAGCGCCACAGGGTTTCTCCGTTGGCGGCGTTGAGGGCGTAGAGCACGCCCCCGACGTTGGGGGGCGCGGCGTTGGCGGCGGCGAAGATCACGTAGCGATCCACCAGTGGGGCGCGCTGCACTTCGCCCTCAAGGGCGATTTCCCATTCCGTGACCCCGCGGCGCGTTCCCAGCGCCAGCAAGCGACCCTGTGCCCCGGCGAGCAGGACCGAATCCAGGGTGGTGGTCAGGCTTTCACGCCATAAATGCGCCGGGGTTTCCAGCTGCCAGCGCTCCTCGCCGGTTTGCAGGTCAAAGGCCTGGAGCGCGCCGGTTTGCGGCAGGACGACCACGATGTTCTTGAGGATTTGCGGTGGGCGGCTGAGCGCGGCGGCGTTGGTTTGCGTCCATGCCGCGGATAGGGCATTGATGTTAATCCCCTGCGCGTTTTGTGCGGGCGTGCATGCGGCGAGGAGGGGGAGGAGCAGGATAAGCAGCCAGCGGATGAGCGTGGCTAGCGGGAGGGTCACTTCTCCCATTGACTGACCTCATCAAGACGGCTTTTTTCCTCGGGGGTCAGGGCGACGCGAATCGCCCCGAGGTTGTCTTCCAGTTGAGCGAGTGTGCGCGGGCCGATGATCGGGCTGGTGATGAGCGGGTCGGCCAGCAGCCAGGCCAGGGCGACCTGCGAGGGGCTGGCCTCGTGCGCTTTTGCGATCTCCTCGATTGCTGCCAGGATCTTCCAGCCGTGCTCGTTGAAGTAGCGCCGCTTGATCCCGTCGGCGCGCACGCTTTCGGGTATGGGATCTTCGGGGCGGTATTTACCGGTCAGGAAGCCGCCGCCCAGCGGGGAGTAGGGCAGCACGCCGATGCCGTAGACGCGACAGACCTCGGCCAGCTCGCGCTCGAAATCGGCGCGGTGCGCCAGGTTGTAGTGCGGTTGCAGCGAGTCGTAGCGCGCCAGGTTGAGTCGTTCAGAAGTCCATAGCGCCTGCATCAGCCGCCAGGCGGGATAGTTGGACGCGCCGATATAACGCACTTTCCCCTGACGCACCAGGTCATCCAGGGCGCGCAGCGTCTCTTCAATGGGGGTTTGTTCATCGTACCAGTGGGTTTGATACAGGTCAATGTAATCCGTCCCCAGGCGACGCAGCGAGGCCTCCACGGCGTGCAGGATGTGGTGGCGGGAAAGCCCTTCGGCGTTGGGGTCTGACCCCATGCGCCCACGTACTTTTGTGGCGATGATGACCTGGTCGCGCGGCACGTTGAAGCGGCGCAGCCACTTTCCGATAATATCTTCGGCCACGCCGCCGGGGTTGCCCTCCACCCAGTGGGAGTAAATATCGGCGGTGTCAATGAAGTTGATCCCCGCGGCGTAAGCGGCGTTGAGGATTTCAAACGAAAGGGCTTCGTCCGCCGTCCAGCCAAACTGCATCGTCCCCAGGCAGATTTCGGAGACTTTCAGGCCGGTGCGTCCGAGGTTGCGATAATTCATCTTGCCTCCTGTGGTTGTTTATTCCATTCTACCATTTTCAGCGGTTCGCAAGTCCGCCATCACGCCTCGGCTGCGCCACCACAACCAGGCGGTTTGCACCCCCATGCCCAGCGTGTAGGCCAGCATGGCGACGTACAACCCGGTGAAAGCGCCCCAGGCCACGCCAATGACCAGGGCTGCTCCGGTGGCGATCAGGAAGATAACCACGGCCTCGGTGATGGCGCGCGTTTCGCGGCTGTTCAGGATTGCTCCCTGATACCAGCTTTGCAAAGCGGCGAAGCCGGGGAGCAGCAGCCCGAACCACAGGCCCTGGTGCGCCAGCGCGCTCAACGGCTCGGAGAGCGCCGTCACCCGGCGCAGCCAGAAGTCGGCCAGCGGGGTGGCGACTAGGATGAACTGCAGGCCGACGACGAGTGCTGTCAGCCAGCCGGTGAAGCGTCGCAGGCGGGCGTAGGCGTTAGGGCGTTCGAGCAGGGCGACGACCACCTCGTTGTAGGCCACGCCTGTGCTGCGGAATACGAAGCTCAGGCCGATGACCACCGGCCACACGGCCAGCGATTCGAGCGCCTGGGGCATGCGGCTGATCGCCGCGCTGCCCATCGGTTGGATGAACAGTGCCAGCAGGGAAGTGGTTGCTAGAGGAATGTAAAACTGCAGGAACATCGAGCGGGTGAGGGGCGGCTCTACAGGCGGAGCGGTGCGCAGTGGCCCTTTGACCACCGGGCGGGCGGCCAGCCCGGCGAAGTTCGCCTCGCTGACCACGCCGGTCGCCACCGCCCCTGTGGCGACCACGATGCCGGGGATGTTCTTGAGGTAGAGGCCCAGCGTGAGCACGCTGACATCCGCCGTCAGGCGGATCGCCGTCCCCACGGTCACTGCCCAGGACTGGTTGAAGCGGATCATCACGCCTTGTTTGAAGCGCCGGTAAGCGATTGCCCACGTCCAGGGTAGCATGATGCGCAGGCCGACGCGGGCAGGTTCGACGATCTCGGCAGGCGCACCGATGATGCTTTCCACCACAAAATAGTAGAGCGGGGTGAAGGCGATCAGAGCATGGAGGGTGGTCAGCGCGGCGCCGCCGAAGATCATATAGCGCCGCAATCTGTCATAGGAAGCCTGATCTTTGCTCAGCGCCGTGGAGGCCGCCAGCAGCATGATGATCGGCGATTCGATGATGAGCGCCAGGGGAAAGACCACGCCGCCGTAGGCCGCCAGGTGAATCTCCGGGTTCGCCAGGCGGGCGACGAAAATGCTCAGGGCGGGCAGCTCGGCGGCCATCAGCAGCCAGCTCCCGGCCAGGGGCAGCCAGGTGGTCAGAATCTCTCTAAAGGTGGGAGTGCTTTGATTGGGATGTGTGGAGGTGGTCATGCGTCACTCGGAGTGTCTGAGGTTTTGGGAAGCGTAAGGATCGCCGGGATGCTCAGCAGGGCGATCGCTGCGCTGCCGTAGAAGGTCGCTCGCAGCCCCCAGGCGTCGCCAGCCGCGCCGATGAGGGGCAGCGCCAGGGCGCTCACCAGGAAGCTCATCGAGAGGAAAAGCCCGTTGCCCATCGCCCGGTTATCCGGCACGTGATCCTGCACCAGGGCGAGGAAAACCGGCTGGGTGGCGATGCTGAAAAAGCCCAGCAGCAGGAGCAGGGGAATCTGCAGCCAGCCTTCCACCTGGAGGAAAACCACGGTCAGGGTTGAAGCGCCCAGCATGGCGATAATCAGTGTGGCGCGGCGGCCGATGTGGTCGCTGATCGTGCCGCTGAGCAACGCGCCCAGGATGCCTGCCAGTTCGAGGATGGCGAGCGAAGCCCCGGCGAACGCCAGCGAAGCGCCCTCGGAGGTCAGGAACGTGGGCAGGTAGGTGGTCAGGCTGGCGTTGAGGAAGGAGCGCGGCAGGATGATGAACAGGAGCGGAAGGAAGACGGTTGTCAGTTTGGGGAGCAGGCTGCGGACGCTGGCGGGGCGCGGCGGCGTGCTTTTTACCGCGGCGCGCCGGAAGCGCCACAGCATAATCAGCGAGGCCCCCCAGCCAATGAACAGCAGGCGATACAGCCCCTCCAGCCCCCACAGGCCGACGGCGGTCACGGCTACAATCGGCCCCAAGGTCCGCCCCAGTTCGCCGCCGGCCATGAACAGGCTCATGCCCAGCCCGACGCGCTTGCCTGCGCTGGAGGCGACCATCGCCGGCGCGGGCGCGTGGAAGAGCGCAGTGCTGATGCCCACCAGGAACAGCACGGCCGCCAGCGCGGGGTAGTTCGGTGCCAGGCCCATGAGCAGAATCAGCGAGGCGGAAACCGCGGGGGCGAAGATGACGAAGAATCGCAGGCTGATTTTGTCGGCCAGGTAGCCGATGAACGGGTTGAGGATAGCCGGCAGGCGCATGAAGGAGACCAGCGAACCGGCCATGGTCAGCGAAATGGAGAGCTGCTGGATGATGATGGGCAGCAGGGGCGCCACGAAGGCGGTGTGCGTATCGTGTACGAAGTGGCCGAAGACGATGGTAAGGATCTTATCCGTCTGAAACGCCTGTTCGCGTTCGCGCCCTGATGTGTTGGTGTTTTTTGAGGTCATTTACCCTCCAGAAGTTAAAGCGGGGGCGATGCCCCGCTTACGGATTTGAGACAAGGAACAGCCCTGCGAGCGAATATCGCAGGGCTGAGGTGGAAGCTTTGTTGAATGCTTCTCATGCAGCCTGTTCGGCGCGCTGGCGCATCTGCTGCCGCAGGGTTTCGATGTCGCCTTCGATGAAGAACAGCGCGCCGAGGTAGAAGAAGAAGCACAGCAGCCAGGCGGTCACGCTGATGGAGAGGATGGAGGTCTCCAGGCTGGTGGCGTCGGCGATGATTCCTGCCAGCAGCGGCGCGAAGGCCGCCCCAAAGTTCTCGATGAAGTACTCGACGGCCTGGGCGGTGCTGCGCACCTCGGGAACAGTGATATCGTAAACCGTGGAGATCACATTGGGGGAGGAGAGTGGCATGAAGATGGCAGTCAACAGCATGAAAATCAGGAAAGTCGTCCTTTCAGCGACCGGCGTCTTAATCGCCAGGAAGAGGAAGATCGCCCCCATGAGCACGCCCAGGCTGGAGACCAGGATGCGCCCTTTGCGGGTGTGCTTGAAGGCCGCGTCGCCCACCCAGCCGCCGACGAAGTAGCCGAAGGCCAGCACCAGGATGACTGGCGCCATGGTGAACAGGATGGCGTCTCCATCATAGCCGCGCTCTTTCTCCAGATAGTCGAAGAAAAAGTAGGTGATCACGTTCCAGGGGAAGACGCCGGCAAAACCCTGCAGGAAGACGAACCACATCGTCCGTTTTTTGAAGACCTCGCGCGCCTCTCCCCAGGAGAAGCGGAACTGGGGCATCTCTTCGAGGCCGGCTTCGGCGAACTCCGGCTCGGCTTTGCCGCGGGGCATCTCTTTGACGAAGAAGAAGATCAGGATCGCCAGCAAAATCCCCAGCCCGCCGGTGATGTAGAAGATGTTGCGCCAGCCCAGGCCAGGGGCGACCATCAGGGCCAGCACCATGCCGAGCAGGTAGCCGAGCGGCTGCGCCAGTTGCAGCAGGCCGTAGACCTTGCCGCGCAGCGTCGGACCGAAGTAGTCGGCGATCAGGGTGTACAGGCCGGGATAGGATGAGTCGTCAATCCCGGTGGAAGCGCGCGTGGCGACGAAGGCGGGGTAGGTGGGGGCGATGGCGCTTAGCCAGGTGGTCGCTCCCCAGATGAAGGAGGCCAGCGCCAGCAGTTTGGCGCGGGCGTAGCGGTCGTAGAGGTAGCCCCAGATCGGGTATAGAACCGTGCCGACGATCAGCGCACCGGTGATCACCAGGCCAAACTGGGTGTTGGTGATGCCGAAATCAGCGCTGATAGGGGATTTCAGTGGTCCGATGAGCAGCTTATCCGTCTGGTGCAGGAGCATGAAGAAGAAGAAAATCAGGACGACCGGCCAGCGGCGGGGGGAAGCGTTTTTGGGTTTCATCATGCCTCCGAAGAAAGAATAAATCAGCGCCCTTCGATACGCACTTCGCCAGCGCTCCGTGCTACTCAGGGCGCTGATCTTTTTATTGAAAAAAACGCAACCTGAGTAACGCCATTTAGGCTGAGTAGCGAAGTGTACCGAAGCCTAAGGCGCGTATCGAAGGGGCGTTACTAAGGGATCGCTTGTCCCAAATTCGCGCTATTTTAACACATTGTGCGCACGCCGATATTGCTCTCGAAGTTCGTCAATGGGGTGAAGTTCGCCGTCAGTGGCTTCAAAGTGCCAGTGTTGCCAGCCGTTGCAGGGGCTTCCGTTCAGTAGGTGTTTGCCGCATTGATGGATAGAGCCTTCAAAGCCGTCTTGTAAGCGCAGATTTCCATCTGGCTTGATGTGGGCGAAGGCTGCTTTGTCGCCGCGGAAATAAACTTTTTGTCCTGGTTGCAGGTAGCCCGAGGCGAGTAGCTCGCTGAAAGCCACCCTGGGTGACAGCCGCTTGCGATCGCGCACATCCAATACCTCGCTGCTGGCTGGCTCTGGCGTGATGGCGTCAATGCGGGCCTGCGCGATCTCAATGTACGTTTTCTCTCGCTCAATGCCGATCCAGCGGCGGTGTAGTTTCTTCGCCACCGCGCCGGTGGTGCCGCTGCCGAAAAACGGATCCAGCACAACGTCTCCGGGGTTGCTGGCGGCCAGGATGACGCGGTAGAGCAGCGCTTCCGGTTTTTGGGTGGAGTGGGCTTTTTTGCCGTTGATTCTGATGCGCTCTTTGCCGGAGCAAATCGGCAGCACCCAATCGCTGCGCATCTGCTTTCCCCCATTGAGCGCTTTCATGGCGTGGTGGTTGAAGGTGTATTTTGCGCCTTTGAATTTGCTCGCCCACAGCAACGTCTCATGGGCGTTGGTAAAGCGCACCCCGCGGAAGTTGGGCATCGGGTTGGTTTTGATCCAGACCACGTCGTTGAGGAACCAGTACTCCAGATCCTGCATGATGGCGCCGATGCGGTATATGTTGTGGTAGGAGCCGATCACCCAGATCGTGCCGGTATCTTTCAGCACCCGGCGGCAGGCCTGCAGCCATTGGCGGCTGAACTCGTCGTAGGCTTGCAAGTCGTCGAACTTGTCCCAATGGTCGTCCACGCCGTCCACGCGGGTCATGTTGGGCCGCCAGAGCTCCTGTTGCAACTGGAGGTTGTAGGGCGGGTCGGCGAAGATCAGGTCAACCGATTTTTCCGGCAGTGCGTTGAGTATTTCAACGCAGTCGCCGTGCAAAATCCGGTCGAGGAAGGGTTCGTCAGGAGGGGGCATAACGATTGGAAGGATACAAGGGGGTCTTGCTTCTTCTGTCCCTTGCATCTGTGTTTATCTGTGGTGAATTTCCTTGTCTTTTCCGCGCTGGAGTGTATTGTAGCATAGCCCGAGACGTTTACTCTTTGATGAGGTTGTACACCTGCTCCATCTCGTGGCGGAACTGAGATGTGTACAGCCGGTAGTAGTGGCCGCGCTGGCGTAGCAATTCGGCGTG
>CAZZFZ010000002.1:0-27677 GCA_964653835.1 uncultured Anaerolineales bacterium
GAGAGAGGCTGACCAGGTTGGGGACGCTGGCGCGCGCCGCGTCCAGCCGGTCTTCGCGGATGGTGTTGCGCATCACCTGTTCCAGTACGACGACGGCTTCCTGTTGCACAGCCTGCCAGCGGGAGTCGTTGAGGGCCAGGATATCGGCGGCCATTTCCGGGCTCAGGTGGATGTCCTTCATCGCGGACAGGTCGGCCAGTTTTTGTTCTTTGGTGGCGTAGACATCGGCGCGCACGCTGTTGATGTAGGCTAGTGCGGCGCGCAACTGGTCGAGCTGTTGGCGGGCGATCCCGGTATCTGCCTGGGTGTATTTCGGCGCGATGGCCTGCGCTGCAGCTTCTCGTTGCTGGGCGGTGCGTACTTCGCTTGTGTAGCGTACAGCGGATGGCGCCAGTATGTCTTCGGGGGATACATCTCCCACGGTTAAGTCTCTGGCCACGGTGGTCAACGCCGGGGCGTAGATCACCGCGCCCAGCGCGGTTGCGCTGGCTGCCAGGGTGAGGACAGCGAGGAGGAGAATTTGCTGCCAGGTAAGTTGGGGAGAGGATGTGGCCATAACGGGCTTTTTGCTGCAAGCTGCGATTGCCGGTGGCGATATCAACGTGCCGACCGGCGGGGCGCTTAGCTCAGCAATTCACGGACGATTTGATTGGCTTCTTTGCCATCGGCGCGCCCACGAATCTTGGGCATAAGAATCCCCATCACTTTACCCATTTCGCTCATCGAGGTCGCTCCGGCTTCGGCGATGGCTTGCCTGACGAGTTCTGTAAGTTCATCGCGTGAAAGTGGTTTGGGAAGGTATGCTTCCAATACACGGATTTCATCTTGGGCGATTTCGATCAAATCGTCTCGTTGTGCCTGTCGCGCGCCCTCGATGGTCTCGTGGCGTGCTTTGACCTCCTTTTGCAACATCGCCAGCACTTCGGGTTCATCGAGTTGACCTTGTTTGGCGATTTCGGCGTTTTTGATGGCAGAGATCGCCATGCGCAAAACGCGTTTACGCAGTTCGTCGCGGGCCTTCATGGCCTCTTTTAGGTCTTGAGAGAGTTTTTCCTTTGTGCTCATGGTTTGAATTATACCGCGTTCAGCAGGGTAGACCCCCGGTGGCGTTTCTGGGGAGCGTTTTTTAACGCCCGGATTATTAATCTTGCTCTAATCTTTAAGAGACCGATTAAGAGCTACTCAGGAGGACAGGCGTCGGTCAGAATACACTCACGTTGGTAATCCAAAAGGAGAAAAGATCATGAAGCGCATCTTCCGTGAAACAAATCTGTTGGTTGGCAAGCTGAATCGTCAGCACGTTCAGTTGTTCCTGTTGGTTTTGACTTTGAGCCTGTTCATTTTGGGTGCGGGCGCACCGACTGCTGAGGGCACCACAACCGGCATGTAGTTCCCGCGGATCCATGATCCTCCTCCTGGCTGTAGCCATCGGGCTGGCCGCCGGGATGCTGCGAGCAAGATTTGGTCGGCGTCCCTATCGGGCGTACGCATTAGAAGCAATCGGGCTGGTCGTGCTGGCGGTGGTGCCACAGTTGCTGGCATTTCACATCTCCAGCACGGCTGCGCGAATCCCGAATGGGGTTGCATCGGCCATTCTGGTTGGCTCGCAGTTTGTTTTATTGGGGTTTGTATGGCTCAATCGGCACAAGCCGGGCTTCTGGCTGCTTGGGCTGGGATTGGTGCTCAATCTGACGGTGATTCTGCTCAACGGCGGATGGATGCCCGTCGCACCTGAGATTGTAGAGCAGATCGCCTCCCCGGGTAGTCACTGGCAAATTGGTGACCGGTTTGGACTGAGCAAGGATGTTTTGTTGACCCCTGAAACCACCCGGTTGTGGTGGTTATCGGATCGCTTTCTTTTTCCCGAGAGTCTGGGATGGCGCGTGGCGTTTAGTGTGGGGGATGTTGTCCTCGCCGCGGGCGTTTTCTGGTTGTTGTGGTCCCAGGGTGGGGCTCATGTTGAAGTTAATGACTAGATAGTTGAGAGGTGTGTTGTCAGTTGCTGATGGACAACCATTCTTGATGCTATCGATTGTTTTTTAAGGAGAATGGTAATGCGTACAGTCTATCGTCAGGATGTGGCACTTGCTTCAGAAGCTGAGTGTCATCCGGAGGTGAGTCGGTTGATCTCCGCAGCAGTTGTAAACAAGCATTTTTGTCAGTTATTGCTCACTCGTCCAGCCGAAGCGTTAGAAGTTGGGTATCTCGGCGAACCGTTTGCGCTGGAGAGTGAAGACCGTGCGATGATTCTATCCATTCGGGCGAATTCATTGGCCGATTTCGCTATGCAGGTTGTCCATTTGCAAGATCGCATGCAGAAAGAGAAGAAACACGTTTATGGCATCGTCACCAGCCAATGGAGCGCCCAACAGGTTCATCAAAAATCCTGATATGCCCAGTAACCACTACGGCGAAGTGGCTGAGAAAGTTCCTGTCGCTATCCTGATGATCGATGAAAATCAAACCATCCTCCTGGCAGAGGGGGATGGTTTGAGCCCTTTCACACAATTTGCTGGGGTACGAGCGCCTGAAACAATTCTCGGTCAGCAGGTTGCGGATGCATTTTCGTCAATCCCCCCGCTGGTGTCTGGCCTGCTGGACAGCCTGGAGGGGAAGACTGTGGATACAGAGCTTCGCCGCGATGACCAGATCTGGGAATTGCGCTGTCATCCTGTTCAGTGGGAGGGCAGGCGCTTCAAGGGTGCGGTTTGCCTGGCGCGCAACGTTACTGCAGAGCGGGAGCGGTTGTTTGTCCGCAATGCTGTGGTTGAAATCACAATGGCGCTTCGCAAGGCTGAAGCGTTTCTCGACATCCTTAATGTGCTGTTCCAGGAATTAGGTGCCTGGTTGCCGATTGATCGCGGTGCGCTGTTGTTGCGCGAATCCCAGGGCAGTCGTCTGGTGAACGATTATTTCTACGGCCGCTGGAAAGAACTATCGGAAAACGGGTTTTCTCCTGATTTATTTGCCTGGATGGCGGTGATGGGCCGGCAATTACTCTCCACCGGTCAACCCTATTACAACACATCCCATGTGGTCAAAAATGATCCCGCCGGGGTGGTTATAGGCGTTCCACTGATCGCGCAAAATGAACCCATTGGCGTGCTGTGGCTTGGCGGGGGAACGCCCTTGCGCATGGAGGAGCGACGTCTGGTTGAGGCGATTGGCGATCTGGTGGCCAACGCTGTGTTCCGTGTGATGCATCGGGAGCAGACAGAAAGTCGCCTGCGACGCCTAGCGGCGTTGCACGCCATTGATCGCGCCATCACCAGCAGCATGGATTTGCGAGTGACGCTGCGCGTGTTTTTAGAGCAGGCCACCCGGCAGCTTGGCGTGGACGCGGCGGCTGTTCTCCTGTACGATGAAAAAATGCACCTGTTGCGCTGTGTGTTGGCGCGCGGGTTCAAGTACTACCGCTGTGAATACAGCACGGTGGGGCTAAGCGAAGGGTTGTCGGGGCGCGTGGTACGCTCGCGGCAATTGCTTGTCGTCCCTGATCTTGCTCAGTCAAAAATTCCTCTTTTGCGAACCAATATGGTTGTGGAAGAGAAATTTGTGGCGTACTATGGCATGCCTCTTATCGCGCGGGGGAAGTTGATCGGCGTATTTGAACTTTTCCACCGGCAGGCTTTGAAGGTGGATAACGAGTGGTTGAATTTCCTTCAATCGCTGACCACGCAGGCGGCCATTGCCATTGATAACGCACAGTTGTTCAACGATTTGCAACGCTCTCATGCTGAGCTGGAGGAAGCCTACAACGCCACCCTGGAAGGTTGGGTGCGCGCGCTGGATCTGCGTGATCGCGAGACGGAAGGGCATACCCAGCGGGTCACCCGACGGACTTTACGGCTGGCGCGGGCAATGGAGTTACCCGCCGATCAACTGGTGTACATTCAGCGCGGTGCGTTGCTCCATGATATTGGCAAGATCGGCATCCCCGATACCATTCTGCGAAAACCCGGCCCGCTGAGCGAAGCGGAATGGGCTTTGATGCACAAGCACCCTCAATATGCGTATGATATGCTCTCCCCGATTGAATTCCTTCGCCCGGCGCTGGATATTCCTCTGTATCATCATGAGCGTTGGGACGGGAATGGATACCCCTTTGGGTTGCGCGGTGAAGATATCCCGTTGACTGCGCGCATTTTCGCCATTGTGGATGTCTGGGATGCGTTGAGCCATGACCGTCCATATCGCAAAGCCTGGTCGACAGAGCGGGTCAACGCGTATATCTTTGCCCAGGCCGGAAAGCACTTTGACCCGCGGCTGGTGGAAATCTGGGCGCAGGTGTTTAATGTCTCTTTGCCTGCAAAATCGCGTTCTTAGTCTGCAATTCGGGTTAAGAAAAGCCCCCAGCGGTTTGCTGAGGGCTTTTTTGTTGCTTTGTTTGCGGTTTAGTACTCCGGCATCGGCGGGGCCGCCTTCTCCGGTTCGGGGATGTCGGTGATCAGGGCCTCGGTGGTCAGGATCATGGCAGCGATGGAAGCTGCGTTCTCCAGCGCACCGCGGGTGACCTTGGCCGGGTCGATTACGCCGACTTTCACCATATCCACATATTCCTCGCTGAGGACGTTGTACCCGATGTTGATTTCTTTCTTGGCGGCCTGTTCGCGGCGGACGTTCTCCAGGATGACGGAGCCGTCTTTTCCGGCGTTCGAGGCGATCTTGCGCATGGGGACTTCCAGGGCGTCGCGCACGATGTTGACGCCGATTTGCGCATCGGGGTAATCCATCTTCAAGTTGTCGAGCGCTTTCATGGCATTGATCAGGGCCACGCCGCCGCCGGGGACGATGCCGTCTTCCACGGCCGCGCGGGTCGCCGAAAGGGCGTCTTCCACGCGGTGCTTCTTCTCTTTCAGCTCGGTCTCGGTCGCCGCGCCCACGCGGATGATGGCGACGCCACCGGAGAGCTTGGCCAGACGCTCTTGCAGTTTCTCGCGGTCGTAATCGCTGGTACTCTTCTCGATTTCGACGCGGATCTGCTCGATGCGGCCCTTGATCGCTTTAGGATCGCCCTTGCCGCCGACGATGGTGGTATCTTCCTTGGTGGAGACTACGCTCTCGGCGCGGCCGAGGTCTTCAATCGTCACGCTGTCCAGCTTGCGGCCCATCTCTTCGGTGATCACGGTGCCGCCGGTCAGGATGGCGATATCCTGCAGCATGGCTTTACGGCGATCGCCGAATCCGGGGGCCTTGACGGCCAGCACGTTGAGCATACCGCGCAGCTTGTTCAGCACCAGGGTCGCCAGCGCTTCGCCGTCCACGTCCTCGGCGATGATGACCAGCTCGCGCTTGCCCATCTGCACCAGCTTCTCCAGCACGGGGACGATATCCTGCGCGGCGGAGATTTTCTTGTCGTGAATCAGGATGTAGGGCTCTTCGATCTTGGCTTCCATCGTGTCGGGATCGGTGACGAAGTAAGGCGAGAGGTAGCCGCGATCGAACTGCATACCCTCAACGTACTCGGTTTCAAACTCCAGACCCTTGGATTCCTCCACGGTGATGACGCCGTCTTTGCCGACTTTGTCCATCACGTCGGCGATCAGTTCACCGATGGTGCGATCCTGGGCCGAGATGGAGGCCACGTTGGCAATCTCGTCCTTGGTGGTGACTTCGATGGCCTGCTTGCTGATTTCTTCGGAAACCGCCTTGGCCGCGGCCTCGATGCCCATCTTGAGCAGCATGGGGTTGGCACCAGCAGCCATGTTCTTCATGCCGGCGGTCACGATGGCGTGCGCCAGCACGGTGGAGGTGGTGGTGCCGTCGCCGGCGATGTCGTTCGTCTTGGTGGCCGCTTCTTTGAGCAGTTGCGCCCCCATGTTCTCAAAGGGGTCTTCCAGTTCAATTTCCTTGGCCACGGTCACGCCGTCGTGCGTGATGGTCGGGCTGCCGAATTTGCGATCCAGAGCAACGTTGCGCCCCTTGGGGCCGAGCGTTGTGATCACCGCGTTTGCCAGAATGTCAATCCCCTTCTGAAGTTTGCGGCGAGCTTCTTCAGAAAAGACTAATTGCTTTGCCATATGTCAATCTCCTTAAAAAGAATTATCGTTTTGTCTTGTCGGTGGACGCTTTACCCGATCAGCGCCAGGACGTCGGATTCGCTCAGGATGAGCACTTCCTGGTCGTCAATTTTGACTTCCGTGCCGGCGTATTTGGCATACAGCACGCGGTCGCCGACCGAGATCTCGCCCTCCACATCCGGGCCGACAGCCAAAACATTGCCCTGTTGCGGCTTTTCTTTGGCCGTGTCGGGCAGCACAATCCCGCTGGCTGTCTTTTCTTCCTGCTCGATGGGTTCGATTACAACCCGATCACCGAGGGGTTTGAGGGAAATAGCCATACGAACCTCCTGCAAAAGTGAATTAAAGGATATTTTTTGCCATGAAAATTAGCACCCGACAACATCAGCTGCTAAGAAGCGCCGTAATCATAACGACTCTTGAGTTGAAAGTCAAGGACGGTCGGGCTGGTTCGTATGCGATTCTTATAAAACTCTGACAATTGAGGGGGGAATCGAGGCTCTATGGGGCTGGGGTCTCCTCGATCAGCTGGCAAATCGCCTCATTTTCTTCGATGATCCCGATCAAGGTGAGGTTATCCGGGTAAGCAGCGCGCACTTGTTCGAGGACAGCCAGGGCCTCGGGGCAGTAGTTCGCCCCTGGGCGGCTTAACGCTGCCAGCACCGAGCCATAACGCACGTAGATGAAAGCCACCTCCAAGTTCGTCAGGGGCAATCCCTCCACGTCAACCCCACCGACCTCGTTTTCCTCCGCGGTGCAGCCGAGCACAGCACATTTGAGCACGGGCATTGCGCCCTCATAGTTGCGCGAGCGCACGTAGATATCTCCTAGTTGGCCGTAGGTGTTGGCGTTGGTTGGGTCGAAACTGAGCGCTTTCTCGCCGTTGAGCGCGGCGACGAAAAATTCTCCCATGCGGGAATATGTCTTGGCGATGGCGATGTAGGGAAGGGGGTCTTTAACGCCGTTGGCTTCGTTGATGCGGATGGCTTTTTCGAATTGTTCTAACGCGGCATCGTAGACCTGCAATTCTCGGTAGACCACGCCGATGCGCAGGTAGAGAAAGGTCAGGTTGGGGTTAATCGCCGCGGCTTTTTGGTATTCCTCAATGGCTACGCGGTATTGCCCCAGAGTCTCCAGCACGTTGCCGTAGACGCGATGCGCATCCATCAGGTCGGGGGATAATTCAACGGCGTTTTGGGCGTGTTGCTGGGCCTGGGAGAGTTTCCCCTGATCGAGCAGCACTTCGGCGTAGATCGCCAGTGCCAGGGCGTTGTTCGGGTCGAGGTTGAAAGCCAGGCTGGCGGTTTGCTCCGCGCGGGTGAGCAGGTCGCGGCGTTCATCCTCCGTGGTGGCGTAGATCGAATACCAATCCAGCGCCAGCGCATGGATCGCTTGCACAGTGCTGTCATCGGGGGCCAGCTCAACCGCTTTGCTGCTCTCGGCGAGCGCCTCTTCCAGGCGGCTGACTTTATCGGCGGTGGAGGAAAGCAGGCTGGTGGAGTAGACTAGCAAGCGGGCCAGTTCGGCGTGGGCGCGGGCGTTGTCTGGGTCAAGCTCCAGTGCCATTCTGTAGGCGTCGATGGCGTCTGTGGCGGCGGGGTCGTCAATCTTTCCGGCGTCGAAGTACGCCTCCGCCGCCAGCAGGTACGATTCAGCTGTGCGGGTGGCCGTTGGCGTGGGCAGGAAAAGCGGCTTGATGCGGTCCTCCGGCGCGGTGCCGATTTGGGTCAGCGTCCAGATGCCCGCGGCGATCAGCCCCAGCCAGAGCATCATGCGGTAGGGATGGAAAGATGGTCCCTCCTGTCGAAACGTGGGTTTTCTCCCTGTGAGGTTTCGATCCATAACTCAGGGTTGTGACGTGGCTTCTGGGGAGGGGGTGCTGGTTTCCGTGGCGGCTTGGCAGATCTCAAGCCCGGCGTTGGCGTTGAAGGAGGCCAGTTCGTTATCCGGCATGGCGGCCAGCATGGCCTGAAACACTGGTATCGCCTCGCCACAGCGGTTCAGGCGCGCCAGCGTCAGCCCATAGAGGGAGTAGATTTCCACCACCCGCAGGCGATTGGAGAGCGGGATGCCTTCCACCTGTACTCCGTCTTTGGTGCTTCCACCCTGGACGGCCAGGGTGAGGTGCTCGATCGCGCGAGTGAGGTCATTGTTCTTGGCGTACATCACCCCCAGGTTGCCGTGCAGCATGGCGTTGGCCGGATCGTTTTCTACGGCTTGTTCGGCGTATTGCACTGCCTGGGCGAACTCACCGATGGTGAAGTAGATGCGCGAGGCCTCGTATTCCGGCGTTGGGTCGTTGGGGTTGAGGGCGTTGGCCTGATTGAAGCTTTCGACCGCCAGGTCGTATTCCCCCAGTGCACCGTAGATGTAACCGGTCATCATGTAGAGATTGGGGATTTTGCTGTTGATCGAAAGCGCGGTTTTATATTCTTCCAGCGCCAGGTCGTAGTTGCTTGTCCAGTAGAGCACGTAGCCCCGTGCCCGGTGGGCTTCCAGAGAACCGGGCGCCAGATCCAGGGCGATGCGCGATTCCTCAGCGGCTTCCTCGTAGCGTCCCTGATCCACCAGGATCTCGGCATAGATGGCGTGAGCGAGGCCGTTTGTCTCGTCGATGTCCAGAGCGCGTTTGATCGCTGCTTCCGCTTCGAGGTAGTCGCCGGAAAAATCAAGCGCCCAGGCGCGCATGGCGTGCGCCACCGGATTCTCCGGGCTGCGCAGCAGGGCCAGCTCGGCGTTCTCCAGGCCGTCCTGATAGCGTCCTGCCAGTATCTGAATGCGCGCCAGGGCGACGTAGTATGCAGAGTTCTTTGGATCGGCGAGGATGGCTTGCTCATAGGCGTCGATTGCTTGAGCGAGCTTGCCTTCATTAAAAAATGCCTCAGCCTGATTGGCAAAAGCCTCCGGGCTGATTGTGGGGGTTGGCGTGGTGACGAATAACGGCGGGGTAGTGGGCACGACGATTTCGTTGATGTAGATGCCTGTGGCGATGAGTAACAACAACATCATGACGCGCCAGGGGTTGGCTTTGCGCCGCCGCCGCCTTTTTCGCATTGACCATTTACTTCCTTGCAAATACATGCGGTCATCTTACCATCGGGGTGAAACATCGACAAGAACCTTGCTTTTTCGCGAAGGAGCCTCCCGCTGGCTGGATCGGCGTTAATGTTCTTTTTGCCAGAAGCAGATGATGCGGGAGGTTTGTGGGTTTTTCGGGTGGATTTCTTGCGTCTTGCGATTCTCCTCTCTCGCGGCTAGAATGAGATCATGCGATTTGACATCTTCACACTGTTGCCGGAGACTCTGGAACCCTATCTGCAAAGCAGCATTCTGAAACGGGCTGCCGAACGGGGGCTGGTGGAATTCCATTTGCACAATATCCGCGATTGGACAACGGACAAGCATCACACCACCGATGATGAACCTTACGGTGGCGGCGGCGGCATGGTGATGAAGGCTGAGCCGATCTTCGCCGCGGTGGAAGGCGTGCTTGGCGCGCCGCCCTCCTGTCCGGTGATCCTGCTCACGCCCCAGGGGCGATTGTTCACCCAGGAAGTGGCCCGCGAATTGAGCGCCTACCCGCGGCTGGCGCTGCTGGCTGGTCGCTACGAAGGGCTGGATGAACGCGTGCGGCAGCACCTGGTCAGCGATGAAATTTCCATTGGGGATTATGTTCTCACCGGCGGCGAACTGCCTGCCCTGGTTGTGGTAGACGCAGTCACGCGCCTGCTCCCCGGCGTGCTCGGCGACCCCGAGGCGCATCAAAAGGATTCGCATTCCAATAACTTGCTCGAACACCCCCACTACACTCGCCCGGCCAATTTCCGCGGCTGGGAAGTGCCCGAAGTGTTGCGCTCCGGTGATCACGCCCGCATTGCTCGTTGGCGTCGTCAACAGTCCCTGCTGCGCACCCTGCAGCGTCGCGCCGACCTGCTGGAGAAAGCTGATCTCACCCAGGAAGATCGAGAATTTCTGGCAGAACAGGGGTGGGAAGGGGTCGGCCTTGATGAAGCGAAGAGCGAAAAGTAAAAGAGTACTGCTTTGAAAGGAGTTTTTATGTCTGAGAATGCATCTTCCACTGACCGTTTTCCTTATGGCCGCACGTTCCTCCTGGGGTTCGGCTTCCTGGGTATCAGCCTGATCTGGCCGATTTTCAACAACTTCGTGCCCATCTTCCTGAAGGGCTTTGGCCTTTCGGCGACTCTGGTCGGTTTTGTGATGACCTGGGATAACTATCTGAACATGTTCGTGCAGCCGGTCGTCGGTGAGCGGTCGGATCACACGCGCACGCGCTTCGGGCGGCGCAAGCCCTGGATGCTGGCTGGCGCGCCGCTGGCGGCGGTGTTCTTCATCTTCATTCCGGCCATGCGCTCGGTGGCGGCGGTGATGTTCGCCATCCTGCTGACCAACTTCGGTATGGCGCTCTTCCGTGCGCCGACTGTTGCGCTGCTGGGCGATGTGTTCCCGCCGCACCAGCGCAGCACCGCGAACGGGGTGATCAATTTCATGGGCGGCGTGGGCGCGATTATAGCCTTCCTGGTGGGCGGTGCGTTGTATAAGATGGGGCGCATCACGCCGTTCGCCTTCGGCTCGATTATGATGATGATCTCGGTCGCGCTTGTAGTGTTGTTTATCCATGAGCCGGATGCGCCGGATGAAGTCCCTGAGAGTGAGCGCATGAGCTTCCTGGACAACCTGCGCGAGGTGGTGAACGCCGCCGATCGTTCCGGGCTATACATCCTGCTGGCGATTTTGTGCTGGTTCATCTCCTATAACGCGGTGGAGACCTGGCTGTCTTCCTTTGGAAAGTTCACACTGGGAATTGACGAAGGGCGGATGAGCATCCTGACCTCGGGGCTGGCGCTGATGTTTGTGCTCTTCGCCATCCCTAGCGGGCTGCTGGCGACGCGCTTTGGGCGGCGGCGGGTGATCCTGTTCGGTATTGGGGGGATGGTGGTGCTGTTCGCCTATGGCATGGCGGTGCAGAGCGAGGCGATGCTCCTCCCGCTGCTGGTGCTGGCGGGCGTGTTCTGGGCGCTGATTAACGTGAACTCCCTGCCGATGGTGTACGATGTGGGCGGCGACCAGCGCATTGGGGCGTTCACCGGGTTGTATTATCTGGCGTCGAACATCGCCGCAGTTGCTGGCCCTCAGGTGGTGGGCATTCTGGTGGATGTTACCGGGGGGAACTATCGCATCATGTGGTTGTTCGGCGCGCTCTTTATGTTGCTTGCAGGAGTGTTGATGTACCGCGTGCGCGATGCCGCCGCGACGCGTTGATGTCAATAACGAATTCGAGATAACAGCATATCCCTCGCGCACCCTTCGATACGCATCTTGAATAGCGAAGCGTATCGAAGGGTGCGTATCCGCCGGACGTTGTCCAGGCGGTTTTTGTTAATTTCATATAAGAACGCGCGGTTTTTTGACCCCATTTCTTGACGTCGCCCTGGGGGAGTGATATGATGGGAAGCGTTGATTTAGCAACTGAGCACCGCGACTGCTAAAAATCGTCGCCTATGAGCGGAAACCTGACTGAACGACAAAAACTGATCCTGGCGTTGGTGATCCGCGATTATGTGGGCAACGTCAAGCCGGTTGGCTCGGAGCGGCTGGTGGAGCAATACGGACTGAAGTTCTCGTCCGCCACCGTCCGCAACGAGATGGCCGTACTGACAGAGCGCGGCTATTTGCAGAAACCACACAAAATGGCGGGCAGCATCCCCACTGAGGAGGGCTATCGCTACTTTGTTAGCCAGTTGATGGGGCATTCCAGCCTGCCCACTGAAACACGGCGCACCATCCAGCATCAGTTTTACCAGGCGCGACACGATATTGACGAGTGGATGCAGCTCGCCGCCTCGGTGCTGGCGCGTCAGGCGCGGGCGGCCTCGCTGGTGACTTCCCTGCATCCGGTGCATGCTCGTCTGAAGCACATCGAGCTGATCGCTATCCGCGGCCGCCAGGTGCTGATGGTGCTGGTGTTGGAAGGCGGCGAAATCCGCCAGCAGATCCTCAAGCTGAGCGAGCCGGTGCCGCAGCAGCGGCTGAGCGTGGTTGCCCGGTGGATCAACGAGATCGCCGCGCAGAAGGACGCTGAGGCGCTGGGTGCGCTGATGAGCAAGGCGAGCGACGATTTGCAGCGCGATGTCCTCAAACTCATCGGCGCTGAGATGCAGCGCTCGGATAGCGTGCTGGCAGGCGATATCTACCGCGACGGGCTGGCTAATGTGCTCGCCGAGCCGGAGTTCGCCGAACCGGGTGTGGCGCACCGCGCCCTGCGTTTTTGGGAGGAGCGCTCGCAACTGGAAGAATTGCTCTCCCAAACCGTGCTGATGCCCGAAACCAGCGGTGTGCATGTGCTCATCGGCGGCGAGGGCACCTGGGAGGACCTGAGCGATTGTGCGGTGATCCTCTCCCGTTATGGCGTTCCTGGTATTGCTACCGGGGCGTTGGGCGTGTTGGGACCCACGCGCATGCCTTACGCGCAAACCATTTCCACCGTCCGCTTTGTCGCCAATCTGTTGAGCGAGTTGGTCGGTGACACCTTATCGGACGAGAGGTATATTGAGGACTTATGAGCAAGAAAAAGAAGAAGAAAAACACCGAAGAGCTTGCCCCCCTCCCCAATGAACAAGAGGAGGCTGAGGTGCAAGAGCAGGAACAGGCCGGGGAGCAAAGCGAAGCCCCGGCTAGCGAAGCCCCGGCTAAAGATGAGCAAGAACTTTCACCGGAGGCGCTGCAATCTGCTCTGGAAGAGAGTCAGGCGCAGGCAGCTGAATACCTGGATGGCTGGCAGCGCGCCCGTGCCGAGTTCGCCAATTACAAAAAACGCGTCGAACGCGAGCGCGAACGCATCTACCAGGATGCCGCCGGTGAGATCATCAAGCGCTATCTGCCCATTTTGGACGACCTGGAACTGGCGTTGAAGAACCGCCCTCAGGAAGGCGAGGGCGCGACCTGGGCGGAAGGCATTGAACTGATTTACCGCAAGCTGCTTTCCATCCTCGAAGCGGAAGGCATCAAACCCATGCAGGCCGAGGGGCAGATGTTTGACCCTAACCTGCACGAGGCTGTCACTCGCACAGCCAGCGATCAACACGAACGCGATCAGATTGTTGAAGTGTTACAGCAAGGCTACCTGATCGGCGACCGGGTTTTACGGCCTGCCCGAGTGGTGATCGCAGAGTGAAAACGAAATCATATCTGGAGGAAATTGTCTTATGGCTAAAATCATTGGTATTGATCTGGGTACAACCAACTCCGTCGCCGCGGTAGTTGAGGGCGGCGAGCCTACGGTGATCCCCTCGGCGGAAGGCGAACGCCTTGTGCCATCTGTGGTCGCCGTGAATAAAAATCACGAGCGCATTGTTGGCCGCCCGGCCCGCAACCAGGCGGTGGTCAACCCGGAGAACACCATCTTTTCGATCAAGCGCTTCATGGGGCGCAAGTACGATGACCCCGAAGTGGAGCGCGCCAAGAAGATGGTGCCCTATAAAGTGACCAAAGCGCCGAATGGCGATGTGCGCGTCATGCTGGATGGCAAGGAATACTCGCCGCCGGAGATTTCCGCCATGATTCTGGCGAAGATCAAGGCGGATGCCGAGGCGTACCTCGGCGAGCCGGTCACCCAGGCGGTGATCACCGTCCCGGCGTACTTCAACGACGCGCAGCGCAACGCCACTAAAGACGCCGGCAAAATCGCCGGTTTGGAAGTGTTGCGCATCATCAACGAGCCTACCGCCTCCTCGCTGGCATACGGCCTGGATAAGAAAGCCAACGAGACCATCGCGGTCTATGACCTGGGCGGCGGCACGTTCGATATCTCCATCCTGGAAGTAGGTGAAGGCGTCTTCGAGGTCAAGTCCACCAGCGGTGATACCTTCCTTGGCGGCGACGACTTCGATCAGCGCATTATCCACTACCTGGCGGATGAATTTCAGAAAGAGCACGGCATTGACCTGCGGCAGGACCGCAGCGCCTTGCAGCGTCTGAAGGAGGCCGCTGAAAAGGCCAAGATTGAGCTTTCCAGCCTGCAACAGACGGAGATCAACCTGCCTTACATCACCGCGGATGCCAGCGGCCCAAAACACCTGGTGATGAAACTGACCCGCGCCAAGCTGGAGCAGTTGACCGCCGATCTGATTGAACGCAGCATCGGGCCGGTCAAGCAGGCGCTAAAGGATGCCGGGTTGAAACCCTCCGACATTGACGAGATCGTCCTGGTCGGCGGCATGACCCGCATGCCGGCGGTGCAGGAAGCCGTGAAGAAATTCTTTGGCAAGGAGCCGCACAAGGGCGTGAACCCGGATGAGGTGGTTGCCATCGGCGCGGCCATCCAGGCGGGTGTCCTCGGCGGCGATGTCAAGGACATCCTGCTGCTGGACGTCACTCCGTTGACGCTCTCGGTGGAGACCCTCGGCGGCGTGGCGACCCCGCTGATCGAGCGCAACACCACCATCCCGGCCCGCAAGAGCCAGATCTTTTCCACGGCGACCGACAATCAGCCGCAGGTGGAAATCCACGTGTTGCAGGGCGAGCGCCCCATGGCCGCCGATAACAAGTCCCTGGGCCGCTTCATCCTCGATGGTATTCCCCCTGCGCCGCGCGGCGTCCCGCAGATCGAGGTTACATTCGATATTGATGCCAACGGCATCCTCAAGGTGACAGCGCAGGATAAAGCCACCGGCCGCAGCCAGCACATCACCATTACCGCCTCCTCGGGCCTGACCGAAGATGAAATCGAGCGCATGCGCAAGGAAGCTGAGGCGCACGCCGAAGAGGACCGCAAGCGCAAAGAACGGGTGGAAGCCCGCAACAAGGCGGATAACATGGCCTACACCGCGGAAAAGACGATCAACGACCTGGGCGATAAAGTCCCTGCCGACTTGAAGAGCCAGGTGGAAGAGAAAGTCGCTGCGGTGCGCAAAGCTCTGGAAGATGAAAACAGCGACGCCGATACTCTCAACCGGCTGACGGATGAGCTGACGCAGGTGGTTCAACAGTTAGGCGCGGCGGCCTATCAGCAACAACCTGGCGCGGGGCCGATGCCGGGTGCCGAGGGCGCCGGGCCGCAAACCCCGCCGCCGGATGGGCAAAGCGGCTCTGACGATGAAGATATCGTTGACGGGGAATTCCGCAACGCCTGAGCATCCACTCCTCCCGCAGAACCTTCTGCGGGAGGAGTTTTCCCCTCTCCCTACCCCTACAATCGGTGATACACTTATGGCCTGCAACGCTTAGTTGAGGTTTATTTTTATGCCACGTGACTACTACGAAATCCTGGGCATCCCGCGTACGGCTTCGGAAAGCGAGATCAAATCGGCTTTTCGCAAACTGGCGCGCAGATATCATCCGGATGTCAGCACCGAGCCGGATGCCGAGGAGCGCTTTAAGGAGATCAACGAGGCGTATGCCGTGCTCTCCGATGCCGAGAAGCGCGCCGCCTACGACCGCTTTGGTCATGCCGGTGTGCAAAGCGCGGGCGGAGTCCCCGATTGGACCACCGTGGATTTCAGTGATATTTTCGAGGATCTCTTTGGCTTTGGGTTTGGCTTTGGCCGCAGCGCTCAACGTGCGCGTAATGCCCCCCGTCGCGGTGCGGATATGCAATACCGCATCCATCTGACCTTTGAAGAGGCGGTTTTTGGCTGCGAAAAAGAGATCGAAATCACCCGCGACGAACGCTGTAGCACCTGCGGCGGCTCCGGGGCCAAACCTGGCACCTCGCCGACCCGCTGCTCTACCTGTAATGGCCAGGGCGAGGTGCGCCGTTCGCGACAGACCATCCTCGGCTCGATGGTGCAGGTGACCACCTGCCCGGCCTGTGGCGGCAAGGGCGAAGTGATCAACACCCCCTGCCCAACCTGCCGCGGGCGCGGCCTGGAGCGCCGCACGCGCAAAAAAGTGGTTGCCATCCCCGCTGGTGTGGATACTGGCACGCAGATCCGTCTCAGCGGCGAGGGGCAGCCGGGGAGCAACGGCGGCCCACCAGGGAATCTGTACCTGGTGATACAGGTTCGGCCGCACAAGTACTTCCGTCGCCGTGAAGATAATATCCTCCTCGACCTGAACATCAACATCGCGCAGGCCACACTGGGGGATGAAGTCCGTGTGCCCACGGTGGATGGCGATGCGATTTTGCGCATCCCCGCCGGGACTCAGCCGGGCAAGGTGATCCGCATGCGCGGCAAGGGAGTGCCCAATTTGCATAATAACAATCACCGCGGTGATCAACTGGTGGTCATCAATGTGGAGATCCCGCGCGAGCTGACTCCCGAACAGCGTGAACTTTTCCAGCAACTGGCCGAGAGCCTGGGCACGGAGGTCACGCCGCAGGAACGGGGCTTCTTCGACCGCCTGCGCGAGGTACTGGGCGGCTGAGGTCCGCCGCGGGAGCAGCGATCATGTCCTGGCTGGAGGTCTCCCTGACGGTAGACGGCGAAATGGCCGAAGCCGTCGCCGAGGTGCTGGCCCGCTATCTGCCCGGCGGCGTGGTCATGGAGAGCACCGCCATCGCCGCCGACCCTGAAGGCGAAGGCCGCCCGATTGGCCCGCTTCGGGTGTGCGGCTACCTCCCTGTGGATGACCAGTTGGAAGGGCGGCGGCAGCGCATCGAAGAGGCACTTTATTTTCTGGGGCGCATCCACCCTCTATCTGAACCTCAGTTCACTCCCCTGGCCGAGACTAACTGGGCAGAAGCCTGGAAGCAGCACTACCGCCCCATCGCTGTTGGGCGAAGGCTGCGCATCGTCCCCGCCTGGATCACGCCCCCCGATGATGGCCGCCTCACCATTCACATTGACCCCGGCATGGCGTTTGGAACCGGCACGCACCCCACAACGCAGCTCTGCCTCGAATTGCTGGAAGAGCACTGCTCTCAGAGATGCGACCTGCTGGACATCGGCTGCGGGTCGGGGATCCTCTCCATAGCTGCCCTCAAGCTCGGCGCGGGGCGCGCCTTTGGCGTGGATACCGACCCCGACGCGGTGGCCGCCGCCGTGGAAAACGCCCGGCGCAACGGCGTGAGCGATAGGGCCGCCTTCGCCGTTGGCTCGCTGGACGTCATCCGCCGGGGGGCGTTCCCGGTGCGTCAGGCCCCGCTGGTGGTCGCCAACATCCTGGCGCACATACTCATCCGCCTTTTGGATGATGGACTGGCCGACCTGGTCGCCCCCGATGGGCGTTTGCTGCTCTCCGGCATCCTGGAAGAGCAAATCCCCCAAATGGAAGCCGCCTTGCAGCGACATGCTTTGCAGGTGAGCGACCGCCGTCAAATCGAAGACTGGATAGCCCTGGCTGTGGAGCTGCGCTTATGACCTCAACACAATCCCCCCAACTTCCCCCTGATACTCCTTTGTTGCAACGAACCCGCGCCATCATCGTGGGCGCTTCTTCCGGCATCGGCGCAGCCCTGGCGCGCAAACTGGCTGCCGAGGGTTATGCCCTCGCTCTGCTTGGCCGCCGTGCCGATCGGCTGGAGAGCCTGGCCGCGGCCATCAACCAATCCGCCGGGCAAACGGTGGCGCTGACTTACCCCCATGATGTCACCCGCTACGAGGAGATCCCGGCGCTCTTTCAGCAGATCGTCGCCGCGCTGGGGCGTTTGGACCTGATCGCTTATGTCGCCGGGGTGATGCCGCCGGTGGCGTTGGGGGAATACAATTTTGAGAAAGATCGTCAGGTGGTGGAGGTCAATCTGCTTGGCGCGATGGCCTGGCTCGATCAGGCTGCCTTGCTCTTTGAGCGTCAGGGCCGTGGACAGATCGTCGGCGTCTCCTCCATCGCCGGGGAGCGTGGTCGGGTGGGCAACCCGCCCTATCACGCTGCCAAAGCTGGCCTGAGCACCTATCTCGAATCCCTGCGCAACCGCCTGACGCGTAAAGGCTGCCACGTGCTCACCGTCAAGCCCGGCTTTGTGGATACCGAGATGATCGCCGGTGCGGCGCGCACCTTTTGGGTGATTTCCCCCGATCAGGCTGCTGAGGATATCTGGAAGGCGATCCGCCGCCGCAGGCAGGTGATCTTCACCCCGGCGCGCTGGCGCTGGGTGGCCCTGGCCCTGCATCACATCCCCTCGTTCATCTTCCGCCGCCTGTCCTTCTGATACCATGCTGGAATTCGACCGCCTTACCCTGTTATCTGGCTTTGGCCGCATCCCACGCAGCCTGAGCTACCTCTACCGCCCCACGCATCAGGAGCAGATCCTCAACGCTTTCGAGCTTGCCCGCCAGCACGGCCTCTCGGTGTGCCTGCGCGGGGCCGGGCGCAGCTACGGTGACCCCGCAACCAACGCCGGGCAGATCGTCCTTGATCTGCGCCGCATGAACCGCATCCTTTCCTGGGATCCCGAAGAGGGCGTCATCCAGGTGGAGCCGGGTGTGACCATCCGTCAGTTGTGGGAATACACGCTGGAAGATGGCTGGTGGCCTGCCGTGGTTCCGGGGACGATGGCCCCGACGATCGGCGGCTGCCTGGCGATGAACGTGCACGGCAAGAACAACTACCGCGCCGGAACCTTCGGCGAGCACGTGCTGGCCTTCACCGCTTTGCTCCCCGATGGCTCGGAGATTACCTGCACGCCGCAAGAAAACGCCGAGCTGTTCTACGCCATGATCGGCGGGCTGGGAGTGTTGGGGGTGTTCACCTCGATCGCTTTGCAGCTCAAGCGCGTGCATTCGGGGGATTTATCCGTCAAAGCCTGGGCGCCCGCCAGCCTGGACGAGATGATTGCCGACCTCGAGGCGCGTAAAACCAGCGAGGATTACATTGTTGGCTGGATTGATGGACTGGCGGGTGGAAAGCAGCTCGGTCGCGGGCAGATTCACAGCGCCCGTTACCTGGAACCGGGGGAAGACCCCGCCCCGCGCGAGACTCTGCGCCCGGAGCACCAGAACCTGCCCGATACCCTGCTCGGTTTTGTGCCGACTTCGATCCTGTGGCGGCTGATGGCCCCCTGGATGAACAACCCTGGCACGCGGCTGGTCAACCTGGGCAAGTACCTGGCCTCGCGGCTGGGGAATCACAAGGTGTACCGTCAGCCGCACGCCGCCTTTCACTTTTTGCTGGATTACATCCCGGATTGGATACGTTCCTATGGCCCCGAGGGGTTGATTCAGTTCCAGAGTTTCATCCCCCAAGCGAATGCCGCCGAAGCCTTCCGCGAGATGCTCACCCTCACCCAGGCGCGCCGCCTGCCCTCGTACCTGGTGGTGCTCAAGCGCCACCGCCCCGATGACTTCCTGCTCTCCCACGCGGTGGACGGCTATTCCCTGGCGATGGATTTCAAGATCACCCGCCGCAACCGGGCGCGCCTGCAACAGCTGTGCAACGACCTCACTCAGATTGTGCTGGAGGCGGGAGGGCGTTTCTACTTCGCCAAAGATAGCACGCTGACCTCCGCGGCGGCGCAGCAGTTTTTAGGCGCGGAGACAGTGGAGCGCTTCCAGGCGCTCAAGCGCCGCCTCGACCCGGAGAACCTGCTGCAAAGCGACCTCTACCGCCGTTTGTTCGCCGCCCAGCCCTGAAATTGTCAGAAGCCAGGCTTTTGGGAAAAAGCCTGGCTTCTCTTCATATTCCACGCCTCGGTTGTTCCCCTTCGCTAGCTTTTGGAGAAGTCAGGCTTTTCCACAAAGCCTGATTTCTGCACGGATTGTCTTAGTTGATGACCCCGAGGGCGCGCCCCACTTTAGCGAAGGCCTCCAACCCCTGGTCAAGATCCTCGCGGCTGTGCGCCGCGGAGATCATCACGCGGATGCGCGCTTTGCCGCGCGGCACGGTGGGGTAGCCGATCGCCATGCCAAACACCCCGGCTTCGTACAGGGCGCGGCTGAACTCCTGCGCCAGCTTGGCCTCGCCCAGCATCACCGGCGTGATGGGGGTGACGCTCTCGCCGGTATCGAATCCCAGGGTTTTCATCTCATCCTTGAAGTAGCGCGTGTTCTCCCACAGTTTGTCCACCAGCTCGGTGGATTGCTCCAGCATATCCACCGCCTCCAGGCAGGCGGCCACGTCGGGGACGGTCATCGCCGAGGAGAACAGGAAGGGCCGCCCGCGCTGATGCAGCCATTCAACGACCTTTGCGTTCCCGGCCACCACGCCGCCGACCACGCCAAACGCCTTGGAGAGCGTGCCTATCTCCACATCCACCTTACCGTGCAAATCGAAGTGATCCACAATGCCGCGCCCGCCGCGTCCGAGCACGCCTTCGCCGTGGGCGTCGTCCACCATCAGGATGGCGTCGTAGTTCTGGGTGACGTTGTAGATCGCGTCCAGCGGGGCGACATCGCCGTCCATGCTGAACACGCCGTCGGTGACCACCAGCGCCCGACGGTAGCTGGCGCGGTGCTCCTTGAGCTGGGCTTCCAGGTCTGCCGCGTCGCAGTGGGCGTAGCGGATGATCTTCGCCCCGGAGAGGCGGCAGCCATCAATAATGCTGGCGTGGTTGAGTTCATCGGAAAAGATCACGTCGCCCTTGCCCACCAGCGCGGGGATCGTTCCCAGGTTGGCGGTGAAGCCCGATTGGAAGGTGATCGCCGCGTCCACGCCCTTGAAGGCGGCCAGGCGCTCATCCAACCGGACGTGCAGATCCATCGTCCCGGCGATGGTGCGCACTGCCCCGGGGCCGACGCCGTATTCTTCCATCGCCTTGCGCGCCGCGGCGACGATGCGCGGGTGATTCGCCAGCCCCAGATAGTTGTTGGAGCAGAAGTTGAGCGCCTTCTTGCCGTCCACCATCAGCCAGGCGCCCTGCGGCGAACCCAGCGTGCGGATGTGGTTGTACAGGCCGCTCTGGCGCAGATTTTGCAGTTCATCGTCAATCCAGGAAAGTTTATCGCTCATAGGGTTGCATCTCCTGTGAAAGAAAGGGTGAGGAAGTCTGTTCGATCAGGGCGCGTTTTTCGGCATGCGAGAGCTTACGCAGGTGGTATTCGCGCTGTTGCGCTGCGCTTCGGGTGGGCAGCGCTTCCACGTAGACCAATCGAACCGGGCGTCGCGCCCGTGTGTAGCGCGCCCCGCGCCCGGCGTTGTGTTCCGTCGCGCGCCGGCGCGGATCGGTCGTCCAGCCGGTGTAGTAACTGCCGTCGCTGCATTCCAGCAGGTAACAATAAAAGCGCCTGGAAGCCGTCATTCTCGGATCAGCGTTTGGTTCGTCCGCCAGGGCGCAGCAGGTTGCCGAAGAGGCTGGAGCCGGCGGAAACATCGGCCTTGGGACGGCCCTCGAAGGCCCAGTTGGCCTCCTGGCGTTCGTGCCACCAGCGGTCGCGTCCTTTGCGGGCGCGCTCCAGCCGCTCGGAGAGCGCCGCGTAGTTTTCTTCCTGAATATCTCGATGCAGCGTTTGCAGCGAGGCGATCACGCTTCCCAGCACGCGTAACATGTTCTCGCGGTTGAGCCGGGCGGTCAGGGTGAGGGCGGCGGGTTCGCTCAGGTGTTCAATCGGGCCGGAGACCTCGGCGTAGGCGCGCCCGGCCAGCTTGCGCGCCTCCCGCCAACCGGGTTGATCCACGGTGGCGTTGAGCAGCGCCGCGGCCATGAACTGGGGCACGATGTGCGTGGCGGTGATCAGGCCGTCGAGTTCGGCCATATCGGCGAACAGCGCCGAAGCGCCGGTCAGGCGCACCAGGTCGGCGGCCAGTTTGATGCCTTGCGAGCCGCCCCCTGGCGGCGCGGAGATGGCGATCAATCCGTCTAGGAACAGGTCAGCGCGCGCCGCTTCGACACCGTGGTCGGTGCTGTGCAGGTATTGCGGGCCGATCACCGGCGTCAGCCCGACGTAGGAACAACCTTCGGGCAGATACTCGGCCGCCCATTGCGCGACCTGCGTTTTGATAGGGGCCGTATCCATCAGGATGGCGCCCGGTTTGATGTGCGCGGCGATGTCCTCAATTGCCTGTTGCATCTGGTCGAGGGGAATCGCCAGCAGCACCGCGTCGGCGTCTTTGACCGCGTTGCGCAGTAACAGGGCGGCATCGTCCACCGCGCCCATTTTGTGCGCCTGATTGCCGGTGGGGATATCGGCGTCAAAGCCGATCCGTTTAATCATCTCCCCGTGCCCGGCGAGCGCCAACCCAAACGAACTTCCGATCTGACCTAAGCCAACAATTGCCAATGTGATTTTCACACTATTCCTCCTCAGGAACGGTTATCCGCCGCTTGCAACGAGGCAAGCAAGCGGTCTTCCAGAGTGGTGGGATGGGGGAGAGGGGCTTCCTGATGACGCTGGATCAGCTTGGCGGCCAGTGGGCTGACTCCGGCCTGCAGGGCCAGCTCGGCCCCCCAGCTTGAATGTTGTTGCGCCACCACAAAGGGGCGCTTCCACCCGCGCGGTTCACCGTTCCCCCAGCGCTCCGCCCGGCGCGGGAATAGCGCTTTCCCCAAAACAATCAAAACCCGCTCCCATAAACGCAGCGGGAAGCGGATTTTGCCAACATCGTGGAGCAGGGCGGCCACCAGTAAATCGGGGTGGGTTGACCCCTGCGCTTCTAGCGCCGCGGCCACCCTCAGGCTGTGTTGCTGTTCACTGGGGCGCATTTGTTGGAAGAGAGCGAGTTGTTCGGGGGTTAGCGTCGCCTCTACCCATGCCAGTTGCATCGAATCGGGTGGGGGCGCGGTGAGCGCGGTGAAAAACTGCCACACGCGGTAGATTGCCGTGGTTATCATCACCCAATCAACAGCAAGATCAGCGTCTGGAGCGGTGGTCCGATGATCCATCCTAGGATGTCGAGGCCCAGGTAGGGCGCGCCGATGAACAGCACCATCAGGATCATCGGCCCATAGGGGCGGAGGCGTTCCAGCGCCTCGGCCCACCTGCGGGGGAAGATATAGGCAGCGATTTTATCGCCATCCAACGGGGCGAGAGGAATCAGGTTGAATAGCATCAACAGCAGGTTGATGTAGATGAATTCCAACAGAAAATGTGGCAGGGTGGGAAGGATGCTGCTCCCACTGTTGCTCATATCAATGAAAGCTTGCATCACCGAAAGCATCCCCAACCTGAAGGGGATAGCGGCCAGGGCGGCGAGCAAAAAGTTGGAAAGCGGCCCCGCCAGGGAGACCCACATCAGCGCCGCCGGGGAGCGGCGTTCCAGCACGTAGGGGTTGACCGGCACCGGCCGCGCCCAGCCGAAGCCCGCCACGATCAACAGGAGCGAACCTAAGGGATCGAGGTGTGCCCGCGGGTCAAGCGTCAGGCGGCCGTTGAGGCGGGGAGTGTCATCGCCGAAGCGGTCCGCCGTCCAGGCGTGGGCGAATTCGTGGACGGAGAACGCCGTCAATAGCACAAAGACGCGGGCGATCAGGGTGGGCAAATCTAAACCAAGCATGGGTTTCCTCGGTGAGTAACTGCCGGTGGAGGGGATTATACCACCCGCATGATATAATCCCGCTATGCTTCCCGACCTGCAATTAGATGACATCGTTCGGCTGCGCAAACCGCATCCCTGCGGCAGTTATGAGTGGCGCGTGGTGCGCCTGGGCGCGGATATTCGCCTGGAATGCCTGGGCTGTCAGCGCCTAGTCATGTTGCCACGACGGCAACTGGCGCGGCGGGTGAAATCCATTCGGGCGGCCAATTCGTCTCATGATTCGCAATCAACCTAAACCCAAACGCATCCTGTTTTTGTTCTCGGATACCGGAGGCGGCCACCGCAGCGCCAGTGAGGCCATCATTGAGGCCCTCTATGCCCAATACGGCGATCGCTATCAGGCAGAGATGGTGGACATCTTCGGGGCGTATGCGCCGCCGCCGTTGCGCCTGCTGCCCGCGCTCTACCCGCGCATGGTGCGCTCCCCGCGCGCCTGGGGGTTGACCTACCGCCTGAGCGACGGCCCGCAGCGTTACACAACCCTGGCCGCTGGCCTGTGGCCGCTCGTCAGCCAGAATTACTGCCGCCTGGTTCGGGAGCATCCCAGCGATTTGATTGTCTCCGTGCATTCACTGGCAAACGAGCCGGTGCTGCGCGCCCTGGGGCCGCGTCGCCCCCCATTTGTGACTGTGGTGACCGACCTGGTCAGCACGCACGCGAGCTGGTATCACCGCGGGGTGGATTTATGCCTGGTGCCCACCGAACTGGCTCGGCAGCGCGCCCTGGAATGCGGCCTGCGCCCCGATCAGGTGAAAGTGGTCGGCCTGCCGGTGGCGGAGCGTTTTTGCCGCCCGCCGGGAGACCGGCGGGAAGTGTGCGCCCGCCTGGGCTGGCCTCAGGAGCGCCCCGTCGTTGTGCTGGTGGGCGGCGGCGAGGGCATGGGGCCGCTGGAGCGCGTGACGAGCGCCATCGCCCGCGCCGATCTGCCCATCACGCTGGTAGTGATCGCCGGGCGCAACGCTGCCCTCAAAGCCCGCCTGGAAGCGCAATCCTACCCCATGCCCGTTTTCATCTACGGTTTTGTACATCAGATGCCGGAGTTCATGGCCGCCGCGGATATCTTAATCACCAAGGCCGGGCCGGGGACGATCAGCGAGGCACTCAACGCCGGACTGCCGATGATCCTGTACAGCCATCTGCCGGGACAGGAATCGGGCAACATCCCCTACGTGGTTTCGCAGGGGGCCGGGGTGTGGGCGCCGCGCCCGGCCAGGATTGTGGCCGCGATCCGTCACTGGCTGGAGAACCCGGCGGATTACGCCGCGGCGCGCACCGCCTGTCGCCGCATGGCGCGCCCCGATGCAGCCTGGATGACTGCCCGCCTTTTGGTGGAGACCCTGGAGACCTGGCCGCCGTCCCTGCCCCTGGGCTATTCCCCCGCTGATAAACGTTCTCTCCCTCTGTGAAATGGCCTGAGCGATGGGGATCTTATACCTGGTTGCCACCCCGATCGGAAACCTCGAAGATATCACCTACCGCGCCGTGCGCCTGCTCGGCGAGGTCAGCCTGATAGCGGCCGAAGATACCCGCCAGACGGCCAAACTGCTGGCGCATTATGGGGTTGAGCCGCGCCCGCCCCTGATGAGCTACCATGAGCACAGCAAACCCGCCCGGCGCAGGGAGATTCTGCGCGCCCTGGATGCGGGCGACGTGGCGTTACTCTCGGATGCGGGCACGCCGCTGGTTAACGATCCCGGCTTTGCGCTGGTGCGCGCCGCGCTGGATGCCGGGCATCGGGTCAGCCCGATCCCTGGCCCCAGCGCGCCCCTGGCCGCGCTGACCGCCTCCGGCCTGCCCGCGGACGCGTTTCTCTACCTCGGCTATCTCCCCCGCAAGGCGACGCGGCGGCGTCAGGCCTTGCAGGCTGTGGCTGGGCTGCCTTATACGCTGATTTTTCTGGAGACGCCGCATCGCCTGCTGGATGCCCTGAGGGATATCCTCAGTGTGTTGGGAGACCGCCCGCTGGCGGCGGCGCGTGAACTCACCAAAGTGCACGAGGAGATTTTTCGCGGCAGCGTTTCGCAGGCGGCGGCGCGCTTTGAGTCCGAAGCGCCGCGCGGCGAGTTCACCCTGGTGATCGCCGGGGCAACCGCGGAAGAGCGCTGGCCGGAAGACCGCCTGATCACCGCCGTGGACCGCGCCCTTAGCGTCGGTGAACCGCTCTCAACCAGCGCACGCCGCCTGGCGGACGCTTCGGGCTGGCCGCGGCGCGCCGTGTACCGCCTGCTGATGGAAAGGAAAACTGATGAATCTGGATGATCTCAACCTGTTCGCACAGCTTGATTCGCAAAACATGCTGGCCGAGATTGACGGCCTGCCGGAGCAGTTGGATGGCGCCTGGGCGCTGGGGCAAACGTTTCCCCTGCCCGATTGGAGCGGAATCCGCCAGGTGCTGATCGCCGGGATGGGCGGCTCGGCCATTGGGGCCGACCTGCTGGCCGCCTATGTGGCCCCGCACTGCTCCGTGCCGGTGGTGGTGCGCCGCGATTACGGCCTCCCTGCCTGGGCGCGCGGCCCGGAGACCCTGGTGATCGCCTCCTCCCACTCCGGTAACACGGAGGAAACCCTTTCGGCCTTCGCCGCGGCGCGGGAGGCCGGTTGCCGTCTGCTGGCGGTGTGCACCGGCGGGCAACTGGCGCGGCAGGCTGAAGAGGCGGGCGCGGCCCTGTGGCGGTTCGACCATGCCGGGCAGCCGCGGGCGGCGGTGGGCTTCTCATTTGGGCTGCTGCTAGCCGCCTTTAGCCGCCTGGGGTTGATCCCCGACCCCCAGGCCGAGCTGGACGACGCCCTGGCCGCGCTGCGGGCGCAGCGGGAAACATTGCAGGCTGCCAGCCCCGTCCTGGAGAACCCGGCCAAACGGCTGGCCGGGCAGTGCATCAACCGCTGGGTGGTGGTGCTGGCCGCTGGGTTCCTAGAGCCGGTCGCCCGCCGCTGGAAGGGACAGGTCAGCGAGGTAGCCAAAGCCTGGGCGCAGTTTGAGGGCCTGCCCGAGGCCAATCACAACACTATGGCGGGGGTGGTTCACCCTGAAGAAAAGCTGATGCACACCATGGTGCTCTTCCTGCGCGCGCAGGGCAATCATCCCCGCAACCGCCTGCGCGTGGATTTGACGAAAGAGATTTTCATGCTCGAGGGCCTGGGGACGGACTTCGTCAACGCGCGCGGGGAAACCCGCCTGGCGCAGATGTGGACGCTACTGCATTTTGGCGATTATTTCGCTTACTACCTGGCGATGATCTATCAGGTGGATCCCACGCCCGTGGCGGCCATCGAAGGGCTGAAGGCGCGCCTGAAGGAACACGGAGACTCCCGGTGATGATGTACAATAAGGTCATCGCGGCGCGAAGATCGCCGTTGTGAGCAAAAGCAGATTGAAGTTGTTACGGAGGTGAACGATGGGACTGAAATATATCTGGTACGGTCACGGCACATCCGGTCTGGAGACCGGGGGGTACAAGGTGTTGATTGACCCCTTCTTCACCGATAACCCCGCGGCCAGCGCCACCGCGGATGAAGTCGAGGCCGACTTCATCGTCGTCAGTCACGGGCACGGCGATCACATCGCCGATGCGGTGGCGATTGCCGGGCGCACCGGAGCGCTGGTGATCTCCAACTTCGAGATCGTCAACTGGCTGACCGCACAGGGCGTGGAGAAGACTCACCCGCAGCACATCGGCGGCGGCTTCAAGCACCCCTTCGGCTACCTCAAGCTGACCCAGGCGCTGCACGGCTCTGGCTTGCCCGATGGCTCGTATGGCGGCAACCCCGCGGGCATTCTGCTGACCACCAACGAGGGCGAGAAGGTGTACCTGGCCTGCGATACCGGTTTGTTCCCCGGCATGGCGCTGATCGGTGAGGAAGGCATTGACCTGGCTGTGTTGCCCATCGGCGATAACTTCACCATGGGGCCGGATGACGCCCTGCGCGCCGTGAAGATGATCCAGCCGAAGCACGTCATCCCGGTGCATTACAACACCTGGCCGCCCATCGAGCAAGACCCGCACGCCTGGGCCACCCGTGTCGAGGCAGAGACCTCCACAAAAGTCCACGTGCTCAAGGCGGGTGAGAGTTTCTCACTTTAAGAATACTACTCCCGCGAGCTGGCTTCAGACTTGTATTGGCCAGTGGCATCAAAATGCTGGCGAGGTTGATCTTCCAAATAATTGTCAGCCCGCGGGAGACTCGATACAATGTAACCAGGCATCCCAGCCATCGGAAGTCTCAAAGACTTCCGATGGCTATTCGTTGAAACAGGAGGCTTATGTTCGATTCACTGCGCGCCCGCCGCGAGGC
>CAZZFZ010000002.1:27777-48865 GCA_964653835.1 uncultured Anaerolineales bacterium
CTATTCGTTGAAACAGGAGGCTTATGTTCGATTCACTGCGCGCCCGCCGCGAGGCGGAAGAGCGCGTCCGCAAAGAGGGACGCCTGCCCCCGGGCCAGGCGCTGACCAACAAATTTCCCGTGCTGCACTACGGCCCGGTGCCCACCTTCAACCCGGCCACCTGGGATTTCCGCATCTGGGGCGAGGTGGAGGAGCCGGTCACTTGGAACTGGGCGGAGTTCAACAAGCTGCCCCGCACCAAAGTGGTGATGGATATCCACTGCGTGACGCGTTGGAGCAAGTTCGATACCAAATGGGAAGGCGTTGCGGTGCGCAAGCTGATCGAAGAGGGTTTCATCACCCTCAAACCGACCGCCCGCTTTGTGATTCAGCACGCTGAGTTCGGCTTCACCACCAACCTGCCGCTGGAAGTGGTGTTGCAGGATAACTTCTTGATGGCTACCCATTTCAACGGCGAGCCGCTGACGCCGGATCACGGCTATCCGCTGCGCGGGGTGATCGGCTACATCCCCGGGCGTGAGGACATCGAAACGCCGTATTTCTGGAAGGGGGCCAAGTGGCTGCGCGGCCTGGAATTCACCGCCGAAGACCGACCCGGCTTCTGGGAGCGCGCTGGCTATCACAACCACGCCGACGTGTGGAAAGAGGAGCGCACCGCGTACTGAGCATGGCAAAGCCGCACATCCTGATCGTTGAAGATGACCCCGATAACACGGCGTTGGTGCGTCTATTGCTGGAGCGGCGGGGGTATTCCGTCGCTTCAGCCCATAACGGTGAACAGGGCCTCAAGGTGTTGCGAGCGCGCCGCCCTGACCTGATCGTCCTCGACCTGGATATGCCTGTGATGGATGGCTGGGGGATGCTGAGCCGCATGCAGGTGGAGAGAGCCACCGCCGGGATTCCCATTATTGTCGTCACCGCGCATCTGTTGCCGGATGAGCGCGAGAGCGTCTCTCAGGCGGGCGGCTCTGGCTATGTGCTTAAGCCCTTCCGGGCGGAAGATTTGTTAGGGGAAATTGAGCGCGTGCTCAACGCTTCGTGAGACCTCACGGATTCAGCGCGAAAATCTCATAGGCTTCAAACTTGATAAACTGCCGTTCAAGCTGCGGGCAGACCCGCGCCGCGTGGTCGTAGGGCAGCACCACATGGGTGACGCCCTCGGCGGCCAGCTCCTCCAGCGTCTGGCAGGCGTAGCGGCTGATTTCGGCGCGGTAAAGCTGCCCGACCAGGCTGACGCGCCGGAACCATTCGAGCACTTCCACGTCCCGATAGGGGATGGATTTGAACTCCACGTAGACGGGGACGCCGGTCTCCAGGCGGAAATCCTGCATATCCAGTGGGACGGCGTACACCTGCCCCGGGGCGCGGTTTTGCAGGACGAAATCCATCATCGTTCGCGCCGGGCTTTCGTTTTTCTGCTTCAGGTTGACGGTGAAGATCAGCGCGCCGCCCAGCGCGAGCAGGGCGATCAGCGCCGCCGCCCCGCGTCGGATGCCGGTTTCGTGGTTTGCCAGCCAATCGGCGTGATGCGCCTCGATGTGGTGCGCCGCCCACCCCAGCAGGACGGTCAGCGCCAGGGGAACCAGCCAGGCGGAGATGCGCCAGGGAAAGAGCAGCGCCAGCGAGAGGCTGCCGGTGGCGACCTGCACCAGCGTCAACGCCGTGCCCAGGGCGAAAGGGATGGTCAGCAGCCAGAAGGCCCGCCCCCGCCGCGCCGCGACGATCGCGGCCAGGATCAGCCCCGTTTTGACCGCCGTGGTGGCGTCGGCCCAGTTGGAGGGCAGGGCGTGGTGCGGGATGCGGAACGTCACCATCAGCTCGCGCGCCCGCGCCAGGGCCATCGCGCTGCTGGGGCGAAAAACAACGTAGGCGTGCAGCGCCACGGGAAGC
This sequence comes from uncultured Anaerolineales bacterium, assembly GCA_964653835.1. GTDB lineage: Bacteria > Chloroflexota > Anaerolineae > Anaerolineales > UBA11858 > J130. The sequence continues at coordinate 29,668 of CAZZFZ010000002.1, forward strand.
ACGGCTGCCAGGGTGAGCAGGCCGATGCTCAGAGCACGGCGAAGGTCGCCTTCCTCCCGCCAGATCAATACCATATACGTCAGCGTGAGCATTGCCCCGCTGAATAAGTAGGTGGGGTGGAAGGTCGCCGCCAGGGCCAGCGACAAGGCGGCCCCAACGTATTTTCGGTGCAGGAACAACGCCGTGGAGAGCAGCAGCAGCACGCCGAACATGGATGGCTGCAAAACGTCCCCCAGCAGGCGCTGACCGGCCACGCCGCCGTCCAGCAGATAGGCCCACTCACTTCCCAGCAGCCGCACTAGCACGGCGCGCAACGCGGCGGAGTGGGCCCCGATGAAAGACGCCAGGAAAAGCCAGCACGTGGCACGCTGCCAGGAGACGTTGAAAACCTGCCCGGCGATGCTCATGGCGCTGAAGAGATAAATGCCCGCTAGCGCGATGAAGTACAAGTAAAAGATCGGCGGCCAGCCGATCAGGCGGTAGCTCCATTCAATCAGGGCGCTGAAGACCGGCGTCGGGTCGAGCGTGTTGGCTAACCAGTCGGAGCGTAGATACCCCCACCCCGCCCGCGCCAGCCCGTGCAGGAAATACTGATTCTGGTTGGAGGTGAAGAGCGGCGATTGGGCGTAGGCGAGGGCGAACACCACGCTCCAGAGCGCCGCGCCTCCCCAGGCGCGCAAGGCCTCTCGCGGTAGGCGTGTGGATGAAAACATACCTCAGTGGATTATTCCGTCTCGGTGACCCGCGCGCACTCCCCCCGGCGGACCTGATAGGCATCAAAATCGCGCGCCACGTTGGTATTGGGGAACACGGTGCGCGCCTCGGTGAGCACGTCGCGCTCGCGGTAGCGCCGCGAGATGTGGGTGAGCAACAGATGTTGAACCCCGGCCTCGGCAGCCAGTTGGGCCGCCTGGCGGGCGGTCAGATGGCCGAACTGGCGCGCCAGCTCGGCTTCGCTTTCCAGGTAGGTAGCCTCAATGGTCAGGGCGTCGGCTTCCTGGGCGATCTTCGTCAGGTTGTCGGTTTGACCGGCGTCGCCGACGTGGACGTAGCGCGTCCCCCGTTGTTCGGGGCCGAGCACGTCATCGGGCTGGATGACGCGTCCATCAGGCAGAGTGATCGCCTTCCCCCGCACCAGATCGCCGCGCCACGGGCCGGGGGGTATCCCCAGGGCCTCGGCTTTTTCTGCCAGGAAGGGGCGGCGGGTCTTTTCCTCAAAGAGGAAACCCAGCGCCTCCGCCCCGCGGTGGATGACGGGAAAGGCGCTGACGGTGAAATCATCTTCTTCGAAAATTGGGCCGGGTTGGATGCGCTGCAGGCGCACCTCGATGGGGGGGCGCACGCCGCGAAACACCACCTTGAACAGCAAATCGTGGATGCGCTCGAGGGCCTGCCTGCCTCCTGAAATGATGATTTCTTCGGTGGCTTCCCAGCGCGCCAGGGTTGAGATCAATCCGCCTAACCCGAGGATGTGATCCAGATGTCCGTGGGTGATCAGGATGTGGTTGATGCGCTTGAACCCCAGGCCAGAGCGCAGAATCTGCCGCTGAGTCCCCTCGCCGCAGTCAATCAGGAAGCGATATTCGTTGTGCTGGATGATCTGGGCGGAAAGTCCGCGGTAGTAGGATGGGGCCGAGGCGGACGTGCCCAGAAAAGTGACTTGAAACAAGGGGTCTTCCTTTCCTTTTGATCGTGCAGGTGGCCTATTCTACCGCGAGGAGGGAAATCGCCCAACCCTCGCCGTTGCAATGAACGTGAATTCGGGATAAGCGAGCCATGAGACACGCACCCTTCGATATGCGCCTTGGGCTTCGGTATGCTTCGTTACTCAGGATGCGTTTTTCAGTGAAAAGATCAGCTTCCTGAGTAGCACGGAGCGTTGGCGAAGTGCGTATCGAAGGGCGCTGATCGCATCCATGGCGTTTTATTCCTAACCCGAACTCAGATTAATGAAGCGCCATTACCCGAGAATCTGTCCGCACCCCTGGATAAAAATTGTTCTGAAAAGCGTTCGCGTTGTGCATGCAGAGAGCGCAGAGATCTTTCTTGCGGCCTCTGCGCTCTCTGGGGTGAAACGAGCTACAACGCTATGCTATTTCAGCATGGGCATTTTTATGCCGTGACGTTTGGCCGCCTGGATGGCGATTTCGTAGCCCGCGTCGGCGTGGCGCACCACGCCCATGCCGGGGTCGCTGGTGAGCACGCGTTCCAGGCGACGGGCGGCCTCCGGCGTACCATCGGCGACGATGACCTGTCCGGCATGCTGGCTGAAGCCGATACCCACGCCGCCGCCGTGATGGAAGGAGACCCACGTCGCCCCGCCGACGGCGTTGATCAGCGCGTTGAGGATCGCCCAGTCGCTGATCGCGTCGCTGCCATCTTTCATCCCCTCGGTTTCGCGGTTGGGCGAAGCCACCGAACCGGCGTCCAGGTGATCGCGCCCGATCACGATGGGGGCCTTGACCTGACCGGAGGCTACCAACTCGTTGAAAGCCAGCCCGGCTTTGGCGCGTTCACCGTAACCCAGCCAGCAGATGCGCGAAGGCAGACCCTGGAAGGGGATTTTCTCGCGCGCCATTTTCAGCCAGCGGTGCAAATGGGTGTCTTCGGGGAAAAGCTCCATCACCACCTCGTCGGTGCGGTAGATGTCCTCCGGATCACCGGAGAGCGCCACCCAACGGAAGGGGCCTTTGCCCTCGCAAAACAGCGGGCGGATGTAGGCGGGCACAAAGCCGGGGAAGTTGAATGCGTCCTTCACGCCGTAATCGTAGGCGCGCTGCCGCAGGTTGTTGCCATAGTCGAAGACCTCCGCGCCCTGGCGCTGGAAAGCGAGCATGGCCTCCACGTGGCGCGCCATGGATTCCATCGAGCGACGTTCATACTCCGCCGGGTCGCTCTGACGCAGCAGCGCGGCCTCCTCCACGCCCAGGCCAGTCGGGATGTAGCTGAGCACATCGTGCGCCGAGGTCTGATCGGTGACCACATCGGGGGTGACGCCGCGCACCACCAGCTCAGGGTAAATGTCGGCGGCGTTGCCGATCAGCCCGATGGACTTGGGCGTTTCCTCCTTCACCGCCTCTTCCACCAGCGTCATTGCCTCTTCCAGCGTATCCACCACCACGTCCACATAGCCGATTTCCAACCGGCGGTGGGCGCGTTGCGGGTCCACTTCCACAACCAGGCCGACGCCTTCGTTCATGGTGATAGCCAGCGGTTGCGCCCCGCCCATGCCGCCCAATCCAGCGGTGAGCACAAACTTGCCCTTTAAAGATTCCCAACCCCGTTGACGCGCCAGCGACCCCAGGGTCTCATACGTCCCCTGCAGAATGCCCTGGGTGCCAATGTAAATCCATGACCCCGCGGTCATCTGCCCATACATGATTAGCCCCTGGGCGGCCAGGTGATCAAAATGCTCCTGGGTGGCCCAGTGGGGGACCAGGTTGGAGTTGGCGATCAGCACGCGCGGCGCGTCCGGATGTGTGCGAAAAATCGCCACCGGCTTGCCCGATTGCACCAGCAGGGTTTCGTCCTCTTCCAGGTTGCGCAGACTTTCCAGGATGGCGTCGAAGCAATCCCAATCGCGCGCCGCCTGGCCGCGCCCGCCGTAGACAACCAGGTCTTCCGGGCGCTCGGCGACCTCCGGATCGAGGTTGTTTTGAATCATGCGGTAGGGCGCCTCGATCAGCCAGTTTTTACAAGTCAGCCTGTCGCCGCGCGGGGCACGAACTGTTCGGGATTTGGACATAACAGCCTCCTCAATAATGTTTAATGATGTTGTAAAAGTGAAAATCCCCTCCCGGCAATTATATGCCAAGAGGGGAGGGCGGTTCACATTGGTTGGCTTGTCAGCGCGCGTTATGCGTTCGCTGATTCGCCGTTGACGAACTGCGCGAACGTGGTGCTGCGCAGGCGCTGCACCAGTTCTTGCTGGGCATCGCACCAGATCGGGCGCATGGGGCAGTTCTCCTCAAAGGTGCACATGCCATCGTCCCCCACGCACTCGTTCAGGCGGATCGGGCCATCGATCGCTTCAACGACCTCCAGCAGGTTGATTTCTTCCGGCGGCCGCGCCAGAGAGACGCCGCCACGCGCGCCGCGGGAAGTGTGCAGCAACCCGGCGATGGAAAGCTGGGAGATGATCTTTGCAAGGAAAGAGGGGGGGATGTGCTGCTCTTTGGCGATGCGGCTGGTTGCAGCGCGCTCGTTTTTCTCCAGTTTTGCGAGGTAGTAAACCGCGCGGACTGCGTAATCGGCCTGTCGGGTGATTTGCATGGGTCGTTCCTTTTTCCTTGTCAAATAAGGTGTGGGAGCGACTGCTCCTGCTAATAAAGCTCGGGTAAGGCGATCATCAACATTTTAGAGTGTTTTTATCCGGACTGCAAGTGATAAACGTTATCCCTGACCAATGATGTTAATCGTAGCTGGTGGTTGCTATACCTGCGTGCACGTGGGTACAGAGTATGGTAAGATTCCGGCGCTGTGACGCCTGGGAGAGCAAGTTGGGCGGTAAAAGTCACGGCGATTGCTTGTGCAACGATCCTGACAAGCGCAATTGCCTTTCAAGGAGTGTGTGATGAGACAAATATGTGTGGTGGGCGTTGGTTATGTGGGCCTGATTACGGCCGCGGGTTTCGCTGACCTGGGGAACCGGGTGATCGCCCTCGATATTGAAGAAAGCAAAATTGAGAAGCTCAAGCGCGGCGAAATGCCGATTTATGAGCCGGGCCTGGAAGAGCTGGTTGAGCGCAACGTCAAAGCCGGGCGCCTCTCCTTCACCACTTCATATGCCGAGGGGTTGAAAGATACGGAATTTGTCTTTATCGCTGTGGGGACGCCCTCTGGCGTGGACGGCGAAGCCGACCTGCAATACGTGGAGGCCGCGGCGCGTTCCATCGCCGAGAACATGAACGGCGAACTGATTATTATCAACAAGTCGACTGTTCCGGTCGGTACCGGCGATTGGGTGGCTGAGATCGTCAAGCGGCATCAAAAGGAACCGATCCCCTTTGCGGTGGTCTCTTGCCCGGAGTTCCTGCGCGAGGGTTCGGCCGTCTTCGATTTCATGCACCCGCACCGCACGGTGCTCGGCTCGTTGAGCCGCGAAGCGGCGGATAAAGTCGCGCAGCTCCACCTGCCGCTGCGCGCCCCGATCGTGATCACCGACCTGCGCACCGCGGAGATGATTAAATACGCATCCAACGCCTTTCTGGCGACCAAGATTTCGTTCATCAACGAGATGGCGAATATCTGCGAGGCGTTGGGCGCCGATGTGACCGAAGTGGCGACCGGTATGGGGTACGATCAGCGCATTGGACCGCACTTCCTCAGCGCCGGGTTGGGGTACGGTGGCTCCTGCTTCCCCAAAGACGTCAAGGCGCTGGCGCGCATGGCCGAAGAAAAAGGTAAGCACCCGCAGTTGCTGCACGCGGTGATGGAGATCAACACCGACCGGCGCGGGATGGCGGTTGAGCGCATCAAAGAGATGCTGGGTGGCGAACTGCGCGGGCGGGTGATCGGTATGCTCGGCCTGGCGTTCAAGCCCAACACCGATGATATGCGCGATGCTCCTTCGATCGACATCGCCAACGAATTGATCGCCCAGGGCGCGGCTGTGCGCGCTTATGATCCCGTGGCGATGGACAACGCCGCCAAAATACTCCCCGCTGTGGAGATGTTCCCGGATCCTTATTCGATGGCGGAGGGTTGCGACGCGCTGGTGGTCAACACCGAGTGGAACGAGTTCAAGCAGCTTAATCGCCGTCAACTGCGCGATCTGATGAAGCAGCCGGTGATCTTTGATGGCCGCAACATCTACGATCCGGATGAGATGCGCGAGCTGGGCTTCAAATACCGCGGCGTCGGCCGCGGCTACAACGGCGCTCGTCTCGCTGAGGAATAAAACCCACCTAGGACACCACGGGCACGTAAAAATGGATGCACGCGAAAGATGGTGATCCTTCGTGCCCTTCGTGGTTAACATGATGACTGACCAACATCCCCCGATTTGCGATTACGAAGGCTCGGATTACCAGACCCGTTTCTGGGATCAGGGCGGGCGTGAGTACGAAGACCGCGCTGAAGCTGTGGCGCTGCGCCGCCTGCTGCCCCGCCGCGGCGACCTGCTGCTTGAAGTCGGCGCGGGCGCGGGACGCAACACGCCGCGCTATCGGGGGTACGCGCGCGTGGTGTTGATGGATTACTCCCTGACGCAGATGCAGCAGGCCCAGGAGCGCCTCGGGCGTGACCCGCGCTATGTGTATGTGGCAGCGGATGTGTACCGGCTGCCGTTTGTGGACAGTCTCTTCGATGGGGCCACCATGATCCGCGTGCTGCACCATCTGGCCGAGCCGCTGCTGGCGCTGCGTCAGATCCGCCGCGTGCTGCAAAGCGAGGGGATCTTCATCCTGGAATACGCTAACAAGCAGAACCTCAAGGCGATTCTCCGTTATCTGCTGCGGCGGCAGGATTGGAACCCCTTCACGCGTGAGCCGGTGGAGTTCGCCCCCCTGAATTTTGATTTCCACCCTGCGGCGGTGCGCGGCTATCTGGCCGAGGCCGGCTTTCAGCTTGAGCGCCAGTTGACGGTCTCGCACTTCCGCTTGGGCGTGCTTAAACGCCTGATCCCCACGGCGGTGTTGGTGACGCTCGACGCCGCGGCCCAGTTGACCGGCGATTTGTGGCAGCTATCGCCCAGCGTGTTCACCCGCTCGCGCGCCGTCGGCGAATCTCCCACGGCCGCCCCTGGCGCGTTTTTCCAGTGCCCGGCGTGCGGCCACAACCCGTTGGATGAGGATGATGATGCCCTGCGTTGTTCAGGTTGCGGCGCAACCTGGCCGATTGTGGATGGAATTTACGACTTTCGGGGGAAGTAAAACTTACCACTGAGCCACGGAGAGGGCGGAGCGGTTTTGATGCCTTGCTCTTTTCTGTGTGCTCTTATCTCTTTTTCTCCACAACCCAGAAGTGCGACAATCCAAAGATTTTTAATGGCGTGCGTTCCAGGAATTGCAGCCCGGCGCGCAACACGCGCCCCAGGCGAGGGAAGCGGGCGATGATGTTATCATACGCGCCAAAGATCACCGTGTGCTCCACTGCCTTCAGAGGCAGATCGGCGAAGATGCGTTGCAAATCCCCGCGGGTGTAGACGCGCACGTGGGGGGCGAGCCGGTCGCGCCAGCGGCGTGGCAGCCAGTTGACCAGAGGGATGTTGCCAAAGTGATATTTCCCCCGCCAGTACACCCCGTGCGTCTCAAAGGGATAGCCGCGGTTGGGGCAAAAGATCACCGCGCGCCCGCCGGGCTTGAGCACGCGCGCCATCTCGGCAACCGACAGGCGGTCATCGCGGACGTGTTCGATCACCTCGTGGCTGAGGATCAAATCGAAGTGGTCATCGGGGAAGGGCAGCTCCTCGCCCGCGGCGTTGACGACGTGCGCTGAGCGGGCATGGGCCTCAACGGCGCGCTCGAAGTCGTATTCCAGGCCGATCACCTCGCCGCCGTGTTCGGCCAGTTTTTGCACATACATGCCCACGCCGCAGCCGTTTTCCAGCACCCGGCCGCGAACGCGCTCCCCCGCGGCGTGCAGGATCATCTCCAGGCGGCGTTGCTGTCCCGCCCGCCAGACGTAAGAAGGTTCGCCGCGCAGCGCGGCTTTGGAAAGGTCGCGGTCTTCCGCCGTCACTTTCTCCCCCAGTGGATCGCGATCGTCCCAAAATTCAGCCGGCGAAAGCCGATCTCGCGGAACCCCACCGCGGCCATGCGGGCGGTCAGCTCCTCGGCGCTGAGGAAGGCCTCGGAAGAATCGGGCAGGTAGTTGTAGGCATCCGCCTGACCAGCGATCAGACGCCCCAGCAATGGGATGACGACGTGCATATGAAAGCGCACCAGCGGGGTGAGCAGGTTTTTACGCGGCCGGGTGGTATCCAGGGCGACGATCACGCCGCCGGGCCGGAGCACCCGCCGTTGCTCCTTCAGCGCCTGCTGCACGTCAATCACGTTGCGCAGCAGGAAGCCGGAGACCACGGCGTCGAAGCGATCATCAGGGAAGGGCAGGTTGAGCGCATCAGCGGCGGACCAGGCGACCCGCTGGCCGAAGGAACGCCTGCGCCCTACCTGCATCATCTCGAGGGTGAAATCGGCCTCGATGGTATGGGTTTGGGCGTTCTGCCGGAGGGCCTCGAACCCCAGATCGCCTGTCCCCGCGCCGAGGTCCAGCAGCATCCCTCCCTCCGGAGGTAGTGCCGCCCGTCGGATGACCTCCCGCCGCCAAAAGGAATCCTGGCCGAAGGTCATCAGGCGGTTCATCAAATCGTAGCGTGAAGCGATGCGGGCGAACATCCCCTGGACGTAGCGCGCCCGCTCTGGGCCGGTTAAATGTGTCATGCGGCAGAGTCTACCATTAACCAGCGAGACCGCCGACGCGGCAGCGAATCTTCTTTCGCGGCTTGCTCGGCGGTCTCAGCGGTTTTTAGATGGCAGGAACGTGATTAGTCCTTGGCCTGATAGGCTTTGACGTCGGCGATGGCTTTCTCCACGTTCACGAAGGGCAGGATAATCAACCCCATCACGAAGAAGAAGATCAACGAGAAGATGGCCGGGCGCAGGCTGCCAAAGACCTGGTTCATCAGGCCGAAGAGGAACGGCCCGATCCAAGATGTACCACGCTCGCTGACTTCATAGAAGGAGTAGTATTCTGCCTCCTGGCCCTCGGGGACCATCTGGGCGAACAGGCTGCGGCTGATCGCCTGGCTGCCGCCCATCACCAGCGCGATGAAGGCGCCCAAAATCCAGAATTCCAACACGCGGGTATCACCCTTCAGCCCGCCGAAGGCGTAGGTGACTACCCCGGCCCAGATGACCAGGCTGATGATAATGGAGCGCTTCGCCCCCACCCAATTGGCGAGCTTTCCCCAGAAGAGCGCGCCGCCGAAAGCCACAAACTGAATCATCAGGATGACCATGGTGAGCGTGCCCTGGTCAATCTCCAGGCCGCCGCGCACCAGCGGAGCCGCGGCAAAGGTGGCGGAGACAGCGATCACGGTCTGGATGCCGTCGTTGTAGAGGAAGTAAGCCAGCAGGAACTTGAGCGTTTCGGGGAAGTTTTTGATCTCTTTCAGGGTGTGGCCCAACTGCTTGAAGCCGACGCTGACGTAGGTCTCGCCCGCGGGCAACTGGCGCGAAGCCCGCCGCGAGCGCAGGCGCGCCCAGGTGATGAAGGAGAAGCCGATCCACCACACGCCAGCGGAAGCCAGGTTGATGCGCACGGCCAGATCGGTGGGCACACCGAGTTTCTCCCGTAACTGGAAGAACACCAGGTTGAACAGCAGCAGCAAGCCACCGCCCAGGTAACCCAGCGCCCAGCCGTAGGAGGAGACCCGGTCGCGCTGATCTTCGCTGGCGATATCGGGCAGGTAGGCGTTATAGAAGACCACCGCGGCGCCGAAAGCCAGGTTGGCGATTACGAACAGTACGCCGCCCAACCACCAGATTGATTGGGTGACGAAGAACAGCGCGATGGTGGCAATCGCGCCGATGGTGGCAAAGAGCTGAAGCAGTTGTTTGCGGCGGTGGGAATAATCCGCGATCGCGCCCAGGATGGGCAGGAAAAGCACCTGCATGCCGACCGAGAAAGAAACTGCATAGGGGACGAAAGAGTCCGGGGCGACGGGGATGCCCAGGAAGCGCGCCATGCCGTCGCTATATGCTTCGGCGGCGTTGGCTGCCAGCGAGGCCAGGTAAGGGCCGAGGAACACCGTCCCAACTGTGGTGCTGAAGGCGGAGTTCGCCCAGTCGTACATCGCCCAGCCAAAGATCTCACGTTTATCATTAACTACAGGGGGGGAATCGGATGATGTCATGACTGCTCCCATTTTTTGGATTGAAGGATAAGGATTTTGGAACCAACCGGTAGCTGATAAAACCCGTCTGCTACGACGCGGTTACGTTATCATACCATATCCGTTGCCTCTGCTGCGTGATACAATCCGCCCCATATGATGAGGGTGTACTGGTCGAAATTAAGCTCCCTGCTGTTGTTGAGCCTGACGTTAGGGATGATGCTGGTGATGCTACAGCGTAGCGTTTATGATTTTGCTGATAAGGACGCGCGTTTGCAGGCTTTCACCCGTCCGCTGGAGTTCAACTTTACATCCTGGACGATTAAGGCCGTGCAGGTTAAGCTGGGGCAGTTGGGCTTGGGGGCGGCGCTCTATCTGCCGGAGGAGAACCAGCGCCAGGTGGTGAACGAGTATTTTGAGCTGGTCGCCCACATTCAGGCCGTGGAAACGCAGATCGCGGAATACTATACCTCCCCGGAAGTCCTCGACCCGGAGGATGCCTCCCGCCCTTTGCGTCAACAACTTGACGATCTGCGCGCCCGGCAACGCCACCTTACACCGTTTGTCGAGAGTGTGTTACAAAATCAGCTCAGCGCCACAGTAGCTGAACTGGGACTGACGCTGGGCGGGACGCCTGTGCCTCCTGTGCTCTACCATGTCACCCCGTTGCCGCTGGCGTTGATCGTCTCCCCGCGGGATGTGATCCGTCAGGAGTACAACATCTCCCTGAACGGCGGCATGACGGCGGATCAACGCACTGCCCTCGAAGAACAGGTGGATCGGGCGCTGAACGTCTCCTCGCTGGTGGTCAACATCGGCGGCATGGGGATGTATCCGACGATGGTCATTCAGACCAGGGATTTAAACTGGATGGCTGAAGTGGTTGCCCATGAATGGGTGCACAATTTCCTCACCATGCGCCCGCTGGGCCTGAATTACAGTAGTAGCCCCGAAATGCGCATCATCAACGAGACGGTGGCGAACCTGGCCGGGAAGGAGATCCGCGATGCCTTCCTGGCGCGATTCTACCCGGAACGCGTGCTGCCCCCGCCGCCAGAACCTCCGCCTGCCCCGCCGCAGCGCGAGGCGACGAGCGATCCTCCCGCCTTCGATTTTCGCGCTGAGATGCACATCACCCGCCTGCGTGTGGATGAGTTGCTGGCGGAGGGCCGCGTGGAGGAGGCCGAGGCCTATATGGAAACCCGACGCCAGTTTTTCTGGGAGAATGGCTATCCCATTCGCAAGCTCAATCAGGCGTATTTCGCTTTCCATGGCGCTTACGCCGATCGGCCGGGCGGCGCGGCGGGCGCGGCGGAAGACCCCTTGGGGGACGCGGTGCGCGCCCTGCGAGCCCAAAGCCCCTCGCTGGCGGTTTTCCTCAGGCGCGTTTCCTGGATGTGGTCGGCCGATCAGTTGCTGGCGGCTACGCTCCAGGCCCCCTGAGTGCTTTAGATGAGACTTGTTAGAGTAAATTCTTTTGTCAGGAGTATGCTATGTTCAAGCGAACCTTCGTCCTTTTTTTGCCGCTGGTGATCGCGGCCTGCACAGGGAAGGCGGAGCCGACCTCTGCCGCAGTGCTCCCTACTTCCACGGCGGGGACGACAGCCTCTCCACCTCCCTCTCCTGCTGTTGAGCCAACGCCAGCCTCGGCGAGCGGCATAGGCTTTGTCAGTGAGTGTACGCTGGTCAGCTCGCTACCCGAAGCGCCTTCGGAGTTCGCCGAGTTGTTCGGCGTCACCGCCGAGGATTGGGTGGACGGCCCCGACACCGCCGCGTTGACCATTGTGGAATATGGCGATTTTCAATGACCCTACTGCGCTCAGCTTGCGCCCGTGTTGGCGCAACTTCGTGAAGATTATCCGGACGAAGTCCGTATTGTGTACCGCCATTTCCCGCTGGCCTCCATTCATGATAAAGCTTTGCTTTCTGCCCAGGCTGCTGAAGCTGCAGGACTGCAAGGAAAATTCTGGCAGATGCACGATTTTTTGTTTGATAACTTTGATACCTGGACCTCGCTCTCGGTGGCAGAATTCCAGACCTGGCTGGTAGAGAACGCTGCCGACCTTGGGCTGGATGTGGAGCAGTTTCAGACAGACCTGACCAGCGAGGCAATTGTCGCCATTGCCCAATCCGCCTGGGAGGAGGGGCAACAGATCGGCCTGCCGGGGACGCCGTTCATTGTGTTGAACAACAACCCCTACACCGGCCCGCTGGACGCCAGCAGCATGGACGTTATTCTGACGCTAACGCGCCTGGCCGATCGGCAATACACCGAATGCCCGCCGGTGGTGATTGATCCGCTTAAATCCTACATCGCCACTATTCAAACCGAAAAGGGTGATATTGTGGTGGAACTCTTCCCCGATGTGGCTCCGCTGGCGGTGAACAGTTTTGTGTTCCTGGCGCGTGAGGGCTGGTTTGATGGCGTCACATTCCACCGCGTGATCCCTGGCTTTATGGCGCAGGCGGGCGATCCCACCGGGACGGGGCTTGGCGGCCCTGGTTACGCTTTCGCCAACGAGGTTTCCGAACGTTTAACCTTTGATCGCGCCGGGTTGTTGGCAATGGCCAACTCCGGCCCCGACACCAACGGAAGTCAGTTTTTCATCACCTATGGCCCGGCGGAGCACCTCAACGGCGGCTATACGATCTTTGGCGAAGTGATTGATGGCATGGAAGTGCTCAACGCGCTGACGCCGCGCGATCCCTCCCAGGGCGATAACCTGCCTCCGGGAGATACCATCATCACGATTAAGGTTGATGAGCGTTAGCCTGTCGGCCCTTGGCACGCTGTGAATCTACATTGATTGAGCGCAGCGGCGCGGAGCGCTCCGTTGCGGCTTTCCCCCATCGCGGCTATAATCCTGCCCGTATGTCAATCTGGGAAGGAAAATCTGTATGGATTTAATCAAAACGTTTCTTGACTTTGTGCTTCACCTGGATACCCAGTTAAGCGCGATCATCGCACAATATGGCGCCTGGACGTATGCCATTTTGTTCGTGATTATCTTTATGGAAACCGGCTTTGTGGTCACACCGTTTTTGCCGGGGGATTCGCTGCTCTTTGCCGCGGGCAGTTTCGCCGCGCTGGGTTCGCTCAACCCCTGGGCGCTCATCGCGTTGCTGTGGCTGGCGGCTTTCCTGGGCGATACGGTGAACTACTGGATCGGGCACTACATCGGCGAGCGCGCCTTCAGCGGGGAGATCCGCTGGCTCAAGCAAGAATATCTGGAGCGCACGCAGAAGTTTTATGATAAACACGGCGGTAAAACCATTTTCCTGGCGCGCTTTGTGCCCATCATCCGCACGTTTGCTCCCTTTGTGGCAGGGGTTGGGCAGATGCGGTATGGCTATTTCATCACCTATAATATCGTCGGCGGGTTGGCCTGGGTGAGCCTCTTCACGCTGATGGGATTCTATTTTGGTAACCTGCCCTTTGTGAAGAAAAACTTTGAACTGGTGATCCTGGCGATCATTGCCATCTCTTTCATCCCGCCGGTGATGGAGTTTATAAAGGCCCGCAAAGAGATCAAGGCAAGCGCTGAGGCTGAAGCCTGATCGCAATGGATGGCTAATCGACCTGGCGCACAGCCAGGTCTTTTATTTTATGACTTACATCGCTGCTGCATTAATCATCACATCCGCGTGTCTGCATGCGTTGTGGAACTTCGTCAGCAAGCGGCAGCAGCCCTCACTGGCGTTCTTCCTGGTGACCTCGCTCTCTGGGGCGCTGCTGATTTCACCGGTGCTGGTTGTTTACCGCGATCTCTTGCCGTTGATCCCGGTCTCGGTGTGGGCTTTTGTCGCCGCGACTGGCATTGCCCAAACTGTTTACTACGCTGGTCTGGCAGGCGCCTATCGGCGAGGGGATATCTCACTGGCTTACCCGCTTGTTCGGGCGTTGCCGGTGTTGTTTGTGGCTGCCATTCGTTTGGGGGTGGGGCGTGGCGAGGCGATTGGCGTGCTGGGCTTGGGAGGGATGGCTTTTATTGCAGTGGGGTGTGTTTTGCTGCCGATGCGACGCTTCCGCGAGTTCCGTTGGCGCGCATATCTGGACGGCGTTTATCTCATGGCGTTGATGGCGGCCATCGGCACAACCGGCTACACACTGATCGATGACCTTTCGTTGGCGCAACTGCGTCTCGTGCTGAACGCTCAATTTTCAGTTGGGCAGATCACGTTGCTGTACGTCGCCATGCAAATCAGCAGCACAGCCTTGATGTTGGGGGTGAGCACGCTGCTTATCCCCGCGGAGCGTCGCCAGTTAGGCGAGATGCTGCGCCACCGCTCTCAAGTTCTGGTGAGTGCCCTCACCGGCCTGGTGATTATGGTCACTTACGGGTTGGTGCTCGCTGCTATGGCTTACGTCCGTGATGTGAGTTATGTGGCCGCTTTTCGCCAGTTGAGCATCCCTCTGGGGGCGGTGTTGGGGATGACGGTGGGAGGCGAACCCCGCTACGCGCCCAAGTTGACGGGGATTGGGGTCGTCTTATTGGGATTGATCTTTGTGGGGGTGGGGTGACAGTATAGCCAGCGACCCTCCCGCAGGTATTAAAGCTGGGGGAGGGCAAAAAGAAGCCCCCGGCTTCTAAGAAACCGGGGGCTTGGGGTTTTAAGGCGTCAGTTGGAGATGCCCTTCGGCGGCAGCTTCAACGGCGGCGCGATCCCACTGCATGGGGTGATACTGGATCAGCCGCCAGGGGTCGGCCATATCAATGTAATGCGGATGATAGGGATGTCCCGACTGGCCGGTGGTGTGCATGGTGAACGAGTTTTGCAGGTTGCTCAAATCCACAATCATGCGCATGGAGGGAAGCCAGTCTACCTGGTAGCCTTCCAGCGTGCTCCAGCCGGTGGCGTTGATGATTGAGCCGCCGCCCGAGGTAGGGAAGGGGCCGCGGTTGAAGGCGTTCTTGATGAAGGGGAAGTTGCTCATCACGGCGTGTTCAAAGGTGATGGTGTGCAGTTCGCCCCAGGCCCAATTGGCCGGGTCTTTGCCCTGGAGTTTGGTCAACTCTTTATAAGCCGCGGCGAAGGCGCGCTGGAAGATCGCGTCGCGATCTTCGACTTCTTCGGTCGCCTGATCGTCCCACCAGGCCGCATCCGGCTGCTGGGCCAGGATGCGCATCACTTCCATATCCCGGCTGCTGCCATCCGGCCAGAAGAACTCTGGCAAATCGTCGTTGAAGGTCTCGGCAAGCAGGTGCTTCCAGAAGGCGGCGAACAGCGCCGCGGGGGCAGAGTCCATATTCATCTGGTAGTCCCAGCCCTCGAGAAGTTGACGGGCAGCCTTCAGGTCGGCGTCCTCCAGCGGGACTTGCATCAGGATCGGCAGCAGGTCTTCGGCGATCAGCATGCGGTTATCGCCCTGCATCTTTTGGATATACTCGATGCTGATCGGGCCGGGGGCGTTCTCGATCAGGTCCACAACGGCCTGGGCGCGCTGCCCATACGCCCACTGGCGCGAAATGCTGTAGGGATATTCCGGGCCGACCACGGCGTTGTTGGCGGTGGCGATGTAGCCCTCCGGCGGGTTGAAGGCGAAGGGTAATTCCTCGAAGGAGATGTAGCCCTGCCATTCGTACTCGCCTGTCCAGCCAGGGACGGGAAGCATGCCGTCGTGACCCTCGGCGCGGATGGGGATGTTCCCCGGCATCTGATAGCCGATATTCCCTTCCACGTCGGCGTAGATCAGGTTTTGGGCGGGCACGTCGAAGCGAGAGGCCGCCTGGCGGAACTCCTCCCAGTTCTGGGCGCGGTTGAATTGCCAGATAGCGCAGAACACGCAGGAAGGTTCCAGCGCGGTCCAGCGCACGGCCAGGGCGTAGTTCTCCGGCACCTCGATGCCCACATCCTCAGCGAAGGTCTCCAGGCCGTAGTCCTCGGTGATGATCGGGCCGTGGCGTGTCAGACGGACGGTGTGCTCGATGGTCTCGCCGCCGGCGACCTGAATCTCCTCGGTGATGATCTCCATATCCACCCACTCGCCCTGGTACTCGTACTGGTTGGGGTTATCGGGGTTGATCTTCTCGATGTAGAGATCCATCACGTCGGGGCCGACGTTGGTGAAACCCCAGGCGATGCGGTCGTTATGGCCGATGATCACGCCCGGCGTGCCCGCGAAGGAGAAGCCGGTCAGCTCGATGGGGCAATCGGCGGTTTTCTCCACGCAGTGCAGCCCGATCTCATACCAGATGGATGGAATCTGCGCAGCGAGGTGAGGGTCGTTCGCCAGCAGCGGCATGCCGGTGTCGGTCAGCTCGCCGGAGATCACCCAGTTATTGGAGCCGATCTCATCCACACCCGCGCCGCTCAGCGCGTCCAGAGCGGTGAACTGCCGGTAGACCTCGTTCAGCGCGGGGTTAATTGCGCCCATCAGGATGTTTTCGCCGCCGGGCAGGGCCGAGGATTCTTTGGTGATGTGAGGGTGGTTGACGATCACCGGGCGGTCTTCCGGGTAGGGCGGGTATAGGAAATCTACCTGCTCCGGAGTCAGGTCTTTGAGCAGCAAGGCGCGGTCGATCTCGGTGCCCATGTTGCCGCGCAGATCCCAGGCCATGGCTTTCGCCCAGGTCATCGTGTTGAGCGGTGTCCAGGGCTGGGGTTCGTAGCCGCTGTTGAGCAGCGGCAGGAAGGCGTATTCCAGCGCCAGCGCGGTGCCGCCGTGCTCGGCCAGGTAGGCGTTGACGCCTTCCGAATAAGCGTCCAGGATGGAGAGCGATTCATCGTCCAGGAGCGCCAGCTCCTCCCTGGCGACGCGTTCCCAACCCAGGGTGCGCAGGAACTTATCGGTATCCACTAGGTTTTTGCCCAGCAACTCGGAGAGCCGCCCGGCGCCCTGGTGCCGCCAGAAGTCCATCTGCCAGAAGCGATCCTGGGCATGGACGTAGCCCTGGGCGAAGAACAGATCATGGGTGGTGGTGGCGTAAATTCGCGGCACGCCGTAGGAATCGCGGTAGATATCCACCGGCCCGTCGAGGCCGGGGATCTGCAACGTACCGTCAATCTGCGGGAAGGATTCAACCGCTTTTTGCTGCGTCCAACGTGGCCCGTAGAGCGCGCCCACGGCGACGAGGACGATCAGCACGATGAGAACGCCGATCAGAATACGGATGAGAATACGTTTGAGCATGAGGTTTCTCTCCTATGGGGGGGAATAAGGAATTGGGTAATTGGGGATTAAGTGATTAGGGCTGGCCCAGGGCGACGGCGAAGGCCACGGCGTGAAAACGGGTGTGACTCAGGCTGAGCGACCAAGTTTCAAGTCCCTGTTCGGCGGCGCGTTGCTGCGCCGCGCCGTGAAGAATCAACACCGGGGCGCGGCGTTCGTCACGCAAAACTTCGATCTCCCGCCAGCGGACGTCGCCGATGCCGCAGCCCAGGGCTTTGGCGACTGCCTCTTTGGCGGCGAAGCGCGCCGCCAGGGAAGCCTGGTTCCCCAGGCATTGTTCGAGTTCCCCTGGTGTGAACACGCGTTGCAAAAAGCGCTCGCCGTGGCGGTTGATGGCCTCTGCGATGCGCTCCACTTCAATCAGGTCAACGCCGGTTGATAAGACCATGCTTCGCGAATTCGCCTCTCATTCTGGTACTTTGTGCTCTCTTGATCTTCATGGTTAGAAAGCTCAAGCGCATAACGCCTGCTGGTGTTTTACGGCCCAGCCACAGCGATTCCCAGCCGCTCGGGGTGCAGGTAGCGGCGGGCGGTTTCCAGCACGTCCTGCGGCGTGACGGCGCGGACAAATTCGGTGTAACGCTGATAATAATCCAGCCCAAGGTCGTAGCGCTCCAGGTTGACTAGCGCGCTGGCGACGCCGCCGTTGGATTCCAACGCAAGCGGCAGCCGCCCGATGAAGTTGGCCTGGCTGTCGGCCAGTTCATCCGCCCCTACCGGTTCGCGCACAAAGCGAGCGATCTCGGCGCGGATCAGTTCGATGGCTTTCTCCACGTTGGCCGGGTTGACCCCGGCGCTGACCGTCCACGGGCCGGGGCCGATGCCCGCGCTCAGCGAGCTGTAGGCATAATAGGCCAGCCCGGCGCGCTCGCGCACCGCGTCGCCGATGCGCCCCATCATGCCGAACTGCCCCAGCACGCTGTTGCCCAGCGCGGCGGCGAAGAAATCGGGGTCTTTGCGGCGCGGCCCAGCGGCCCCCATGACGATATCGGCCTGCACCTTGCCGGGGATTTGTACATCGCGGCGCTCTTCTTTTTGCAGGGGAGCCACGGGCGGCAGTTCAGGGGGATCGGGCTGATCGGGGTTGGTCCAGTCTCCCAGGGCGGCGCGTACTCTCTCTACGGCGGCCTCGGGGGCCACCGCGCCGGCGATGGCGATCACCATCCCGCGCGGCCCATAATGACGGGCGTGATATGCTGCCAGGTCCTCGCGGGTGATCGCCTGAATGGTCTCTGGCCAGCCGTCTTCTGGGCGACTGTAGGGGTGATCGCGGTAGACGATCTGATCGAAGGTCAGCGAGGACATGTCGCCGGTATCCTGCGAGCGCAGGGTGAGGCCGGTGAGCAGGTGGGCGCGCAGCCGTTCCACCTGCTCTTGTGGGAAAACGGGCTGGCGCAGGCTCTCGGCGAGCAGGTCGAGCAACAGGGGCAGGTCTTCGGCCAGCGCCTTGCCGCCGAAACCGGTGGTGTGCGTGGCGCTGTTGAAGCCCAGGCTGGCCCCGGCGCTTTCCAGGGCGTCGTAAATGGCCTGAAAATCGCGGCGCGTTGTGCCGCGCATCAGCGCCGAGGCGACGAAGTCAGCCAGGCCCAGCTTTTCATCGGGGTCGTAGAGCGCCCCGGCATGCAGGTAGCCGTTCATCGCCACCGAAGGGCTGTTAAAGTTGGAGCGCACCAGCACCACAATGCCGTTGGGCAACTCGACGCGGGTGATATCTTCCGGGCCGGGAAGGGAGGAATGCGTTGGGGGCGTCATGCTGTACCCTCCTCGGGTTTTCCGTCGGTGGGGAGGTAGGTTCCCACCACGCGTTTTTGGGGCAGCAGGTACGCCTGGGCGATGCGCTGCACATCTTCGGGCGTGACAGCGGCCAGGCGGTCGAGGTAATTACTGAACCACCGGTAGGAGTCAAACATCTCGGTGAACCCCATCCAGAAGGCCTGGTTGGTGATGCTCTCCGAGCCGTAGGCGAAGAGTGCCCGCGCCTGCTTGACGGCGCGCTCCACCGCTTCCAGAAGCGGCGGGGCGTCTTGCAGCCTGTGAATCTCATCATCCAGCGCGGCGAGGGTTTCTTCTGGTTGCTTCTCAGGACGGAGAGTGACGGTGATGCGGTAGCCGAAGGGGTCAATGGTGGCCGGAAGGCTGCCGTGCGCGCTGACGGCCAGGTCGCCCTCCACCAGCCTGCGGTACAGCCGCGA
>CAZZFZ010000002.1:48965-51836 GCA_964653835.1 uncultured Anaerolineales bacterium
TCGCCCGCCACCACCATGACGGCGTTGTTGGGGACGTAGTAGCGGCGGTAGTGGGTGTACAGGTCGTCGCGCCCCATGCTCTCCAGGTCGGCCATATCGCCGATGATTTCGTGATGATAGCTGTGCACGCGGAAGGCCGCCGCGCGGATGGCCTCGCCGAGCTGAAAGAGCGGCTGATTCTCGCTGCCCTGCCGCTCGGAGATGATCACCGTGCGCTCGGATTCGACCTCCTCCTCGGCGAAGGTGCTGTTGACCATGCGGTCGGCCTCCAGGCGCAGGGCCAGGTCAATTTTATTGGCAGGCATGGTCTCGAAGTACGCCGTCCAGTCCATGTAGGTGAAGGCGTTCCAATGGCCACCCTCGCGCGAGATGGCTTTGTCCAGCACGTTGGCGGGGAACTGGGGTGTGCCCTTGAACTGCATGTGCTCCACCCAGTGCGAGATGCCGGTGATGCCGGGGACTTCATCGCGCGAGCCGACGCGATACCACATCCAGTTGCTGATGATCGGCGCGGTGTGGATCTCCTTCAGCATCACTTGCAGGCCGTTGGAAAGTTGTGTTTGCGTGATGGATTCGGTCATGCCAGATATTGTTTTCCTTTATTTGGGTAATAGCAGCCAGTCGCACACCGGTTTTGCCCAGCGGGCGCAAAGCGGGGTCTCCTCCCAGGAATCGGGCAGAGTGTTGAGCAGGTCCTCGTAGGGAGCGACGACGTTCTGCAGGCCGACAAAAGGTGTGTGCAGGCCGGTCTGATTCAGGGGGATGCTGACATCCACCGATAGCTGAACCGGGATGGTGGTATCCACCGGCACGTTGATGTCCAGCGCGATGGGCAGGCTGGTCCCCGCGGGGAGGATGATGTCGGCGGGAGCGTTGATATTGAGCACGCCCGAGGTGATGGCGACCTGCGCCCCGCGGATCAGGGTAGGTTCGGTCAACACCACACGCGTGTTGGTCTGCACCGGCAGGTCAAATCGAACCGGAATTGTATCATCAACCGGGATGGTCTGCTGAATGACGGCCTCGTCCATCAGACGGAAGTTTTCCTGCAATCCTCCCACCAGTTGCTCGCCGATGATTTTCTTAAGGGTGAACACCTGACGTCCGAGGGAGAGCAACGCCGCCAGCAAAATCAGGTTCATCGTCAATGAGAGCAGGCTGGCGACCGTCCACAAGGCCGGCATCAGGCGGCCCTGCCAGAGAAAACGGCGGAAGATGCTGCGGGCGAGCAGGCGGGCCGCGGCGCGGGTTTGAACAGGGTCACGGGTTGCGTAGGACATGACTACCTCTCCTGTGCGGCTGGTGGATGACGATTAGAATATAGCACAGAGAGAGGGGGATGACTACCCTGCCACTACATAAGGTGCTCAAATAACCTCCCGCGGGTTTGCAAACCCGCGGGAGGCTTGGTTTGCTAAAAGCCCAGGGCACGCAGGTTTTCTTCGGGGTCGAATTTTTTAGCAGATTTCTTCCCCAGCAACTCTTCCCAGAAGGCTTCGTTGTAGCGCCGCGACCGCACCGGCAGCGGCATGGGGACGCCCCACCCCAAGAGGAGCACTTCCTCCTTCGGTTGCAGGCGCGCCAGCATGCCGCGCAGGGCCTCGCGCCCGGAGAGGCCGGAGAGCACGGCGCGGATGTCGTCTTCATCCCCCAGCCAGCCGGAGATGCGCGTCCCCAGTTGCGACATCACCTCGTCGTAAATCTGCGAGGGGCGCTGGTCGATAATCAGCAAGGTGACGTAGTATTTGCGCAGCTCGCGGGCGATGGTGCTGAAGGTGGTCTGGCGGGCCATCTCGCGGTTGAGCAGTTTGTGGGCCTCCTCCACCACGATCACCAGCGGGCGCGGCTCGTCTTTGCCGGAGGTGCGGTAGGCGTTGGTGCGCTGCTCCCAGCGCTGGCGGATTTTGCGCGTCAGCAGGTTGCTCACCAGCAGGTAATCCAGGTCGCTTTCGTATTTGCCGAAGGAGAGGATGATGTGCTGCCCAGCCTCCAGCGCTTTGATGATCTCGCCCAGCGTGTCGGCGGCGGGCTGCTCGACGATGTAGGGCTTGTTGAACAGGCGGCGCAGCTTGTTGTGCAGGCCCTCGGCGGCCATCACGTTGACACCCTCGGCGTTGGCCCAGGCGGCCACGCTATCCGTTGCGGGGATTTTCTTGCCTTCGTCTGTTTCGATGAAAGCCCCTACCTTCATCTGGCGGAATTCGTTGAACCAGTTTTCGGCCCCAAAGCTCTTGACCAGCGCGTCCAGTGTGGTGGGGGTGGTTTCGCGCAGGTTGAGTTCGCGGCTGAGCAGTTCCACATCCTCGGGGTGGATATCGCTCATGGCGATCTCCAGGTTGAAATCGGGGGTGTGCTCGCGGATGGTCGCCCCGCGGCCCAGGCCGACGACGCGCACTTTGGCGCGGAATTTGGTTTGCAGCCCGATGACGCGCTCGCCGGTATCCGAGGCGGTGTCGTCGTAGCCGTATTCATTGTGCATGTCAAAGACCAGCACCGAGGCGGCGTCACCGTGGATCAGACCCGCCAGCACCATGCGGGTGAGGAACGATTTCCCCGTGCCCGTCGCCCCGAAGATGCCAGAGGAGCGCTGCACGAACTTTTTGAGATTGACCCGCACTGGATGCCCTTGCTCGCGCGTCTCGCCGATCACGAAGTTGCCTTCTTTGTCTTTGCCAAAGATCTCGGCGATATCGCCCTCGCTGGCGAGATAGACGGGGGCGTGGTGCGCCGGGATGGTTTTGATCGGCCTGGGCCGCGGCGTTTCGCCGTTGAGGGCGGCCAGCCAGGCGTCGTATTCCGGCGTCCCCAGCTCGGGGCCGGTTTCCAGCATCAGCGCGGGGAGCACTTCCAACGTGGTGTACAGTGTCTGCC
>CAZZFZ010000003.1:0-28888 GCA_964653835.1 uncultured Anaerolineales bacterium
CCAGCCCCACAGCGCCAGCCCCATTACCGCCGCGGCGACGAGGGCTTTGAGCGCGCCACGCAGGATATCGCGCCCCTGCATCCCGTCGAGGCGACGGTGCATCAACACCAGCAAGCCGAGGGTCTCCAGCGCTGTCGCCAGCGAATTCGCCAGCGCCAGCCCACCGTGCGGCATCCATCCCAGGCGGCGAAACAGCGCGGCGAAGGCGAAGCTGAAGACCACGTTAAGGCTCATCGCCGCCGCGCCGACCATCACCGGCGTTTTGGTGTCGTGCAGGGCGTAGAAGGCGCGCGCCAGCACTTCCATCACCGAGTGGCCCACCAGCCCGGCGGCATACCACAACAAGGCCCAGGCGACCAGCTCGGTGGAATGAGCGGTGAACTCCCCGCGTTGATAGAGCAGCGCCACAATCGGCTTGCGGAGGATCATCAACCCAACCGAAGCTGGGATGGACAACAGCAGCACGCCGCGCAGGCTGGCGGCCAGCGAGGCGCGCACTTCGTTCAGGGCATTGCGAGCGTACTGCGCCGCCAGCGTCGGCATGGCCGCCGTGGCGATGGACTGGGCGATCGCCGCCTGCGGCATCAGCATCAGCACAAAGGCAAACGTCACCCCGGCGACGCTGCCCTTCTGCATCTCCGAAGCCAGGCGGATGTTGACCCAGAAGTTCAGCTGCACCACCGCCACCCCCAGCAGGCGCGGCCCCATCAGGCGCATCACCTCGCGCACCGAAGCCAGCCTCACCCCCAGTGTAGGGATGTAACGCCCCCCCTGCCGCAGCAGGCTGGGTAACTGCAAGAGTAAGTGCCCTACCGCGCCGATCAACACCCCCCAGGCCAGGCCGTAAATCCCCATCCGCGGGGCAAGTGCCACCACGCCGAAGATCAACCCGAACTGATACATCGAGGGGGTGAGAGCCGGGACGAAGAAGACTTGCTTCGAGTTCAGAATCCCCATCACTAGGCCGCTCAGCCCAAAGATCGCCGAGGAGGGCAACATGATGCGGATCAACTCCACCGTCAGGGCCTCCTGTGCCGGGTCGTTGGCGAAGCCAGGGGCGAGGATGTGGCGTACCACCTGCGGGGCGAAAACCGCTGTCAGCAGGCTGAGGGCGCTTAAAATCAACAACACCCAGTTGCCCACCGCCGAGGCCAGCTTCCAGGCATCTTCATCCTGATGTTTGGTCAACAACCCCGTAAACGTGGGGATGAACGCCGAGCCGAGCGCCCCGCCGGCGATCAGGTTGAACAACGTCTCGGCCACGCGGTTGGCAGCGTTGAAGGCGTCCATCGCCGGGGTGGTGCCGAAAGCGTCCGCCACCAGCACTTGCCGCGCCAGCCCGGCAAGCTGACTGAAGATAAACGCCACCATCACCGACCCGGCGGCGCGGGCGATCTGACGGTTAGCGGAAGGGGTTGCGGAACTCATGGGCGGGATTATATCAGACGGAGGACAGGGGACGGAGGACAGCAGACAGCAGGCGACGGACGGTGAACGACAGGCCCGGTCTTCCATCCCGGTCCCCCGTCCTTTAATGCTATAATCGCGCCGATACTCAACGAGAAAACAGGCAACCTTTTATGTTCAAAAAAATCATCCGCGCCGTTGGCGGGGACCCGCAGAAAAAACAAATTGAAGCCTACAAAGCGCTGGTCGATGAGATCAACGCCCTGGAGCCGCGTTTCGAGGCGATCAGCGACGAGGAGTTGGCCGAACAAACCCGGCGCTTTCGCATGCGCCTAGCCGCGGGCGAGACGTTGGACGATATCCTACCCGAAGCCTACGCCGTGGTGCGTGAGACCAGCAAACGCATCATCGGCCTGCGGCATTACGACGTGCAGATGATCGGCGGCATCGCCATGCACCGCGGCACGGTCGCCGAGATGCGCACCGGCGAGGGCAAGACGCTCACCGCCACGTTGCCGCTCTACCTCAACGCCCTGACGCTCAACCCTGCCTGGGTGGAGAAAGCCCGCCAAACCTGGGGCGACGACCCCGCCCAGTGGACCTTCTCCCCCCTGGATGGCACCCCCATCGGGCGCGGCGTCCACCTGGTGACGGTCAACGACTACCTGGCGCGGCGCGACGCCCGCTGGATGGCCCCCATCTTCAGCTTCCTCGGCCTGACAGTCGGCGTGCTGCAAATGGCCGCCCGCACCGAACACGGGCAAAAAGCCTTCCTGGTAGACCTGGAAAAAACCTCTCCTCACGAGGACCAGCATCAACTTCAGATGGTCCCCCGCCGCGAGGCCTACAACGCCGATATCACCTACGGCACGAACAACGAATTCGGCTTCGACTACCTGCGCGACAACATGAAGATGAGCCTGGCGGAGCGCGTCCAGCGCGGGCACTACTACGCCATCATTGACGAGGTGGACAACGTGCTGATTGACGAGGCGCGCACCCCGTTGATTATCTCCGGCCCCTCGCACGAAGATAGCGAGAACTACCAGCGCATGGCGCAGGTCGTCCGGCAATTGCGCCCGGAGGATTACGAGATCAACGAGCGCGACCGTACCATCTCCCTGACCGAGATCGGCGAGACGCACGTCGAACAGATCCTCGGCCAGCCGCTGCGCGACCCCGACCGGCCGGAGGACATCACCCCCGAACAAGCGCGCCTGCTCGGCTACCTGGAACAGGCGCTGCGGGCGCAGTATATCTACAAACGCAACAAAGACTACGTGGTGCAGGGGCGCAAGGTCATCATCGTGGATCACTTCACCGGGCGGCTGATGCCCGGTCGCCGCTGGTCGGACGGGCTGCACCAGGCCGTGGAGGCCAAAGAAGGCGTGCCCATCCAGAGCGAAAACGTCACCTACGCCACCATCACCATCCAGAACTATTTCCGCATGTACGAAAAGCTCGCCGGTATGACCGGCACAGCCGTCACCGAGGCGGAAGAGTTCAGCACCATCTACGACCTGGAAACACTGGCGATCCCCACCAACCTGGATTACGAAGCCAGCCGCCCGGATTCGCCGCTCATCACCCTGCAAGACCGTGACGAGTACGGCTACAAATACACCTACTACACCTACAAAGACGACCCGGAGCACAAGCCGATATTCTGGAAGCGTAAAGATTACCCCGACGTGATCTACCGCACCCAGGAAGCCAAGCTGCGCGCCGTGGTTCAGGAAATTCTGAGCTACCACGTGATCGGGCGTCCGATCCTGGTGGGCACGACCTCGGTCGAGCTTTCCGAGCTGGTCTCCTCCCGCCTGGAGGGGATGATGGTACGCCGCCTGGCGCAAACCCTGTTGCTGCGCGACGCCTGGTTTGAGAAAAACAACGCCGTGGAAGACGGGCGTCAGATTGAGGCGCTGATTCCGCTCAACGCGCCGCTGGAAAAACTGCGCACCCAGGTGATGCGTCAGATCATGAAAGCCGAAGGGCTGACCATCCCCCTCTCCCCCACCGACGAGAGCAACCTGCCCCGTCTGATACGCATTCTGGGGCTGGATGCCGAACACGCCGAGCGGTTGGCGGCGGTGCTGCAAAGTGGCATCCCCCATCAGGTGCTCAACGCCCGCAAGCACACCGAGGAGAGTCAGATCATCGCCGGGGCAGGCGCGTTCGGCGCGGTGACCATCGCCACCAACATGGCCGGCCGCGGTGTGGACATCAAACTCGGCGGTGAGCTGGCCGAGGAGGTCATCACCACCGTCAACCGGGTGCTCAAACGCAACGGCTACGAAGACCCTTACGACATGACTATGGAAGAGCGCCGCGCCGCCCTGCAAGAGCTTGATCCCAGCGCCTTTGGCATCTACCACGCTGAGATCGAATTCTTCCTGCGCTACATGGATGAAAAAGACCGCGTGCGCGCCCTGGGCGGCCTGCATGTGATCGGCTCGGAGCGACACGAAGCGCGGCGCATTGACAACCAGTTGCGCGGCCGCGCCGCCCGCCAGGGCGACCCCGGCTCCTCGCGCTTCTACCTCTCCCTAGAAGACGAACTCATGGTGCGCTTCGGCGGCCAGCAGATGGAGGGGCTGCTCTCCCGCCTGAACGTGGATGAAGCCCTACCGATCACCAACCAGCTGGTCAGCCGCATTGTGGAGCAATCGCAAACCCGCGTCGAGGGCGCCAACTTCGACGTGCGCAAGCACCTGCTGGAATACGATGACGTGCTCAACACCCAGCGCGCCAAAATCTACGCCCAACGCGACCGCATCCTCACCAAAGATGATCTCAGCGAGGACGTCGCCGGGATGCTGGAAGAAGAGGTGCTCCGCCGCGTCCCCGAAGCGCTGGAAGACGAGGGCGGCCCGTGGAAATTACTCTCCTGGCTGGAACAGATTCAGCCTCCGCTGGCCCTCGGCGAGAGCATGTTCTTCCCCTCCTACACGCTCAAACTGCTAATCAAAAACCTGTTCGGCCCGCAGGCGCTGCAGGCACTCACCGGTGAGAACGAGTTCAGCATCACGCCCGCCGAAGCGATCCAAACTCTGCTCGGCCTGGCCCGGAAGGCCATCCAGGCCGAGGAAGAACACCTGCTGGCGATGGTGGACAACTTGCTGCTGGACAGCGCCGACCGCTTTGAGGATTACCTCGACGAGCGGCTGGATCTGCTCGACACCTTCCTCGAGGGGTTGACTCTGAACGAGGGGGCCGATCCGCGCTCCCCCGCGCAGATCAACCAGGAGATGAGCGAGCTGCTCCGCCTGCCACTCAAGCTCCCCGCCGAAACCGCCCGCGCCCTGAAGGAAGATCCTTACAGCGTGGAAGACGAGTTGCGCGACCGCGTCCGTCAGGCCATGCAGGCTATCACGCTCAAACGCCTGCTCGGCGCGGTGGAGCGCGTGCTAAAAAACTCGCTCGACATCAACGAGCAAGACCTGCTGGAAGCCAACTGGGATCAGATCGCCGACCGCATCCTGGGGGCGATCCAGAACATCTACTCCAACCGGCTGCAAACGCTGGTTGGCAGCGATGACGCCCCCGGTCAGATCGCCAAAGACCTGCAACAGCACCTCGCTCGCAGCGATGCCGCGCTCACCATCAACGACGTGCTCGGCCTGCTGCTCGCCATGCCACAGGGCCGCCGTCAGGCTTTCGATAAGAAGACCCACCGCCGCGTGTGGCGGCAAACCACGCGCCTGACGTACATTTACGCCGCGGCGCATTACCTGGAGAAGCGCGATCCCGAAGAGATCACCGCCGACGTGCTCACCCACTTACAGGCTGCTCAGGCCGCCATTCAGCGCGAATGGGGGCTGAGCACGCTGACCAGCCTGGGAGAGAACCCATTGGCGGCGCTGAACGACAAGGCCCGCGCCGGGCTTTATACCGCGCTGGGCGAAGAAACCCTCAAAGCCATCGAACACCAGCCCGTCAGCGCCCTACTGCCGGAGGTGCGCACGCAGGTTGCCGATGAACTCGGCCGCCAGGCGTTGACGGAGGTCTACCGCGAGCTGCTGCTGCGGGTGATCTCCAACCTGTGGGTCGAATACCTCACTCAAATGGAAGCGCTGCGCGTCTCCATTGGGCTGGAGGCCTACGCCCAGCGCGACCCGCTGGTGCAGTACAAAACTCGCGCCTTTGAAATGTTCCAAAACCTGCTGCGCGATATGCGCCTGAGCATGGTCACCAGCATGTTCACCTTCCGCCCCAGCAACGCGCCACGGGTGCAGGCCAGCACGCAAAAAACAGTTGTGCCGCAGCCGCAGGCCAGCGCCGCGGAGCAAAAACCCAAAGGCCGCTCCAAACGCCGACGTCGCCGCCGCTGAAACCTCGCACCATCCCAAAAGATTCAATGATGGAACTTTCTTCCAACCCCTCAGCCCGTGATTACCAGGCGCTGCCCAAGGTGGAGCTGCACCGCCACCTGGAAGGCTCCATCCGCGTGGAAACGCTGGTTGAGGTCGGTCGGGAGCACGGGCTGCCCAGCGACATCACCACCCTGCGCCCGCTGGTGCAAATTGAGGATAGCGAACCCAACACCTTCGAGAATTTCCTCTCCAAGTTCGCCACGCTGCGCCAGTTCTACCGCTCCCCCAGGATGATCGAGCGCATCACCCGCGAAGCAATTGAAGATGCCGCCGCCGATAACATCCGCTACCTGGAATTGCGTTTTACGCCAGTGGCGCTGAGCAAAGCCGAGCGCTTCCCCCTCGACGCGGTGATTGACTGGGTGATCGAAGCCGCCCGCGAAGGCGAAGCACGCTACGGAGTGATCACCCGCCTGATCGCCAGCGTAAACCGCCACGAAAGCCCCGACATGGCCGAACAGGTCGCCTGGCTGGCGATGGAACGCAAAGGCAACGGCATCGTCGGGCTGGATCTGGCAGGCAACGAAGCCGAATTCCCCGCCGAGCCGTTCGTGGCGATCTTCCGTGAAGCTCAGCAGGAAGGGCTGGGGGTCACCATCCATGCCGGTGAGTGGAACGGCCCCGCCAACGTGATCGAGGCCATCGAGCGCATCGGCGCCCAGCGCATCGGCCACGGCGTGCGCTTGCTGGAAGACCCGAACGCGGTTGCCCTGGCGCGCGAGCGCGAGGTGGTCTTTGAAGTCTGCCCCACGAGCAATTTTCAATCCGGCGTGATCCAGCGGCTGGAAGAACACCCCCTACCGCGAATGATCGCAGCGGGGTTGAAAGTCACCATCAACACCGATGATCCCAGCGTCTCCAACATCACGCTGGGCCACGAGTATCAGCTGATCAACCAGCAGTTCGGACTTTCAGAACAGGTTTTGGGGGAAAGCATCCTCACCGCGGCGCGCGCCGCCTTCCTGGGGGAGGAAGAAAAAACGCGCCTGGTTCAACGCCTACAACAAGAACTGGCAGCCGCGCTCCCCGGTGCGTAGCCTTTACCTGCGCTCCCACTCCTGCACCGCAGCACGGATCATCGCCACCACCTCGGCATCGGGGATGTCATCAATCGCCGCGTAACTCTCCAATCCCACCCAGATCGTCATCCCCCCATTCGGTGCTTCCATCAGCCGGATGCCGCGGTGCTTCAAAGCAGAAACAGCCAGCTTTTCCTGCAAAATGGCGTCAATCTGCGCCACAATGCTCTTATCAGAACGCGCCGCGGGGGAAGGTTCACCCTGGGGCGTCGGGGGGGCTGCCTGAGGGCGCGGCGGAGGCACGGCCGCCTGAGGGGCAGGAGTCGGCTGTGGGGCCTGAGAGCGCGCCGCGGTGGGAGGGGCAGTCGGGGGCTGATCTGGCAACCCCAACCACTTTCGCAGGAAGGTCAACAGCCCGACCATCACCTTGCGCTCCCGCATCGAGAGATCATCCGGGGAGCGAAACTCGCGCGCGCCCATCTGTATTACCAGTTGCTTGCGCTGCGGATCGCGCCAGATGTGCAACGCGTCGGAGGGATATGCCGGCGACGCGGGGGGTTCCTGCGGTTTTTTCGTGGGTTCAGGCTCTCTCCCCGCTCGCCCGATCATATACCCGGTTCCCAATCCCAGAATCAGGCTGACCGCGATGGCTCCCAGTAAAATAATGCCACTCATAAACCGGCTCCTTTCAAACGTCCACTACCTCAGTGGGCATCGGCGGGGGCGGGCTGACAACGAGGACAAAAATGCGTGCCGCGTTGCCCCAACACCATGCGAACAATTGGTGTGCCGCAATGATAACACGGCTCCCCGGCGCGCTGATAGACGCGAAACGAATTCTGAAACTCGCCGCCGCGATAGACCCAATCGATGCTGGCGCCGTTGCGCTCAATCCCCTCCAGGAGAACCTGGCGCACCCCATCCAGCAGACGCGCTGCCTGGGCGGGCGTGAGCGCGTCGGAACGGGTTTTAGGATGAATCCCCGCCCGGTGAAGGGCCTCATCCGCGTAGATGTTCCCCACCCCTGCCAGGAATCCTTGATCCAGCAACAGGGGCTTGATCTGACGATGGCGGGCCTGCAAGCGGCTGTAAAACTCATCCGCCGTGAAGCGATCTTCCAGAGGCTCCGGCCCCAACCGGGCGAACAACGCCGCGGGATCAGCCATCAGCCAGACGCGTCCAAACTTGCGCGTGTCGTTGAAGGCCAGCCTGCCATCATCAAAATACAGCAACAGGCGGTGGTGCGGGGCAAGCGGCGCCTCGCTGGCTTCCCACCACAGGTCGCCGCTCATGCGTAAATGGATCACCAGCGCATCGGTGTCCAGGTAAAAGACCAGATATTTCCCCCGGCGGCCGATCTCATTGACGCGCTGACCGCGGATCCGCTCCAGGAAAACCTGCGGGGCAGGGGCTTCCAGCGTGCGCGCCCAGAGCAGCTCAGCCCGGAGGATGCGTTTATCTATCAATGAGGGGATGTCATCCGCGCCGCGGCGAAACCGATTGCGAATGGTTTCAACTTCGGGCAGTTCGGGCATTATGCTTACTCGTTGAACATCTCGCCCACGCTGCGGCCCTCGTGCGCCCGCAGGATCACCTCACCCAACAGCGGCGCCACCGAGCAGATGTGCAGTTTATCTCCCAACGCGGCCTTGGCTTCCTTGGTGAGCGGTATGGTGTCGGTGGTGATAATGCGGGTCACGGGCAGTTCCGCCAGCCGCTCCACCGCCGGGGGTGAAAACACCGGATGAATGAAGGTAAGGTAAATATCCCGCGCCCCCTCCCGCTTCGCCAGGCGGACCGCCTGCGCGATTGAACCGGCGGTGTCCACCTCGTCGTCTACCACAATCACGTCCCGCCCAGCGATATCGCCGATCACGGTGAGCGCCTCGGCCTGATCCTTGCTGCCGCTGCGGCGCTTTTCCACAAAGGCGACCGGCACGCCGAGATCGACGGCAAAGTTGCGCCCCTTCTTGGCAAAGCCGAGGTCCACGGTCAGCACCACGGGGTTGGTCGTTTGCGACAACAACGCCTTAACCTGCTCGGTTACGATGTGAAAGGCGCTGATGACATCACCGGGGATGGAGAAAAAGCCCTGGATCTGACCGGCGTGCAGGTCGAGGGTCATATAACGATCTGCGCCGGCGATTTCGATCATATCGGCCACCAGGCGCGCCGTGATCGGCGTGCGCGGTTTGTCCTTCTTGTCCGAGCGAGCGTAGCTCAAATAGGGCACCACCGCGGTCACCCGACCGGCCGAATCCAGGCGCAGGGTCTGCAAGGTGATTAACAACTCCATCAGGTTGCGATGCACCGGACGCGAGGTGGTTTGAATCACATAGACATCCTGGCCGCGCACACTGCTGTGCAGGCGCACCCAGAGGTTGTCGTTGGCGAAGTGCATCACATCGTGCCCGCTCAAAGGCACACCGAGATAACGGGCGATATTCCCCGCCAGCTCCTTAGAAGCCGTCCCGGCAAACAGTTTAATCTCCCCGTAAATTCCCCGATCATCCTGGTGTTTTATACTCATCCTGCTCCTCCATCAACCTTCAAACCGCCTGCCATTCCGAGCGCAAAACGCTCATCAGCAACACATCCGAGTATTTGCCCGCATGATAACGCGCCTGGCGCATGCGACCTTCGTGCACAAAACCGACCTTTTCATACGCGCGGATCGCCCGCGGGTTATCGTCATACACACGCAGAAAAACACGATTGAGGTTCAGGGTGCCGAAAGCATGCATTAGCATCAGGCGCATAGCTTCGGAGCCATAGCCCTGATTCCAATAGCTTTTCTCGCCGATCAGGATTCCTGCCTCGGCCGAGCGGGCGCGCCAGTCAATGGCGTGCAGCCCGATATCGCCAATCGGCAGCCAGCCCTCTTCCTGACGGATCTCGATCATCAACGGGCGTTCATCTGCAGGGCGCTGAACCATCCCCTCAAACCATTTTTTCTCCTCCGCGTGGGAAAGCGGCAGATAAATCATCAATCCCTGCCGCACCTCCGGGTCGTTCAACCAGCGGACGAACAGCGGGATATCATCTTCCTCCAGCGCCCGCAGGCGGATGCGTTCACCGTAAATCATGCCTCCCGTCCTCCGTTCAACAAGGCCTCCACAGCCTGACGCGGGGAAATCTCCCGCTTCACTAGACGCGCGAAGATACCTTCATAATAGTTCGGGGGGATACCACGCCGCCAGCGGTTCACCAGCGTGGCCTGTAACAAATCTTCCAGCTCGCTTTGCAGGCGGGCTCGCCAGCGCCGCTCCCAATCGCCGGTGGATTCCAGATGGGCGCGATGACGGGTAATTTCGGTGGCCAGTTCAGCAATGCCATCGCCGCGGATGGCGATTGTCTTTTGGATGGGGGGGATCCACACCGTTTCGTCCGCCGGCGCTTCGGCAACCGCGGGGAGAACTTTCTCCAGCGCGCCGTGATGTCGATGTACCCGCGGCAGTGGGTGCGCCAGGTTGAGCATATTGCGCAGCGCCCGCTCAGTGTTCTCCACGCCAGGGCGGTCGGCTTTGTTAATCACCAGAATATCAGCAATCTCGAGGATCCCGGCCTTGATTGCCTGGATGTCATCCCCCAGGCCGGGGGCTTCCACCACCAGGGTGGTGTGCGCCAAGCGGGCGATATCCACTTCCGCCTGCCCCGCGCCGACGGTTTCAATCAGCACAATTTCAAAGCCAGCGGCGTCAAAAGCCTGCACCACGCCAGCGGTCATGCGCGCCAGGCCGCCCAGCGAACCGCGCGAGGCCATCGAGCGGATGAACACGCCCGGATCTCCCGCCAGATCGCGCATGCGCACGCGGTCGCCCAGCACCGCGCCGCCGGAAAACGGGCTGGAGGGATCCACCGCCACGATGGCGACGGTTTTCGGCACTTCCCCATCCGGCGGATGGCGGTAATGATAGGCCAGCCGGTTGACCAGGGAGGACTTGCCCGTCCCCGGCGCGCCGGTTACCCCGATCAGATGCGCCCGCCCGGCGTGAGGGAACAAAGCGTTCAAGGCCGCGCGACCCTCCGGGGTATCGTTCTCGATGGCGGTGAGCAGGCGCGCCAGCGCCAACCGGTTGCCCGCCAACACTTCCTCAACGGAGAGCATTTCAGGCCGCTTCCTCACCCAGCACAATCTGGCGAATATCAGCGACGATCTGATCGGTCAGCGTGCCGGGGCCATAGACGCCGCTTACGCCCGTCGCTTTGAGACCTTCCACATCTTCATCGGGGATAATGCCACCAACGAACACTTTAACGTGCTCCTGCCCATTCGCCTTCAACAGTTCAAGCACACGCGGCGCCAAAGCCATGTGCGCGCCGGAAAGGATGGAAAGGCCGACCACATCCACGTCCTCTTGCAGCGCGGCCTCGGCAATCATCTCCGGGGTTTGGCGCAGGCCGGTGTAAATCACCTCCATCCCGGCATCCCGCAAAGCCCGCGCCACCACCTTGGCGCCGCGGTCGTGCCCATCCAGACCGGGCTTGGCGATCAACACACGAATCTTGCGTTCACTTGCACTCATTGTGCCTCCTAATGTCATCGGGACAGGTATACGCCGTGCGGATTATACCGCGTTCCGCGTGGCCTTGACTCTGGCGCGGGAGGCGTGATACACTAGCCCCATCTTTCAGAAAGGAGAGCGCATTTCGATGCACAGCTATTTCACCATGCAGCCCAATGTTCGCCGCTCCGCCGGTATCGGTGGGGATGTTGTGCTGTCGCGGAGTGCGCCTGTTGCCTGAGAGATTTAGCCAGACCTAAATTTTACAGCCACGGGTGCATTCCGGCCCCGTGGCTTTTTATTTGCCTTGCGCGCTTTCGCGCTCGCCTGAGCCACGGGACACCCAACCCCGTGGCTTTTTGGTTAAACCACAAAGTTCACCAAGAACACAAAAGCCAAGAAAAACTTAGTGTACCTTCATGACTTTCGTGGTTATTTTTCAAAAAATCGGCATGGAGGAATGTAGAGACAAAAATGAAACCTGCCATCACAGTTCAACAAATCCACAAGCAATTCGGCAAGCCCGGTGCGCCCTTGTGGAAACGCGCCCTGCGACGCATCCATAAAGGAAACGGCGCCCCGGCGAAGAAAATCGTGGTTGCCGTCAATCACGTTTCCTTTGAAGTGCGCCAGGGCGAGATTTTCGGCGTACTGGGGCCAAACGGTTCCGGCAAATCCACACTGATTCGGTTGATCGCCACGTTGCTGCTGCCCGACGAAGGCACACTGCGCGTCTTCGGACATGACGTGGTCGCCGAGCCGCTGACGGTGCAGCGCTTAATCAACCGCGTCTCGGTGGAAGCCAGCTTCTTCAAGAAGCTCTCCCCGATGGAGAACCTGCTCTACGGAGCGCGTCTGTACGGCATGTCCGGCGCGGAGACCAGGAAAAAGGTCGTTGAGATCCTCACCCGCCTGGGGCTGGAAGAGCGCTCGATCTTTGCCCCCATGGAGGAGATGTCCCGCGGGATGCAGCAGAAAGTCGCCATCGCCCGCGCCTTGCTCACCAAACCGCGCGTCCTGCTGCTCGACGAGCCGACCACCGGCCTCGATCCGCGCTCCAAACTCGAAGTGCAGTCCGTGATCGAAGAACTGCGCGATCAGCACGGCGTCACCATGCTGCTGACCACCCACGACATGCACGAAGCCGATGTACTCTGCGACCGGGTGGCGATCATGGATCAGGGCAATATCGTCGCCCTGGGGACGCCGGAGGAACTCAAGCAGCGAGCCAGCCGCGAGAATGGCCATGAGCCTACATTGGAGGACGTCTTTTTACAGCTCACCGGCAAGCGGCTGGAGACAGAATAAACCACGAAGTGCACAAAGAATGAAAAACAGATTCCCTCGTGACCTTTGTGCCCTTCGTGGTTGGTCTAGAATGCTCCGCGAACTCCGTGTCTCCGCGGTTCACATAAGGATCAATCATGATACTGACACTACCCAAACGCGCCCGCGCCATCTACCACGAATACCCCAGCCAGTTCTGGATCGTGGTCGGCGCAAGTTTCATTGACCGCATCGGCGGCGCGCTGATCTTCCCCTTCTTCTCGTTGTACGTCACCCGCCGTTTCGGCGTGGGGATGACCGAGGTGGGGGTGCTGTTCATGCTGTTCGCCGTGGCAACCATGTTCGGTACCACGCTGGGCGGCGCGCTGACCGACTACTTCGGGCGCAAGAACGTGATTTTGCTCGGCCTGATCGTCAGCGGGTTGACCAGCCTGGGCATGGGCCTGGTGACCGAATTGTGGATGTTCTACGTGATGGGCGTGGTCTCCGGCCTGTTCGCCGAGGCCGCCGGCCCCGCTCAGCAGGCCATGCTGACCGACCTGCTACCAGAAAAGCAACGCGCCGATGGCTTCGGCATCATGCGCGTGGCGATGAATCTGGCAGTCGCCATCGGTCCGGCATTGGGCGGGCTGCTGGCATCACGCTCCTACCTGGCGCTCTTCGTGGCGGATACCGTCACCAGCCTGATCACCGCCTACATCCTCTACCGAGCCGTCGCGGAAACGCGCCCCCAAAACGGGGAAGGCGAGGCAGAAGCGCAAAACGGGCTGGGGCACACTTTCCGTGGTTACCGCCTGGTGCTGCGCGATCAAGCGTTTATGGCCTTCATGCTGCTCTCGATCATTGCCACCATCGTCTACATGCAGATGTACAGCACGCTCTCGGTGTATCTGCGCGACATCCACGGCGTGCCGGAGCGCGGCTTTGGGATCATCATGAGCCTGAACGCTGCCATGGTGGTGGGGCTGCAATTCCCCATCACGCGGCGAATTCGCCCCTATGCCCCGTTGGTGATGATGGCCGCGGGGACGCTGTTCTACGCCCTGGGCTTCGGCATGTATGCCTTCGTGGGGACGTTCGCGCTCTTCCTGCTGGCGATCGCCGTGGTCACCCTCGGGGAGATGATCGTCATCCCCACATCTCAGGCGGTGGTGGCCGGGTTCGCCCCGGAGGACATGCGCGGCCGCTATATGGCGGTGATGGGCTTTTCCTGGCTGATCCCCGCGGCGATCGGCCCCCTGGGGGCAGGATTGCTCATGGATCACGCCGACCCGCGCTG
Source organism: uncultured Anaerolineales bacterium (assembly GCA_964653835.1). GTDB lineage: Bacteria > Chloroflexota > Anaerolineae > Anaerolineales > UBA11858 > J130. The sequence continues at coordinate 13,871 of CAZZFZ010000003.1, forward strand.
GGTGTGGTACCTGAGCGGCCTGCTGGGGACGGCTGCCGCCATCGGGTTCATTCTCTTGCACCGGCGGCTGAAAATCCCCGCGCCCGCAGCTTTATAAAAGTTGTCGCCAACCTTAACACTTCACCACAAAGTACACGAAGAAACACCAAGAAGAAAAGAAAAAAGCTTTCTATACTTCGTGCCGCTTTGTGAACTTCATGGTCAATTGCCATACTTTTTATATCCGGAGTCTTGATATGACAACGACATCACCCATCATCCACCAGTTATGCGCTTCGTATGCCTTCATGGAGCGCAACGCTAACCTAGTGAAACGCTACTGGACCTGGGAAGTGGTCTGGATGGTGTATTCGATTGCCAACAGCCTGTCAGTCAGCTTCATCGGCCTGGGGATGGAATACCTGAGCGGGGAGCAGGCCAACGTGAACGGCAGTTACCTGGTGCTCTACCTGGTAATCGGCACGCTGGTTTGGCGCTACCTCTCAACAGTGTTCTACTGGATCACGGAGCTGATCTCGATTGAACGCTGGGAGGGGACTATCGAGTACACCCTGATGGCCCCCATCCACCGACTGACGCACATGGCCGGGCAGACGCTTTTCGCCGTGATCTATGGCCTGTTCTTCACCGGCGTGATTTTGGGCGTGACGGTGGCGATCTTCGACATCAGCCTGGCAAACGCCAACCTGTGGGGCGGCACACTGATGCTGCTCTCCGGCTGCCTCTCCTTCGTGGGCATCAGCATCATGGCGTCCACGCTACCGCTGCTCTTCCCGGAACGCGGCGCACAGATGACGCACATCATCATCGCGCTGCTGCTCCTGGTCTCCGGGGTGTACTACCCGGTGGAAGTGTTGCCCGCCGCCTTGCAGAGGATCGCCGTGCTCAGCCCGGCGACCTACGTGCTGAAGGGCGTGCGCCTGGCGATGCTGGAAGGAACGCGCACCCTCGACCTGTGGCCTTACATCTGGCCGACGCTGGCGATGGGCATAGCCCTGATCCCCGCGGGGCTGTGGGTCTTCGAGCAGGCCGAGCGCTACGCCAAGCGGAAGGGTAAGTTGCATCGGAATGGGTAAGAAAGGTAACAAGGCAATCAGGTGACAAGGTAACAGGGTATTCCCTATTCCACAATTGCCCAGTCACCTAATCACCTGACACTTGACACCTGACAACCTGGAGCAGATATGCACACACCCTCTCAAATCCACATCCCCAATGCCCCGGCGATTCCGGGCCTGACCTTTCGCCGTTTCCGCGGGGAAGCCGACTACCCCCTGATGGTCGCCTTGATGGAAACCTGCCGCATCGCCGACGGGCTGGACGCACCCATCACGGAGGAGACTCTGCGCATCGCCTATGAGCACCTGGATAACTGCGATCCCTACCGCGATATGCTCTTCGCCGAGGTAGAGAGGCAGGTCATCGCCTACAGCCGGGTGTGGTGGCGCGACGAGAGTGCTGGGCGCCGCATCTACCGCATGAGAGGCTACGTCCACCCCGAATATCGCCGCAAAGGCTTGGGCGCGGCGCTGCTGGCGTATACCGAAGCGCGGGCGCGCGCCATCGCGGCCTCCCACCCCGCCGAAAAGCCCAAGTTCTTCCGGGTCAATGCAGCAGAGAGCCAACGAGGGGCCAACGCGCTCTATCGGCGTTTTGGCTACCAGCCCTGTCGCTATTTCTATGAGATGAAACGCCCCTTCGAGATGCCTATCTCCAAGGCACCGATGCCAGCGGGGTTAGAAATCCACCCGGTTGAAACGGAACAGGTGCGCGCCGTCTTTGCCGCATATGATGAGGCCTTCCGCGACCATTGGGCACATACCCCTCTCACCGAGAATGAAATACAGGCCTGGATGCAGCGCCCCACGTTCAACCCCGCTTTGTGGAAAGTCGCCTGGGAGGGCAATCAGATCGCCGGGATGGTGCTCAATTTTGTGGATGAACACGAGAACCAGGTCATGCAGCGGCGGCGCGGTTACACCGAGGATATCTGCGTGCGGCGTCCCTGGCGGCGGCGCGGCCTGGCGCGCGCCCTGCTGGTAGAAAGCCTGCGCATGTTCCGCCGGATGGGGATGACCGAAACCGCCCTCGGCGTGGACGCCCACAACCCCAACAGAGCGCTGCGCCTCTACGAGTGCGTCGGCTACCAGACTGAGCGAAAATACAACCTCTACGAAAAACCCTTACGGTGACAGCCGCCTCGGCAAGTGACTGTCACCAGTCAGCATCGCTCTCTTCAATATAGTGGCGACCCAAGCGCACGACGAACGCACTCAATCCACCGCTAATGGAAATCCAGGTCGTTTGAGTACCGGTCACTATGGCTCGAGAAGGTACGTTTCAAGAAAACCAATCACGCGCTGCTCATATTCATCAGGATATGTGGTTTGCATCTCAACATGCCCAACCCCAGGCTCAATCCACAGAAAACGCGGCTCCCTCGCGGCATCAAAAAGACGGCGGCCAGCGCCTGGGGTAACGACATCGTCTTCTTCACCGTGGATAATGAATACCGGACGCGGGCTTATATTGGCAATCTCATCCACAGGCTGCATTTGCGCCAGCGAAATACCCGTTTCACGCTCCGCAAACCACCGAACAAAAGGAATCAAAACAGGACATGGAACCGCGTGAGGGAGCACATCCTCCAGGGACGCATAGGCGCTATCTGTGACAACTGCTTCAATCTCAGGAAAGTGGGCGGCCGCGCGGATCACTGTAGCACCTCCCATAGACGCACCATACGCGCCAATATGAACAACGTCTTGCTGAGCGAGAGCAAAATCCAAAACAGCCTCAACATCATAGATTTCAATATACCCTACTGTTGTGGTCTCCCCTCCACTGGCGCCATGAGCGCGCGCATCCCAGGAAAGTACGCCAAAACCATATTCTGCAAAGAATGCATGTTGCTCGGCCGAACTCGCACCCCCAAAGCCATGAGCCACCAGGATAAGCGCCCCGTTTTTCGGAGGCGTATACCAGGCATATAAAGAAATCCCATCTCGCGTAATAAGATACAAAGGCTGAAAAGAAACGTTGAAATCAGCAGGGGTAAGAAGCGTGTCCACGCGCCGAGATGCCTTCGCACTGCCAAAGTCACGGGATCACCATACGCCGCGTCATTCCCGCTACCGAGGGAGCTAAAATCTATCACATGACACACGACACGTGGCATAAAAAATGATGGTAAACTGACCCCACTCACTCAACCAACCACTGATCACGGAGACGCTATGACCATCAAAGCTATCATCTGGGACCTGGGCGGCGTGATTATGCGCACCGAAGACCCCGCGCCGCGCCAGGCGCTGGCCGCCGAACTGGGCGTCAGCCGCGCCGGGCTGGAAAAAACCGTCTTCGCCAGCGAGATGGGCGTCAAAGCCCAGCGCGGCGAGATCACCGTGAATGAACTCTGGGAGTTCGTCCGCCAGACCTATGACCTCACACCCAAGGAACTGCTTGATTTTCGCAAACGCTTTTGGGCTGGCGACCAGGTGGATTACAACCTGGTTGAGAGGATCCGCGAGCTACGCGCAGAGGGCTATATCACCGGTTTGTTGAGCAACGCCTGGGGGAACATCCGCGCCACGCTGCACGATTTATGGAATATCGCCGACGCGTTCGACTTCATCACCGCCTCCGCGGAGGAGGGGGTGATGAAACCCGACCCGCGCATCTACCACATCGCCCTGGAGCGCGCTGGGGTTGCGCCGCGGGAGGCTGTTTTCATTGACGATTTTCCCCACAACACAGAAGGTGCGCGCGCCGTGGGAATGCACGCCATCCTGTTCAAAAACCGCGCTCAGGTGCTCGGTGACCTTGAAAAGCTTTTAAACAAGGCGAATTCGGGATAAACAAGGGATAACTGTGGTTGCACCCGACTCGCCTTCGACTCAGGGTATGCAGCGCGATTTTCGCGAGCAGAAAGTTTGATTTTTTAATAAAGGAGAAACGCAAATGCCTCAATACATGATTACTTATCTCGGCACCCCGAAGTCATCGAGCCCAGAGGAAAATCAGCAACATATGTCAAAATATAGAGCTTGGTTATCTTCATTGGGTGATTCGGCAGTTAGTCCAGCTAATCCGCTTAAGGATACGAGGACAGTAAACCCTGATGGTACTGTTACCGCTGGAGGCACAACGTCAATGTCTGGCTTTACAATCATTGAAGCTGATTCTATGGTGGCGGCACTGGCAATTGCAAAGGCTTGCCCTTATCTTGATGTTGGCGGTTCACTTGAGGTGTCCGAGTTAGTAGAGATGCCAAGCCAATAATAAACATTTTTGAACCGCGCAGCCGCCAGGGAGGCAAAGAGAAAAATCACCCCCCACCGGGGTTCTCCGGCGCTTCCTCCCACATACGCAGAAACTCCCGTGTCTGCCGCGCACTATGCAGGTAAGCAAAACGCGCCACCTGCCTGCCCACATCCATCAGGCGCTGACGCAGATTCTCATCCGTCAGATGGCCGTTTTCATCAAAGACTTTCCATGCCTGCGCGATGCTGACCTGCTCTGGAACCACCCAGGCGTGCAAAGCTCGCCCGACAGTACGCAGGCTGTTAAGAGCGTTCAGCGCGCCCATCGAACCTCCTGCGACGCCCACCAGGCCCCACATCTTTCCCTCAAACTCGTCAAAGCCCATCAAATCGAGGGCATTCTTCAGCACGCCGCTGAAGCTGCCGTGGTACTCCGGCGTGCCCAGAATGATCCCCTGAGCACGCTGCACCTCGGCCCGCAGGCGATGAACACCCTCAGGATAATCTTTTCTGCTTCGTCCATCACAAAAGACCAGGTCATAATCGGCCAAGTTGATGAGTCGGGTCTCAGCCCCTACTTCGCGCGCACCAGCGAGGGCGATCTCCAGCGCCCTGGAAGTATATCCAGCGTTACGCAAGCTGCCGTTGATGGCGATAACGCGCAGGATATCCATCGTATTTTCCTTCATCCTCGTGTTCCTTTGGTCTGACGCAATTGTACCCCACCAGCGTGATATAATCTCGCCCAGTCATGTCCAATTCAAAATACCAACGCACACTACTAGCCGTTCTCGCCCACCCCGACGACGAATCCTTCGGCATGGGTGGAACCCTGGCCCTGTACGCCGAGCGCGGGGTGGCCGTTCACCTGATTTGCGCCACCCGAGGCGAGGTGGGTGAAGTTGCCCCCGAATACCTGCGCGATTACGCCTCCATCGCCGAGCTTCGCGAGGCCGAATTGCGCTGCGCCGCGAGTCACCTCGGATTGGCTGGCGTCCACTTTCTGGATTACCGCGATTCCGGAATGGCTGGCTCCCCAGACAACGACCACCCCCAGGCGCTGGTCGCCGCCCCGGTGGAGGAAGTCGCCCAAAAGGTGGCCTGCAAAATCCGGGAACTGAAACCCCAAGTAGTGCTGACCTTCGACCCCATCGGCGGCTACCGGCATCCCGATCACATCCACATCCAACAAGCAGCCACGCAGGCGTTTCACCTCGCTGGCGATCCCGCTTTTGAGTGCGATCTCCCCCCTTACCAGCCGCAAAAACTCTACTATCACACCATCTCCAAACGCTTTCTGCGTTTTGGGGTGGGACTGCTGCGCCTGCTGGGCAAAGACCCCCGCAAATGGGGGCGCAACCAGGATATCGACCTGACGGAACTGATCGTTGATTTCCCCATCCACGCCAAAATCAACTACGCGGCGGTGGCTCAACGCAAAGAAGCCGCCTCACGCTGTCATGCCAGCCAGATCGGACCGACGATCACCGGGGGAGCGTTCCGCTGGCTCTTCCGCCTACTGGGCTTCAGTCGCGTTGATTTCTTCATGCAGGCCTACCCCCCACCCGTTGAGGGGAACGTGGCAAACGACCTCTTCGACGACGTCGTCTGAGCGCCCCCCTGCGGAAACCCCAAACTTGACTGCGCCATGCGCTGGTGTTATCATGCCCGGCGCAAAGGCAACCCATGAAATACGACCCCGTAACCGATAACTCTCTCCTCGGAGAGGACCCACAAACGCCCTCCCCAAAATCTCAGGCGTCATCCCCCCCTGAGCCGCCAGAAGAAGCTCCCGCGGAAGCCGGGGCGTTTGAGCGCTTTTGGGAACAGATCACCTATGCCGGCCTGCTGGAACCGGTGCGGCGCGCTGGTACACTGGCGCTCTCGCTGACGCTGGTGCTGGCCATCGTGTGGGCGATGCGCGCTTTCAACATCCCCGCGGCGCTGGAAAATGCGTCGAGAGAGGCTAGCGACGCGCTGGCCGCAGCGCCAGCAACCACCGCGCCGGGAAATTATCCCAGCACACTGCCGCCGCTCTACACGCAAGATTCCGTCCCGCCGAATAGCGTGCGTCGCTTGATCCGCCTGCACACCACCATCCCCACCCGCCCGCGCGTGGACGTGATCACCTACACCGTCCAGCCGGGGGATTCGGTCTTCGGCATCGCCGAACAGTTTGGCCTCCGGCCGGAGTCCATCCTGTGGGCGAATTCGGCCACTCTGCGGGATGACCCCCACCGCCTGCAAATCGGGCAGGAGCTCAACATCTTACCGGTGGATGGCACATACCACAAGTGGAGTGAGGGAGAAAATCTGCGCAAGGTCGCCGAGTTCTACGGAGTAGACCCCCAGGCGATCCTGGAATGGCCAGGAAATCATTTTGATCTCTTCGCACAGGATCCTGACACAGTGGAAATTGAACCCGGAACCATGCTGATCATCCCTGGGGGCAAACGCGAGCTGATCGACTACGGGCCGCCGCGCATCCCGCGCGATAACCCCGCTGTGGCGCGCACTTACGGGCCGGGGTACTGCGGCACGATCAGCGATGGGATCGTCGGCGATGGCCTGTTCGCCTGGCCAACCGCGGCGCGCTGGCTCTCCGGCTACGACTTCAACCCCGCCGCCAACCATTCCGGAATCGACATCGCTGGCGACACAGGCGACCCCGTTTGGGCGGTTGACGACGGCGTGGTCGTCTTCGCCGGGTGGAGTTCCAGCGGGTATGGCAACCTGATTGTCATCGATCACGGCAACGGCTGGCAATCGCTCTATGCCCACTTGGACGCCTACTACGTCGAATGCGGTATGAGCGTTTTCCAGGGAGCCGTCATCGGCACAGTGGGCAGCACCGGCAACTCCTCCGGCTCGCACCTGCACTTCGAGCTGCTTTACGGCACAGCTAAAGTCAACCCCTGGAATTTCCTGCCCTGAGGATCAGCCAGGGCGAATCCGGCTGAAAAGGTCGCCGGTCATAATCGCCAAAGCACTGCTGTATCGTCAAACCCGCATCAGAAACCAAAGCCATAACTGCTTTGGGAGATTGCATGTAGTGACGCGCTGCCAACGTATGGCGGCGCGTTTCACCATTAGGGGCAAGACAATCATAATGCCAGCGAAACACTACCGCATCAGCCTCCCGCTCCCACGTGCTGAGCACCTGCACCGGCTCACCACTCTCCGGGTGGAGGAACACCGCCTCCACCTCCGGTTCCCCAATATCTGGAAGTCCTCTCAACACATCTGGATTAGGCATACCGAGGGCAAACGTCCCGCCAGGTGAGAGGTGCGCCCGCACAGCTCGCAACACTCGACGCTGCCCCGCCACATCCAACGTGCTGAACGTATTGCACGGCATGATGATGAGGGGGAAAGCGCACCCCAGCCGGAAACAGCGGAAATCAGCCTGCAACAAATCCGGGCGCTTCGGAAGATCAGCCGGAACCCGCTCGCGAAACAGCCTCAGCATGGCCGCGTCAAGGTCAATCCCCACAATATGGTGTCCGGCCTGCGCCAGCAGCAGCGCGACACGCCCCGTCCCACAGCCCAATTCCAGGATCGGGCCGCCACATTCCTCCGCCAGCGCCAGCCAGAAATCCAAGTCCTCTGCCTCAAGGGCGTGATGTGCGTGATAGAGCGCGGCGAGTTCGTTCATGCGGCTGGTTTCTTGCGCTCCAACCAGCGCGCCACGGCCTGATGATGAACCGGCGAGGCCCAGAGAGGCGGGAACAACCGCTGCTCCTGGGATGCCGCCAGCGCCGGCGGGAGATCCAGTCCGGCGCGCAGCAAACGCTTGACCGCGCGCACCGCCTCCGGCGCATATTGGGTAATGCGCCCGGCCAGCTCCAGTGCGACCGACAAGGCCTCACCAGCAGGCGCAACCCGGTTCACCAGCCCGTAAGCCAGCATCTCGGACGCGGTGAGCACCTGACCGGTTGAAAGCCACTCCAGCGCCCGGCTGTAGCCAACCAGCCGCAGCAAACGCTGCCCGCCGCCCCAGCCGGGAGTCAGCCCCAGGGTGATCTGGGCAAAACTCAGGTCGGCATTTTCGGCCGCCACGCGCAAATCACAAGCCAGGGCGATCTCCGCGCCACCGCCGCGCGCCGGGCCGTTGAGGGCAGCGATCACCGGGCAGGGCAGCATCTCCAGGCGGTTCAGCGCATCGGTCATCAGACTCGTCAGCCGCCAGCCATCTTCCTCGCCGCTCGCGCCATGCAAAGCGCGCAGGTCGCCGCCGGCGATAAAAACATCTCCCGCACCGGTTAGGATCAGGGCACGCAAATCCTCGCTCGCGTGCGCCTGTTCCACTGCAGCGGCGAACGCCTCCATGGCAGCCCAATCCAGCGCGTTGCGCACTCGCGGGCGAGATACCCGCAAAACAGCAATGTGTTCCGAAACTTCATTCAATTGCACAACCATAGAATCTCCTTGACGCGGGGGATTGATTGGCATTATACTCCCCACCGCCGGGGTGTGGCGCAGTTGGTAGCGCGCTGCGTTTGGGACGCAGAGGTCCGGGGTTCGAATCCCCGCACCCCGACCTGTTCGTGGAGGCATACTATGGCAAAAACCCCTAAAGTTGATGGCGTCATTGAAACCGTACACTATAACCCAGAAGGGAAAATCGAATGGGTGCGCGCCTATTTGCGCAGTGGGTTTATCTTCAGCGATGTAATGCTCCTCGATCGGGAGACTCTGGTGCAGCGTCTGCAAGAGGGGGCGCGGTTTTTCACTGGCCGGCGAATCCCCTTCCAGGGCAATAAGTTCGAACTGGGCGACCCCTTGCGCCTGGAAGGCCGCAACGGCTCAGAACGCATTGTGGCTGGCAATCCATCTTCCAAAGAGGGCGATTCCCTCGCCGGCGTGCGGCCATTCTAACCCACTACCCACCACCCCACCGCTCCCGCCCTCCTGGCTGGTATAATCAAATAAAATCACCTGTACCCCAACCGTTGTGCGTAGGACGGGAGCACTTTCATGATTGTTCGTGACCTTTCCCCCATCCCCTATCGAGGCGGAAAACTTTCGCCTGGCGAACGCCTGCGCGGATTGATGAAATTCGGCCTTGGCTGGCCGACGAAGATGAAGTCGCAAGAAACCATCATCCGCGTCTTCATCCGCCTGCTGGATAACGCCTACACACTGCTGCGCAACGTTTCTCTACCAGGTGAAAGCGGCATCGTCCCGTTGATCTTGATCGGGCCACAGGGCGTTTTTATCCTCGTCAACGACCCCATCCGAGGCATTTTCCGCGCTCGCGGGGATGTATGGAGCGTTCATCGCACGCGCGATGGCAGCTTCCGTCCGTCCAAACCCAACATGATTACCGAAACAATCAAAGCTGCGCGGAAGGTGGAAGGTTTTTTACGCGCCCGTGGGTATAACGAGGTCCCTGTTGAAGGCATGCTCGTCCTGACCAACCCCGGCACCCACGTGAACACCATACGCCCCGCGGTGCGCGTCCTCATGGTGGATGGGCTGGATCGCTTCGCCATTCAACTCGCCGAAGCCGACCCCGTCCTCACCCGCGAGCAGCGTTACAAAATCGTCGAGGCGCTCACCGATGCCAGCAGCGAAAAAGACGAAGCCCCGGCACCCAAGAAGAGATCCCTGCCAGGAGCGGAAGTCGCCCACGATATTGATATCCGCTTCAACCAGGCGCTCACACCAGTTAAGCAGCGCACCAACTTCACCACCCGCCAGTGGTTGATTCTGGGGGGCATCGTGCTGGTCGAAGTCTGCATCCTGACCGCGTTCCTGCTGCTAGTCTTCATGACTGCCTGAGCCTGCCCCTCCGCTCGGACGCCCCATCGTGACCACTCCCTTCCTCTCCATCATCATTCCCGCGCACAACGAGGCCGACCGCCTGCCCGACACCCTGGGGCAGGTGTTTGATTTTCTGCACAGGCAGGAATACACCGCCGAGGTGCTGATCGTCGAAAACGCCAGCCGCGACCGCACGCTCGAAGTGGCGCAATCCTTCGCCCGCCAGCACCCCAACCTGCGCGTGCTTCAGGAAGCGCGGCCCGGCAAAGGCGGCGCGGTGCGCCGCGGCATGCTGGAAGCCCGCGGGGAATACCGCTTTATGTGCGACGCCGACCTCTCCATGCCCATCGCCGAGGTCAACCGTTTTCTACCCCCAATCCTGACCGACTTCGACCTCGCCATCGCCTCGCGCGAGGCCCCCGGCGCGGTGCGCTACGACGAGCCAGAGTACCGACACCTCGGCGGTAGGGCAGTCAACCTGATGATCCGTGCCCTGATCCTCCCCGGCATGCACGATACCCAGTGCGGCTTCAAGTGCTTCCGCGCCGGGGTGGCCGAAGACCTCTTCCGCCATCAAACCCTGACCAACTTCTCCTTCGATATCGAGCTGCTCTACATCGCCCGCCACCGCGGCTATCGGGTGCGCGAGATCCCCATCCCCTGGTATTTTTACCCCGGCACCAAACTCAACCCGGTGCGTGATGCCCTGCAGATGGCGGTGGACATCTTCGCCATCCACCGCAACGCCCGCCGAGGCCTGTATGACCTCCCGGATTGACCCCGCCGAGATCCCCCCCGCGCCGGATTTCAAATGGGAGCGCGCTCTATGGGCACAGGGGTTCCGGTATATCGCGGGGATAGACGAAGCCGGACGCGGCGCGCTGGCCGGGCCGGTCTGCGCCGCGGCGGTGATCCTGCCCCCCACAGAGCGTAACCGACTCCCCCTGAGCGGAGTGCGCGATTCCAAGCAGATGACCTTCTCCCAAAGGGAAGCCGCGGCCGCGCGCATCCGCGCCGTCGCCCTGGCCTGGGGGGTGGGCTTCGCCTCCCCCGTCGAGATTGACGCCCTGGGCATCGTCCCCGCCACGCGGCTGGCCGCGCAGCGCGCCCTAGCCGCGCTCTCGCCCGCGCCCGAAGCCCTGCTGCTCGATTACCTGCTGCTGCCCGATGTGAATCTGCCCCAAACCTCGCTCATCAAAGGCGATTCCCGCTCCCTGAGCATCGCCGCCGCCTCGGTGCTGGCGAAAACCACCCGCGATGCCCGCATGGTGGAACTCGATGGGCAACACCCCGGCTACGGCTTCACCCATCACAAAGGCTACGGCACCGCTGCGCACCGGGAGGCCCTCGCCCGCCTGGGGCCATCGCCGGTACATCGGCTGACTTTCGCGCCGTTAAACCACAAAGGACATCAAGAGGCCCGAAGGAAGAACTTCAACGATATGCTACAATCAGACCACTCGACCAATAGACCAACCTGACTGCTTGACCAATCAAACCAACACTCCAATGCAACCAATAAAACCTCTTTCCCCTCGACGCCTCGCCCGCACCCTGGGCCTGACCGACCTGGCCTGGGATGACGACGGCACGCTGATCTGGCGCGAGACACGCGGCGGTAAGGGCGTGCTCGTCGTGCAGCCGCCCGACGGAAGCGCGCCGCGCGACCTGAATAACGAATTTGCCGTCAGTGCGGGGGTTGGCTACGGCGGCGGCGACTTTGGCGCCGGGCGCGGGGCGGTGTACTTCATCGAGCGGGCGAGCAAGCGAATTTATCGGCAACTCACCCAAACGGGAACCGCCCGCCCGATCACCCCGGCTTTCGGCACGGCGGCCTCGCCAGTGATCTCCCCCGACGGGCGGCGAGTGCTCTACGTCCACACCTATGAGGGCGAAGACTGCCTGGCGCTGGTGGATGCCGATGGCGCGAACTGGCCGCACAAACTGGTCTCCGGCGACGATTTCTACATGCAACCCTGCTGGCACCCCAACGGCGAGCGGATCGCCTGGATTGCCTGGAACCACCCTCAGATGCCGTGGGATGGGACGCGACTGCATCTGGCAACCCTCCCACGGGGGTCTGAACCCGCGGGAGGTTCCATCATCGCCGGGGATGAGAACACGTCCATCTTCCAGCCCCAGTTCTCCCCCGATGGGCGCTGGCTGGCCTACGTCTCCGACGAGAGCGGCTGGTGGCAGATTTACCTCTACGAACTGGAAAGCGGCGAGCGGCGGCAGCTCACCCACGCCGAGGCCGAGCACGGCGCGCCCGCCTGGATTCAGGGAATGCGCACCTACGGCTTCGGCCCGCGCGGCGAGTGGATTTATTTCATCCGCAACCAGGAAGGCTTCGCCAGCCTGTGGCGCGTGAATCTGGAGAGCGGCGCGGAAGAACGCCTGCCCTTGCCGGAGGAATACACCTGGCTGGAACAGATCGCCATCCACCCGCGGGAGGAGAAAATCGCACTGATTGCCTCCGGCGGCAGGACACCGAAGCGAGTCATCGTCTGCGAATCCGCGGGGAGCGTGCGGATTGTGCGCCGTTCTGCCGCCGAGGATTTACCTCCCAAAACCTACGCGCCCCTCGAGGCGATCACTTGGCCCGGCATGGACGGCGAACGGGTGCACGGGCTGTTCTACGCCCCCGCCTCGGCAAGCCACGGCGCGCCGCCGCTGGTAGTCATGGTGCACGGCGGGCCGACCAGTCAGCGAGGGGCGGCTTTCTACCCCGATGTGCAGTTCTTCACCACGCGCGGCTACGCCGTCTTGCAGGTCAACTACCGCGGCAGCACCGGCTATGGGCGCGCCTACCGGGATAAACTCAAAGGCAACTGGGGGATTTACGATGTGGAGGACTCGGTCAGCGGGGCGCGCCACCTGGCGGAGGCCGGGCGCGTGGACGGCGGGCGCATGGTCATCATGGGCGGCTCGGCAGGCGGCTTCACCGTGCTCAAAGCGCTGGAGGACTACCCTGGCGTCTTCAAGGCGGGCGTGTGCTCCTACGGGGTCGCCAACCAGTTCACCCTGGTGATGGACACACACAAGTTCGAGGCCCATTACTCCGACTCGCTGCTCGGATCATTGCCCGAAGCCGCGGAGGTATACCGGGCGCGCTCGCCAGTCTTCTTCGCAGGAAAGATTCAAGACCCGCTCATCATCTTCCAGGGCGAGGAGGATAAAGTCGTCCCCCAGGCTCAATCCGATGCCATCGTGGCGGCACTCAAACACAGCGGTGTGCCGCATGAGTATCACCTCTACCCCGGCGAGGGACACGGCTTCCGCAAGCCGGAGACGATTGAACACTTCTTCACCGCGGTGGAGCGCTTTCTCAAAGAGTATGTGCTATTTAGCGCTTGACGCTTGGCGAAGCGCGCTATAAACTCTGCGGTAAAACCAACCACAACAGACACAAAGCTTTTGTTTGGTCTCCAGAAGTCAGGCTTTTTGAAAAAGCCTGACTTCTCTACAGGACTTATCCCGGACTTATGAACCAAAAATCCCCCCTCCTCGAAGAACAAATCGGCACCCTGCTGCGGCGGCGCGGCTGGCGGCTGGCCGTGGCCGAATCCTGCACCGGCGGATTGATCGGGCACCGCATCACCAACATCCCCGGCTCATCCACCTACTACATGGGCAGCGTGACCGCCTACGCCTACGAGGCCAAAGTGCGCCTGCTCGGCGTGCGATGGAACACGTTGGAAGCCCACGGCGCGGTCAGCGAGGCGGTGGTGCTGGAAATGGCCCGCGGGGTGCGCCGCGCCCTGGCCGCCGATGTCGGCCTCTCGGTCAGCGGCATCGCCGGGCCAGGGGGCGGTACGCCGGAAAAACCCGTCGGCCTGACCTGGGTCGGGTTGAGCACACCGGGGCACGAGGAAGCTCATCGCTTCCTGTGGGACGGCGATCGCCTTTATAATAAGGAGCAATCCGCCGAAGCTGCATTACAAGTGTTGCTGACGTTTCTTGAGGCCGAAGAGCATGGAACAAATTGAAGTCACCGCCCGCTTTGACACACATGGAAGAATCATCCCCATCAACTTCACCTGGGGAAAACGCACCTACCGCGTCGACTCCATCGGGCGACAGTGGAGCGGAAAGGACGGCCACCACATCCTGGTGATGACGCCCGGCAACCGCGCTCACCACCTGCTGTTTAAGCTCGATGAAGGACAATGGTATCGCATCCAGGGGAGCGATACCCCCACCATTCCCGTGGCCTGACCGCTTTCCCACCAACGCAGCGGTGTGACAAAAGAGCTATTGATTTCGCCGAAAACTCCGCTATGCTTATAGATACACCTGCGGCGCACAGCCCCGAATGCTTGGCGCCGTGCAGGGGTGTGATCATTACCAATCGCAACTGGAGGAGGTGTGATGATGAGGTCCCTGTTAGCGATTCTGATTGCGGTCATTTTGCTCGGCTTTCCACTTGGCGCGGTGATCGCCGGTAACGCGCTGCCCGCTGCTCCCGCCTACACCGGCTATCCGACGTTCGCCATCGCCTCGGTGCAAAAGGGCGTCAATGTGACCATTGTCCCCAGCAACTTCCCACCCAACGATTCCTTCCGGGTGCGAATGAACTGGATGGGCACCAAAGGCATCGCCGGTCAGATCGTCACCACGGTCACCACCGATGCCAGCGGCAACCTCTCCAGTAAAACGTTCAACATCCCCAGCTTTTTGAAAAACGCCACCCAGATCGCCATCCGCCTGGAAAGCCCAACGAGCGGCTATTTCGCCTACAACTGGTTCTGGAACGCGTCTACTTCCGGTGGCGGTGGGGGAACATCCTCATCTTCCAGCTATGTTGGCTACCCCACGTTCGCCATCTCCGCGGTGACGCGCGATGTCAATGTCACCATCGTGCCCAGCAACTTCCCGCCCAACGATACTTTCTGGGTGCGTCTGAACTGGATGGGGACTCAGGGCGTCGCTGGCGAAATCGTCCAGACGGTGACCACGGACGCCAGCGGAAATTTAAACGATACCACCT
>CAZZFZ010000003.1:28988-51314 GCA_964653835.1 uncultured Anaerolineales bacterium
GAAATCGTCCAGACGGTGACCACGGACGCCAGCGGAAATTTAAACGATACCACCTACCCCATCCCCAGCTGGTTGAAAGGCTCATCGAAGATCGCCATCCGGCTGGAAAGCCCGACGAGCGGCTACTACGCTTACAACTGGTTCTGGAACAACACCACGCCGTAGATGTCACCCGCATATTGCTCACAAACCAGGCGGCTCATGCACCCTTGCGATACGTGCCCCTGGCGTTAACCTGAGGTGAGGTTAGGAACAAAACGCGATAAATGCGATCAGCGCCCTTAGATACGCCCCTTCCTACGGTCGGGGCTACTCAGGGCGCTGATCTTTTCACGCAACGCGAAAAACGCCTCACACCCCCCGACTGCGCAGCCAGTTCAACAACCGCTCCCGCTCCCAACAGTTGATTA
The DNA here is from genome assembly GCA_964653835.1 of uncultured Anaerolineales bacterium. GTDB lineage: Bacteria > Chloroflexota > Anaerolineae > Anaerolineales > UBA11858 > J130. The sequence continues at coordinate 29,399 of CAZZFZ010000003.1, forward strand.
CCTGCTCCGGGCCGACCCAGGCGCGCCGCGCCACGGCGACGCCGAAATGCACCAGGTCGAAATTCTCCGGCGCGTGGGCATCGGTGTTAATGCTGAGCGGGATTCCCATCTCCACTGCCCGACGGGCGTAAATATCCTCCAGGTCAAGGCGGCTGGGATGGGCGTTGATCTCCAAAGCGGTCTGTGTTTCCTGCGCGGCGGCCAGCACCGCGTCCATATCCAGGTCGGCGCCCTCGCGGTCGGGCAGCAGCCGCCCGCTGGGATGCCCGATGATATCCACGTGTAGATTGCGAACGGCGTTCAACAAACGCCGGGTGATCTTCTCGCGCGGTTGCCCCAGGCTGGTGTGCAGCGAGGCGATCACAACATCCAACTCAGCCAGCACCTCATCCTGGTAATCCAGCCCCCCATCGGCCTTAATCTCCACCTCCGCTCCCTGCAACAGAATGATGGCGTCGCCCAGCTCAGCCTGCACGGCGCGGATTTCCTCCCGCTGCTGGCGCAACCGCTCCGGCGTAAGTCCGTTGGCAATGCCCAGGCTCTGCGAGTGATCGGTGATCGCCAGCACCTTCAAGCCGCGGGCGATCGCCGCTTCCGCCATGGCGCGGATCGAGGCGCGCCCGTCGCTCCAGGTGGAGTGGCAGTGCAGTTCGGCCTGTAAATGCGCGCGCTCCAGCCGCGGGGGCAACTCCCCTCTCAGGGCAGCCTGAATTTCCCCGCGGTCCTCGCGCAGCTCCGGCGGGATCCAGGGCAGCCCCAAAGCAGTGTACACCGCCTCCTCGGTGGCACACAGCACCTCGCTCCCGTCATCCACCCGTTTGAGTGCGTGTTCGGAGAGGGAATAGCCGCAATCCAACGCCAGCTCGCGCAGGCGCACGTTGTGATCCTTGCTACCGGTGGCGTATTGCAGGGCGGTGCCGAAGCGCTCGGGGGGATGCACCCACAACTGAGCGCGCAGGCCATTGGCGAACTCCACGCTCGACTTGGTGGCGCCATGCCCCAGGACCTCGACGACATCCGGGCGTGTGACGAAGGCATCCATCACCGGCGCCGATTGGCGCGCCGCCACCAGCAGATCGAGATCGCCCACGGTGGCGCGCATGCGGCGCAGGCTGCCCGCGGGTTCAGCGCGCTGCACGCCGGGAAGATCGCGCAGGAAGGCGAGCAGCTCCTGGGCAAACGGCCAGGCCGCCCCCAGCGGCGTGCGTCCGCTGCGCCGCGCCAGCGCCTCGATGCCGCGCAGAATCTTCTCCTCCGACTTCGCCCCCATCCCCGGCAGGGTGCGCAGCCGTCCCGCTTCCGCGGCGGCGCGCAGCTCATCCAGCGTGGTGATCCCCAACTGACGCCAGAACAACCCCACCTTCTTCGGCCCCAGGCCGGGGATTTTAAGCAGCTCGGCCAGCGAGAGGGGGACTTCTTCGGTCAGCCGGTTGAGGAACCCCAGTTCGCCAGTGGTCAGCAATTCATCGATCTTTTCGGCGATGGCTTTGCCCACGCCAGGGATCTCGGTCAGTTTCCCCTCTCGCCACACCTCCCGCACGTCGCGCCCCAGGTCGGTGAGGCTATCCGCCGCCTTGCGATATGCCAAGATTTTATAAATCACCTCGCCTTTGATCTCCAACAGATCAGCAATCAGGCGAAAGGTCTCGGCTAGCGACCGGTTGGTGGGCTGGGTGCTCTGTTTGGGCATGTCAGTCGCGCTTCCTCAGGCCGAGGATGATGACCGCCAGCAGAATCGCCAACGAGAGCAACACCGCGCCGACGACCACCGGCTCGCGCTCCGGGGAAATGACCAACGGAGTCGGCGCGATGGTTGGCGAGGGGGTGGCCGAGGCCAGCGGCGGCAGGGTGGGCAGAGGTGTGGCGGTCTCGTTTTTTGGTGTGGGGGTGTTGGTGATGGTTGCGGTGGGCGGAACGGGCGTGGCCGTGCCGGTGACAGTGGGCGTATACGAGGGTTGGATGACGATCTCATCCCCAGGGTAGATCACGCTGTCGAGGGTCAGGCCATTCAGCTTGAGCACTTCGTTCAGGTCTGCGCCGTAGGTGTTGACGATGCCGATGAGCGACTGGCCGTAGCCGACCACATGGATCAGCGCGCCGTCCTCACGGGGTGTGGATTTGATAAAGGGATCCACCGACGAACCACCGGGAGGAGCAGCCGCGGCCGTCGGCGCGACCGCGTTCCCCCCCGTGGAAGGCCCGCTCCCTGGCGCGCCGACGTAATAGCCGGTATCCACCGTGTAGTAGACGTAATCGCCCGCCACGCCCACTCCCGCGCCGATGTAGATCGCCGCGGGGTTGAGCATAGTGTGCAGGTGCAGGTCATCCTGCCAGTACTCATAAATCGCCTTCTCGATGGTCATCGTCATCCCCCCGGCGATGTTTTCGGAGATAAATACCTTCGCACCGCCGCCAAAACCGTAGGCAACCGCGCGGTCCACCGGTCGAGAGCCATCCGGCCCATAATGCGTCACCTGCCGGATGGAAGCCTGATAATTGCTGTGCGCCTGGGCGGAGGCCATCAGGGCATTGTCGATAATCAAAGCCGGTAATCCTTGCGAGGTACGAAAGGCGTTCACCGCCGCGACCACCGTGTAGGGGTCCTCAGCGAGGGGAAAGCGCGGGAGCGGTTTCAGGCTCAGCGAGAAGAGGAGCAGGGACAGGAGGAGGAGAGGAGTTAACTTCTTCATAGTGTAGTAGACCGCGGGGCAGACAACGGACTACGGTCTGTCGTCTGCTGTCCGTCGTCGGCGGTCTTACATCAACACACCCTGCAACACCATACCCATCAGGATGCCGATGCCAACACCGGCGAGGATATCTGAAAGGTAATGCACGCCCATCGCCACCCGCGCCAGGGCGACCAGCGGCGCCCACAGGGCCAGCATCAAACCGAACCACGGCGGCCCCAGCGCGAGGCCCATCACCGCCAGCATGAAAGCCCGCGCCGCGTGCCCTGAGGGGAAAGAGTGCGGATCGGTGTTGCGGTAGATTTCGCCCCATTCCCCCTCCGGGCGACGGCGGCGCACGGTGAACTTCAGTATCAGTACCAGCACCGCGGTGATCAGGATCGCCTGTATCAGCGCCAGGGCGAGGGCGCGCCAGGTGAGGTCGCCCAGCCACCACACCACCCCCAGCGCCGCCAGGCAAAACCACGAATCGCCGGAGTGGGCGAAGAAGGCCGCGGCGCGGCGCAGCCAGCCAGGCTGCTCGGCGACGCGCAAACGCGCCGAGACCTCGGCATCCCACTGCAAAAACTGCTCCAGCCTCATGCCGCCGCGCGGGCCTCCATATCAGCGCGCACAATTTCATACTGATGGGGCTTATCCACGTCCATCGCCACCTCAGCATGATCCCACACAATCGCCCGGCCTTTGATCTTCAAACGCCTGCACACGCGTTTGATGGTGTCGTCCAGCGTGAGGCGTCGGGTCAGCAACAAAAAGAGCGTGCCAAACCCGATCGCCGCTGCCTGTTTGAGCGGGCTTTTGCGCCGCCCGATCAACTCGTCCCACATCGCCAGGTGCTCGGGGTCAGTAACCATGCTGACGTGGGCGATGTGGATATCCGCGCCGCAAACTTCCATATCCGCCAGGCGGGTGTAGGTGCGGTTGGATCCGGGATAGCGCTTCTCCATCACCTCGCGGCGGACGATGCCGTAATAAATATCGTCGTGGGTCTGCATGGCGGTATCCACCAGCCAGTCCACCATCTCGCCGGTGATGGCCGGGATATCCGATGAGACGGTGAGCACATATTCGGCTTTGGGATTGATTTCCAGCACCTTATGCACTCCGGCCACGATGTTACCCAACATGCTGCCCTGATTCTCGATGCGATGAAGCGGTTTGGCGGTGGTGATGGGGGCGTCTTCCGGCAGGCCGATGAGCACCACGTTGTCCACCCGCTCGGCCTGATCGAGCGCATCCAACACCCACTGGATCATCGGTTTTCCGGCGATCTCCAGCAGGGCTTTGGACTTCCCCTGGGTGTAGCGATAGAGCGGTTCATCGGGTTTGGGGATGCCGCCCGCGATCACGATGGCGTCCATCAGTTCAGCTCCTGCAACTGCGGCTCAAAGCCCAGCTTCTCCAGCAGCTCGTCGTATTCTTCCCAGGTCAGCGGGCGGCCCTTGCCGGAAATCGCCACCAGGGCGGCTTCCATCATGTTGGTGCCGAAGGAACGCCCATCCAGCACCGGGGTGGTGGTGACCAGATACTTCACGCCCAGGCTGCGGAAGAGTTCCACATCCTCGGGGGTGGTGGTGTTGGTGACCACGATCTTGCCGTCCATCCCGTCGGGCATGTGGCGTTTGACGTAGAGACAATCCCCAGCAACAACGGTGGCCCAGCGGTAATACTTTTCATATTTGGGGATGCGCTCATCCTGCTTCTCCCCGGTGGGGTACAGCCACTCGAAGGGGAAGCGCGTCACAATGGGGATCATCAACTTGGCGAGCAGGCGCAGCCCGCCGAGGCTCTTGATGGCCAGGGGCACGTCCAGCGCGAACATCAAATCGCCGAAGACGGTTTCGTAACCAGCCTCCACGAAGGAGCGCGACAGCCCCCAGCGATCCACGCCGAGGGTGACGAATACCTTGCGACCGTGCTCATCCAGATAATCGCCCAGGCGCTTTTCCAGGAAGGCGGGCACTTTGTTCTCCAACGTGTTCTTCAGGCCGCCGCCGTCCACCAGCGGGGTCTTCTTCACAAAGCGCACCATCGGCTGCACCGAATGGAAAGGGTAAAACTTGCCATCCACCAGCGCGCCCAGGTCGGCCCCGCCGACGCCGAAAGCATCCACCTGTCCGTCGAGTTCTTTATAGAGCTGGGCGGCTTTCTCCATGTCGCCGTCCGTGCCGATGCGCTCAATGCGAATCTTCTCCCCCAACAACTCCACTTCCACCGCCTTATCGCGCTTGGATGAACCAATACTCACACTGACTGCTCGTTTCATAATGAAGCCTCCTAAAGATAATGGGACAAAAACGGTTGCCCGCCGGGCTGCGGCAGGCGGGGTACTGCCAATCAGTATACTCGTTTTTGGCTGGAATGCAACGTGGTCACAGGTGATTGGATGACTGGGTGATTGAATGATTGGGAACCAGGAAACAGGGCAGAGGAAAAGGCAACAAACCAACACAACCAATGCAACTAATGCACCCAATGCAACGAATAAAACTGATCAGACCAACCCTCTTGACCACCCCCAGGAAGCTGGTACAATAAACCAAATTTAGTCTAACCTAAATTCGGATTTAGCCTCATGCGAGACGAACTCACCCACGCCGTCGAAGATTACCTGAAGACCATCTACGACCTCACCCAGAGCCAGGGGCGCGCCAGCACCACACAGATCGCCGCGGTGCTCAACGTCACTCCGGCCTCGGTGACGGGCATGGTCAAAAGACTAGCTTCCACACACCCGCCGCTGCTGGAATATCAACGGCATCGCGGCGTGGTGCTCACCCCCGAGGGAGAAAAGATCGCCCTGGAGATCATCCGCCACCATCGGCTGCTGGAGCTGTTCCTCTATGAAACCCTGGGCTATAGCTGGGACGAGGTGGACGCGGAAGCCGACCGGCTGGAACACGTGATCTCCGAGGCGTTTGAAGCGCGCATCACCGCCGTGTTGGGCGACCCCACCCACGACCCCCACGGCGATCCGATTCCAACCTCCGACCTGAAAATGCCCACCCACGCCACCCTGTGCCTGCAAGATTTGCGTCCGAACCAAAGCGGAACCATCCAGCGCGTGCGCGACACCGATGCAGAACTGCTGCGCTACCTGCACTCGCACGGCGTGGTGCCGCAGGCGGGCTTCACCGTGCTGGCCTACGAACCCTTTGACGGTAACCTGACACTGCAAATCGAAGGCCGTCCAACGCCGGTGGTGCTGGGGCCGCGCATCACCCGCCAGATCTTCGTGGAGTGCATCGAGGAAGAGCAAACACCATGATTCTCAAAAACCTGTTTCGCCGCAAGGGCCGCACGTTGCTCACCATCCTGGGGATCGGCATCGGCGTGGCTGCCATTGTCGGCCTGGGCGCGTTGGCTAACGGCCTGGAATCCGGCTACAACTCCTTCCTCACCGGCAGCAAAGCCGACCTGATCCTCAGCCAGCCCGATTCCTTTGACGTCAGCCTGAGCAGCGTGGATGCCGGCATCGAAAAAGAACTGCTCGCCATGTCGGAGATCAAAGCGGTCAGCGGCATGCTGCAAGGGCTGGTGCAAACCGAGAGCGTGCCTTACTTCTTCATCTTCGGCTACCCGGAGGATAGCTTCATCCTGAAGCGCTTCCAGATCGTCGAGGGCGTGGGCCTGGACGCGCGCGAAGCTCAACGCTCACAGGGAAAACCGCTGCTCCTGGGGCGCTCGGCGGCCGAGACATTGAACAAAAACGTCGGCGATATCCTGCGCCTGACCGACCGCGTCTTCCGCGTGGTGGGCATCTATGAAACCGGGGAAACCCTCGAGGATAGCGGCGCGGTGATCCGCCTGCGCGACGCCCAGGATTTGCTCGGCCGCCCGCACCAGGTCAGCATCTTCTACGTACAGCTCAAAGACCCTGCCCTGCGCGATCGGGTGCTCAACCGCGCCGGGCGCCTGTGGCCCAACCTCTCACTCACCAGCACCAGCGATTACGCCGACAAGCAAATGATGGGCGACGTGCTGCGCGGCTATGTTTGGGTGATCGCCGGGCTGGCGATCATCATCGGCGGCTTTGGCATGATGAATGCGCAACTGATGGCCGTGATGGAACGCACCCGCGAGATCGGCGTGTTGCGCTCGGTGGGGTGGAGCCGCGGGCGCGTGCTGCGCATGATTCTGGGCGAATCGCTGCTGGTCGGCTTGTTGGGCGGCCTGACAGGAATCTTGATGGGCTGGGGCGCGATCTCCGGCTTCTCCAACGTGGCGCGCTTTTTCGGCGCCACCACGGCCAACATCACCCTCGACCTGATCGAGCAGGCGATCATCGTGGTGCTGTTGCTCGGCGTGATCGGCGGCGTCTACCCGGCCTGGCGGGCCTCCCGCCTGCTGCCGGTAGAAGCGCTGCGCTACGAAGGCGGCAGCGGCGGCGAAAACGCCAAACGCTTCCCCATCGGCGGCATGATCGTTCAAAGCCTGTGGCGGCGCAAGGCGCGCACCTTGCTGACGCTGGTAGCGATCGGCGTCGCCGTCGGCGGCATCGTCGCCCTGGAAGCCACGGTGCGCGGCATGGCCAAGACCATCACAGCCATGAGCTCCGACTCGGAGATCATGATCCGCCAGGAGGGCATCGCCGACACCGGCTACAGCGTGCTGGATGAACGCATTGGTGAGAAAATCGCCATCTACCCCGAAGTTGCTTACGTCAGCGGGATGATGTTCGCCGCCGCTACCATGCCCGAAGCAGGCGGGTTCTTCATCCTCTTCGGTTACGCGCCTAACGAATACGCCATTCGCAATTTCAACGTGATCGAAGGCCAGCGTATCACCGGCAACCGCCAGATCATGCTGGGAAAGATGATGGCCGAGGCACTCAAACGCGGCGTGGGCGACACGATTGAACTCAGCGGTAGCCGCTTCAAAGTGGTGGGCATCTACGAGGCCGGCGCAAGCTGGCAAGAAATGGGCGGCATCGCCACGCTGCGCGACGTGCAAAATTTCTCCGGGAAGCCGCGCAAAGTCCAGCTCTATATGGTCAAACTCCACGACCCCGCCGACGCCCCGGCGGTGGTGGAAAAGATCAACCGTGAAATGCCCGACGCCCACGCCGCCCTCACCGGCGAATTCGCCGAGCAAATGCCCGATATGCAAAACACGCAGGGGATGATGACCGGCATCTCCTTCCTGGCGATCATCGTAGGCGGAGTGGGCGTGATGAACACCATGCTGATGACCGTGCTCGAACGCACGCGCGAGATCGGCGTGCTGCGGGCGCTGGGTTGGAAACGCAGCCGTATCCTGGGCATGATCCTGCGCGAGGCCCTGCTCCTGGGGCTGCTTGGCGGCGCGCTCGGCATCCTGCTGGCCTTCGGCATGACCGCGGCAATGGCCAAAGCCCCCATGGTCGGTGATATGCTCAAGCCCTTGTGGGAAACTGATATTTTCGTGCGCGCCATCGCCGTGGCGCTCATGCTGGGGCTGCTGGGCGGAATTTACCCGGCTGCCCGCGCCACCCGGCTGCAACCCGTAGAGGCGCTACGCTATGAATGAAATCATCCATGCGACGGAAAGGAAGCGAAACACCATGATTAAAAACCAACGCACCTTCGGCCTGCTCGTCCTGATCGGGGCGCTGCTGCTGGCCGGCTGCGAGGCGCTGCCCGGACAGGCAGAGGCCACCCCCACCCCTGAACCGGTGGCCGAAGATTTCACTCCCGTGGTGAGTGCCACAGGCAAAGTGCTCCCCGCCGAATGGGCCACCTTGAGCGTGAAGGCCGGCGGCGTGGTCGCCGAAGTGCTGGTCTCCAACGAAGATGAGGTGACCCAGGGTGACGTGCTGGTGCGCCTGGAGGGCGCGGCCAGCCTGCAAGCCGCTATCGCCGCGGCGCGCTTTGAGGTCGTCTCCGCACAGCAGGCGCTCGATGCCCTCTACGATGACCCCGAACTCGCCCTGGCGCAGGCACAGCAGTCCATCGTTAACGCGCAAAAGGCGATTGACGACGCCCAACGCCGCCTCAACAACCTCTCGCGCACCGCCTCACAGGCGGATATAGACCAGGCCTACGCCAACATGATCCTGGCGAAAGACCAGCTCGATAAGGCCGAGGAAGATTACGCCCCCTATGCCGATAAGCCAGAAGACGACCTGACGCGCGCCAATTACCTCAGCCGCCTGGCGCAAGCGCAGAAGAACTACGACGCCGCCGTGCGGCTCTACAACGCCCTCACCGCCACTGGCGGCGAACTGGACATCGCCGAAGCCGAAGCCGATCTGGCCCTGGCTCAGGCGCAACTGGCCTCGGCACAACGCCGCTACGAAATCCTGCAAGACGGCCCCGACCCGGACGACGTGGCCCTGGCGCAGGCACGGCTGGAAAACGCGCAGGCGCAGCTCGACGCCGCCGAGGCCGCCCTGGATGACCTCGAACTGCGCGCTCCTTTCGACGGCACCATCGCCGATCTCAACATTCACAGCGGCGAGTGGGTCTCCCCCGGTCAGCCGGTGCTGCTGCTGGCCGATCTCAGCCACCTGCGCGTGGAAACCACCGACCTGAACGAGATTGATGTCGCCCAGATTCAGATCGGCGACCGCGCCACCGTGACCTTCGATGCCCTCCCCGAGGTTGTGGTTGAGGGCACGGTCACGCGCATCGCCCTGAAGGATTCGGAAGGCTCCGGAGTCAACTACCCCGTGGTGATCGAACTAGATGAAACCCCCGCGGGTCTGCGCTGGGGAATGACCGCCTTCGTGGACATCCAGATTCAGGAGTAGCCCACCCATGAGCAATAAAGAAAAACAGCTCACAACGGAATCCGCGCCATACCTGATTGAAATCCGCGACCTGTACCGCATCTACGGCGACGGCGAGGAGATTCGTGCCCTCGATGGCATCAACCTGAAGATCCGCGCTGGCGAGCTGGTCTCGGTGATGGGGCCAAGCGGCAGCGGCAAGAGCACCCTGCTCAACATGATCGGCGCGCTGGATGAACCCACCCGCGGACAGGTGTTCATCAACGGGCAAGACCTGGCGAAAATCCGCAACAAAGACCGCTTCCGCTCCGAGATGGTGGGCTTCGTCTTCCAGCTTCACAACCTGATCCCTACCCTGACGGCGCGGGAAAACGTCGAAGTCCCCATGATGGGGCATCGGGGGCTGTTCGCCCGTCGCAAACGGGCGAAGGAGCTGCTTGAACTGGTGGGGCTGAGCGACCGCATGAACCACCTGCCCGGCCAGCTTTCCGGCGGGCAGCGTCAACGCGTGGCCGTGGCGCGCGCCCTGGCAAACAACCCACCCCTGGTGCTCGCCGACGAGCCAACCGGCAGCCTGGACTCCGAGGCCGGGCGCGCCTTGATGGATCTGCTCCACGAGATCAACCGCGCTCATGGGACGACCTTCATCGTGGTGACGCACGACCCCGCGGTGGCGCGTCAGACCAATCGGGTGATCGTGCTCGCCGACGGCAAAGTGGTACGCGAGGACATCATCGGCTCGCCCATCGAGGAAGACCTGAAGATGTGGCGCTTCTCCGGCCTTGGGCGGCGCATCGTCGAGGGCGATCACGACGGAGCGTTGAAAGAACTCGCCCTGCCCGCCAAAGAACTGCGGGCGGTGCGCGCCTTGCTGGAACAGACGAAATAATGACGACGGACGATGGACAGCAGACGGCGGACAACAGACAACAGACCGCGGTCTGCCATCCGTTGCCCGCCACATTCCATCTAAAAAGCAAGAGGCTTTATGAAAAACATCCTGAAAAAACTCATTTCCAAACCTTCTCCCATCATCATCGTCTCCGGGCTACCGCGCTCAGGAACCTCGATGATGATGAAAATGCTCGAGGCCGGCGGCATCCCCCTGCTAACCGATCAAATTCGCCAGGCCGATGAGGACAACCCCAAAGGATATTACGAGTTTGAGCGCGCCAAAAAACTTCCCGATGGCGACACCGCCTGGCTGCCCGAGGCGCAGGGCAAAGCCGTCAAAATCATCGCAGCGCTGTTGATGGAATTGCCATCGGATTACTCCTACCGCGTGCTCTTCATGCGTCGAGAGATCCGCGAAGTGCTGGCCTCCCAAAGCAAAATGCTTGAGCGCCGCGGCGAAGAGAAGAGCGTGGACGACGACACCATGGCGGTGCTCTTTCAGAAACATCTGCAACAGGTTGAGGCCTGGATGCAATCTCAACCCAACCTGCAATACCTGGATGTGGATTACAACGCCATGGTCCGCGACCCCTGGCCGCAGATCAAAGCCATCAACCGCTTTTTGGGTGGCGAGCTGGATGAGGAGGCTATGGCCACCGTGATTGATCCACAACTTTATCGGCAGCGTGCCTGAAACTTTCTTCCTGAGGAGGAAACAATGGTTAACCCATTCATCGCGTTGATGATCGCACTGGCGGCCCTTGCGCTGGGGTGGTGGCTGTTCGTCCCCCCCCACGGCGCGTTCCTGCGCTGGCGGCGCCAACGCCGCCTGACAGAACGCATGCTGCAAGAGGACGCCTTAAAACACATCCATCTGTGCGAAATCCACAACATCCGTCCAACGTTGAAGAGCCTGGCAGGGGCGTTGAACATCACGCCCGATGAGGCTGCCCACCTGCTCTCCACGCTGGAGGAACTGCAATTCCTGCAGATTCAGGGCAAGTATTTTCGCCTCACGCCTGCGGGGCGGGAATATGCCCTGCACGTCATCCGCGCCCACCGCCTGTGGGAACGCTACCTCGCCGATACCAGCGGCTTCGAGGCGCAGGAATGGCACGATCAGGCTGAGTATTACGAACACGCCCTCTCGCCGGAGGAGGTCAACCGCCTCTCCGCCCAGCTTGGCAACCCGACCCATGACCCCCATGGCGACCCGATTCCCACAGCCAGCGGCGAGGTCGTCTACCGCCGCCGCATCCCCCTCGCCGAAATGGAGGTGGATAAACCCGCCCGCATCGTCCACATCGAAGATGAGCCGGAGGCCGTATACGCGCAAATCGTCGCCGAGGGGCTGCACGCCGGGATGATGGTGCGCGTGCTGGAGGCCTCCCCGCAACGCATCCGCTTTTGGGCCGGAGGCGATGAGCATACCCTCGCCCCGCTGATCGCCGCCAACATCGCCGTGGAACCGCTGGACGAAGAGCCGCGGCCAACCGCTCAACTGGGCGAACCGCTCACGCAATTGAAACCGGGCGAGAAAGCGCGCGTATTAGGGATCAGCGGGCGTATTCGCGGCGTGGAGCGCCGCCGCCTGATGGATCTGGGTATCGTGCCGGGGACGATCATCCAAAAAGAGATGAGCAATCCCAGCGGCAACCCGGCCGCCTATCTGATTCGCGGGGCGCTGATCGCCCTGCGCGCCGCTCAATCCGACCACATTCGCGTGGAACGCCTGCCCAACGGCACAGGCGAAAAAACGCCCAATTCCAAACATCAACAGCAAGCCGAGCTTGCCTTGAAACCGGAGGAAACCCCAGAATGAACGAAACCTTGTTCCCCAAACAAGCCAGCGCGGCGGCATGCGAGTCCTGCGCCATCCACAACGCCGCCAACCTGCTCAAACTTGGCGTCGATATGCAGGACTGGGATTTCGTCGTCGCCCTGGCAGGCAACCCTAACACCGGCAAGAGCACCGTATTCAACGCGCTGACTGGCCTGCGCCAGCACACCGGCAACTGGCCGGGGAAGACCGTCACCCGCGCTGAGGGCGGCTTTGAATACGCCGGACAGCGCTTTAAAATCGTAGACCTGCCTGGCACCTACTCCCTGCTGGCCACCAGCCTCGATGAGGAGATCGCCCGCGATTTCATCCTCTTCGGCCAGCCCGACGTTACCGTGGTGGTGGTGGACGCCACCCGCCTGGAGCGCAACCTCAACCTGGTGCTGCAAGTGCTGGAAATCACTGACCGGGTGGTGGTGTGCCTCAACCTGATGGACGAAGCCCGCCGACACAATCTGACCGTTGATGAGCGCCGCCTGGCGCGCGACCTCGGCGTGCCGGTGGTCCCCACGGCAGCCCGCTACGGCGAGGGGATGGATCAATTGCTAGAGGCCATCCGTCAGGTCGCCACTGGGGAAATCGTCGGCAAGCCGCGGCGCATCCGCTACGAATCGCCCGCCGTCAAACGCGCGGTCGAACAACTCGTCCCTCAGATCAAAGCGATTTACCCACACCTGCCAAATGCCGAATGGGTGGCGCTGCGCCTGCTCGATGGCGACGAGAGCATCGCCAAAGCTTTTGCCAAAGGCGAACTCGGCGATCTGACTTACGGCGAGCTCGACCAGCGCCCGGCACAATTACAGGTTATCGGTAATCAGTAAGCCATAAAGCAGAAAACGATATGACGACTTTAAACGTAACTCCCGAAGATGTCTTGCGCACGGCACAAAACCTGCGCTGGGAAGTCGGCGAGGACATCCACGAACACATCACCGAGGCGATCTATACCGAAGCGGCGCGCCTCGCCGACCGCGCCGTGCTGCGCCCCGACAAAAAAGGGCGTTTTGACCTTGACCGCACCATCGACCGCCTGGTGACCAGCCGCCGGTGGGGCTTCCCCATCATGCTCCTGCTGCTCACCGTAGTGTTCTGGTTGACCATCGTGGGGGCCAACGCGCCCTCCGCCATGCTAGCCAATTTGCTTGTCGACACGATCCACCCGCTGCTGAAAAGCTGGGCAGCCAGCCTGGGCGTCCCCTGGTGGCTGGATGGGCTTCTGATTGACGGCATGTACCTGGCGACCGCCTGGGTCATCAGCGTGATGCTGCCCCCGATGGCGATCTTCTTCCCCTTATTCACGCTTTTGGAGGACTTCGGCTACCTGCCGCGGGTGGCCTTCAACCTCGACCACATCTTCCAGAAAGTCGGCGCCCACGGCAAGCAGGCGCTCACCATGGCGATGGGCTTCGGCTGCAACGCCGCCGGCGTGGTCGCCACGCGGGTGATCGACAGCCCGCGCGAGCGACTGATCGCCATCATCACCAACAATTTTTCTCTGTGCAACGGGCGCTGGCCCACCCAGATTCTGATCGCCTCGCTGTTCATCGGGGGGCTGGTTCCGGCGTACCTGGCAGGGTTGATTTCAGCAGCCGCGGTCATGGGCATCGCTGTGCTGGGCGTGTTGCTCAGCTTTGCCGTCTCCTGGGGGCTTTCTCGCACCATCTTGCGAGGTGAGGCATCCACCTTCAGCCTGGAATTGCCGCCTTACCGCCCGCCGCGCATCTGGCAGACGATTTACACATCCGTCATTGATCGCACCCTGATCGTCCTGTGGCGCGCCGTCACCTTCACCATGCCCGCCGGCGCGGTGATCTGGCTGCTGGCCAATATCCATATCGGTAGCGCCAGCATCGCCGCATACATCATCCGTTTCCTCGATCCACTGGGAGTGCTGATCGGCCTGAACGGCGTGATCCTGCTCGCTTATATCATCGCCATCCCGGCCAACGAAATCGTCATCCCCACCATCCTGATGCTGACTGTGCTAGTCACGGGCTTCAACCCCAGCGGTGCCGGTGCGGGGGTGATGTTCGAGCTGGACTCCACCAGCGAGATGATGAGGCTCTTTCAAGCAGGTGGCTGGACCCTGCTCACCGCGGTCAACCTGATGCTCTTTAGCCTGATCCACAACCCGTGCAGCACAACCATTTATACGATTTACAAAGAAACCGGCAGCACGAAATGGACGACGATCGCCGCCCTCCTCCCGGTGGCGATGGGATTCCTGGTCACCTTTTTCGTTGCCCAAATCTGGCGCCTGCTCGCCGGCATCCTTTAACCAGAGCCACGCAAAATGTAAGTATCGCGATCTCAAATTTGGAGGCACCCTGCCATGGGCATTAACATATCCAAACACCACCTCGAAGAACATCAGCACGACCAGTTGTACTACCACGCCCACCATGACCCCCACAAGATCAGCACCAGCCTCGCTGATGTCATCCTGGGGGGCCAGGACGGGCTAGTTAACGTGCTGGGGATCGTCCTCGGCGTGGCTGCCGCCACGCAAGATTCTCACATCATACTGGTCGCTGGATTGGCCGCCACGTTTGCCGAATCCATCTCCATGGCAGCGGTAGCCTATACCACCACGCTGGCGGAAACCGCCCACTACGAAAGCGAACGCGAGCGCGAATATCGCCATGTCCACCTCGTCCCCGCGGTGGAACGCCAGGAGATCCGCGAGATCTACCGTCAAAAAGGGTTCGATGGCGAACTACTCGATCAAATTGTAGACGTCATCACCTCAGATAAAGATGTATGGGTGGGCGTGATGATGGCCGAAGAACACCAGCTCACCCCTTCCAGCCGCAAGGATGCCCTTGGCTCGGCGCTGGTTGTGGGCGTCGCTGCAGTGGTCGGCTCGTTGATCCCCTTGCTACCGTTTATGCTCCTCCCTGTCTCGTTTAGTCTGTTGCTTTCTCTGCTGCTCTCGGCAATCGTATTGTTTCTGGTAGGCTTTTACAAAGCACACTCCACCGTTGGCCACCCAACGAAAAGCGGGCTGGAGATGGCCGTGATTGGGATTGTCTCCGCACTGGCAGGCTATTTGATCGGTTCGCTGCTGAAGGTTCCCGCAGCCCCCTAACGGAACACAAACGCAGTAAATAAAAAAAAGCGAGGCAGCCGATGTTTATAGCTGCCTCGCTTTCGTTATTAACGTTACTGCTTACCGAAAACTAGTCCAAAGCGTCGTAGCCCGGGCCGTTCTCGAAGAAATCGTAGTTGGGCTGAATATCCTCGGTGAGGTCAACAACTTCACCGGCCTCAAGCCGGCGGACGGTGTCCAGGACAACCTTGTTGCCGTGGTGGTCAATGCCCTCGTAGTGGCCAGTCAAGCCGACGCGGCTGATGTACTCGCCACCTTTGGCCTCATAGGCTTCGGGCACTTCATCTTCGGGGAAGATAGCATCGTAGGGGCACTCCGGAACGCAAGCGCCACAATCGATGCAGGTATCGGGGTCGATATACATCCACGGCCACTCTTCCACCGGCTTACCAGGAACGATACACTCGACGGGGCAAACCTCAATGCACCCGCTATCGCGCAAGCACAAACTGGTGATGATATACGTCATGGTCGATCCTCCAATTGAAAGGAATGAAGCTGATTTCTGCTGCTAATTGTACCGCAAAACCGGTGAGCCTCCAGCGTCTTTTCCGTCGCCCAGGCCGGCCCACCCCGGCCTCATCTGTCAACAAAGGGCGTGACCAGGAAAAGAGCAGCCAGCGTTTTGGCATCCTGGATCTGCCCGTTGCGGGCCATGGCAAACACCTGGGAGAGGGGAATCTGTTCAACCGAAAGGAACTCGTCCTCGTCGCCGGGCAGCGTCGAAGGGGATAAACCGCGAGCCAGAAACACATGCATGTACTCGGTAGAATAGCCAGGAGCGAGGAAGAATTCTCCCAGCGGGAGAAACTCCTCCGCCCGCATGCCGATCTCTTCCTGAAGCTCGCGTTGGGCGCACACCAGGGGGTCTTCCCCCGTTTCCAACGTGCCTGCGGGCAGTTCCAATAAAGTGGTCGCGGCGGCGTGGCGATACTGGCGCACAAACCACACGCGCTGCTCGGCGTCGATCGGGAAGATGGTCACCGCGGCGTTGTGCTCAATGATATCCAGCCGGGTTTCTCGCCCACCGGGAAACTGCACTACGTCCTGGCGGACGGAAAAAGCGCGTCCCCTATAACCGGTTTCGGACCGCAATACTTCAAATACGTGATCGCCCCAGGCGGGAGCAGATTCGCGCTTCGCCATCAGGGAATCTGGAGCGTCTGCCCAACGTTGAGCGTGTACGCGCCTTTCAGGCCGTTCACGGCTTCAATCGCCCGCGGATCCACATCGCCAAACAGGCAGGCGATGGAATTGACCGTATCACCGGGTTGGACAGTGTACGTCGTGGGATGTTGGCGCAGGGCGCGGTTCCCCAGGTTATAATGCGGCGCGTCTTTGGGGATCTTCAACACGGTGCCGGGGTAAGTCACCGAGGAGCTGGAAAGCCCGTTGACCGCCAGCAGAGACTCAGGGGCGATGTCAAATCGCCGGGCGATGCAGAAGGGGAATTCGCCAGATTGCAGGGTATAGGTATCAGGCACAGAGAAGTCCAGGTTGACTTCCTGGCTAGTCCCCTCTTGAGCATTCGTTTGAGCAGCGGGCGACGCTTCGGTCGGCGCGGGGGGCGGAGGCGTGGCCGAGGGCTTGACATCTTCCCCGGCAGGGACCGCTTCACCCGCTGGAGCCGCGCCGCTCAACTCCGCGATCGCGGTTTGTGTTGAGATCATCTCCAGCGCCTCCATCGGAGCTGGTGTGCCTTCAACAATGGGAAAGTCTCCTCCAACCACCGGCGCCGGAGGGGCGGAAGCGGAACGCTGACAGGCCGATGCCCCCAGCATAACGAAAACCAACACAACAATCACAAATAATGGTTGCTTCTTCATGTTCTGGCTCCTTCGACGGCCAACCCTTTATGAGGCACGACTACTGCCTCCATCGATGCTCAACACGAGACCGGTAGAAGGATACTAGCATATTCAGGTAACAGCGTCAAGAAAACCCGGCCAAGCCAGCGTTTTCAAATGACACGCTTGTTTGTGCCCTTACAAGAAAACTCACGAGGCAATTGGCTCCGCTCAATTACCGGCAAAATCGGGTACTCTCCTGTATAATTCTGATAGATGCCAGAGACGTGGCCACAAGGAAAACTCTTGTTGCACTCCCTTCTACGGCAACTGCCTTGATCGAAAAGTCCATTCTACCCGGTAACCCCCTGAGGAACAAAACATGAGCGCACGCATTCTAATTATCGAAGACGATCCCCTGATGCAAAAGCTCCACCGCAAGGTGCTCGAAAATGCCGGCTATGAAGTCACCATGGCCGCAGATGGCCTGGAGGGCACCCGCATCGCACGCGAGCAGGATTTTGATCTGATCATCTCCGATGTGATGATGCCCAACATGGACGGCTACGAAGCCACGCGCGCTTTACGTGCCAATCCCAAAACCGCTCATATCCCCATCCTGCTGCTGACAGCACTGGATGACCTGGAAAGCAAGATTAAGGGCTTCGAAGCCGGAGCGGATGATTATCTGGCCAAGCCCTACGAACCCGAAGAACTGCTCGCCCGCGTGAGCGTGTTGCTGCGGCGGGTGGCAGTTGCGGCCGCCCCGCGCGAAAAGCTGGCCGCACAGGGGAAAACCATCGCCATCTTTGCCCTGCGGGGTGGGGTGGGCGTTTCGTCCATTGCGACCAACTTGGCTGTCGGGCTGAGTCAGCTCTGGGGCAAGGAATGCGCCCTGATTGACCTCGCCCTGACCGCCGGTCAGGCCGCCCTGATGCTCAACCTCCCCCTGCGCAACACCTGGACAGATCTAGCGAACATCGCCACCGACGAAATTGATGACGAGGTCATCGCCCAGACCATGCGGCAGCACCCCAGCGGCGTGCACGTGCTCTCCGCGCCGCGCCGCGTAGAAGAGAGTGAGTTGATCACCGAAGAGAAGGTCAATCGCGTACTCGATCTGGTGCGTCAGACTTACCATTACACCGTACTCGATTTGCCGCATAATTTCTCTGAAACTACGCTGGCCGCTCTGGACACAGCTGATATGATCCTGGTCGTCCTGACCCCCGACCTGGCCGCGGTGCGCGCCACGGCCTTGGCGCTGGACGTATTCGACACGCTGGGCTATTCCCGCGATTCCATTTACCTCGTTTTGAATTGGGTATTTGAACGCCAGGGTCTGGCACGAGCGGATATCGAAGCCGGCCTGGGGCGAAAGATCAGCCTGGTGATCCCCTTCGCGGAAGAAAAGCTGGTACGAGCGATCAACCGGGGTATACCCCCCGTTTTGGAAGCCCCCGACTCCCCCCTTGGGGTTTTGTTTGAAACCCTGGCCTTTTCGGTCAGCCGCGAGGAGGATAAAAGCCAACGCCCGGCTCACCCTACCGAGGCGTGGAAACGGCTGGCACGGCGCATGCGCAAACAACAACGCTGAGGTCAAGAACGTCCCCGCGGCCTCACTCAACGAGACTGGCGTGCAAAGCTTCGAGTTCCCCTACAAGTTGTTGATAGGCCTCTTCCAGGGCAGAGAGTTTCTCCCGCGCGCCCGACAAATCTCCTGCCGAACCCAATTTTTCCAGTTCAAAGGCTTTCTCGGCAAATTCAAACGCACCGAAGGTTTTGCTATTGGATTTCAATGTGTGCGCCGAGCGGGTAAATAACTCAGCGTCGCCGGCGTCCAGGGCTTCCTTCATCGTCTGGATGAACTCCGGGCCGGTGGTGAAAAACGTTTCAATCAAATCAGCAAAGAAAGGGGCAAATTCCTCCCCTAATACCTCGCGATACTCATCCAGTGCAGACGGATCCAGTGCCATCCTGCGCTCTCCTTTTCAGGCAACTTGCGCTCTTTGTTTTCAGGTATTATAACAGTATCGGTGACGGAATCCTGCTATGGGGGCACAGAATCAAGATCACGCTCAGAACGAAGTATCCTCTTCTGGTTGCGTAAAATAAACACTACCGAGATCCAGATGAAAGAAAAGGACGAACGGGATAACGCTGATTAACATGCGGACTTCATTCACCCGGCCAAAGATCAGGATGGAGACAAGCATCAAAACTACGACTATCGAAGCTTTGTAATGCAACGGAGAGAACTTAGGAAGCAACAACACGAGGTACAGGATCAAGCCTATGAAAAACAGCGTGTTTACTACCTCCAAAGATTTGAAGTTGTTGACAAACAAGTCTTTGATATTGTCGAGAAAATGGATGTGATTACCGATCAGTTTATTCTCTAGATCGTTTCCCACTCTTTCCAACGAAGATTCGATGAATAACAGATCACGGATAATTTTGGTGTAAACAACCCCCGCGACGGTCAAACCCGCTCCCAGGGCAGCCTGCCTTTTCTTTTTCGGATTGAAGGTGATACGGGGCAGTAGATTTTTTCCACGACGGCAGAAATCAAAAGCATCCAGAATCAAGTAAAAGGAGATTACGATGGCAATCTCCCGGTTGAGCAGTTCCACCAGAAAGAGAGGCACAAAAAACCGGGCTGGCCTGGCCTGGAAAATACCCCAGACAAACAAAGTAAAAATCACCACGTCGATATAATCCCAGGTATAGACGTAATAATCTTGAAGAATGATCAGCAGCAATGAGAAGAACACGACATAGCGAAAGCCGATACCGTGGGATTTTTCCCTGCGGGAGACTAGGTTGAACAACACCAGGTTTTGAATCCAGATCAAAGCAAAGTTAAAAATCTCCAAAGCTTCATCAAATTCAACTCCGAACAAAGAGATCAGGTAGACCATGTAAGGTCCTAACAAGCGGTTGGAATAAGCCCGCCAGTGCGGCCTGCCGATGATGACTCCGTAGGCCACGTCCGACAATTCATCCCAATGGATGATGCGAAAACTGGTGATCTGAAAAACTACCAGGGAGATCAACAGCACCAGAGCAAAGTAAACACATCCTTCCCAGGTGAGCATAATTTGGCCTCGCCAAAAGCGGTCGCGATGAAGGAAAAAATACAAAGCAGATTGCCCGCAGATGGCGGTGAGCCAGAAGATGCCCGGCGCCAGCCGGGTCAGCACCCCGGCGATTTGTAGGTCTGTGGTGGTGAACGCTATAAAAAGCAGATACACGCCCGCAACGGAAACAAGCACCGCAGTAGAGAACACGAAAATTGCGAACAGCCCGCGCTGAAGGATCTCCCCTGCCTTACAAGTGATCGCCTGAAACCAGGATGGGGCGCGAAGCGCCATGAGTGCAATCCCCCCCGTCAGTGCGAGTGCTAGCAGCAGTCCTAGCAGATAGAACAGGCGGAGATACGACAATCCCAGAATCACGCCATTGCCGGATTCCCCAGGGATGAGCAGTAGCCAGATCAAGCTGACAACGCCCTCGAACATCGTCAGAAACAAGAAGCTGAGAGGTGTGAATCGACCTTTCATTGATCACACGGTTTGAACGCAGGATCGCAGCCAGCCTGGAACGCCCACCTCATCCCACCGTGGCCGGGAATGGCTGACACGGTGCGTGCGCAAACACCATTACCGGCGCTCAACCCCGCTCGCGGAGATCATCGTCTGGATGAACTCCGGGCCGCTGATAAAGATCGTTTCAATCAAATCGGCAAAGAAAGGAGCAAATTCATCCCCCAATACCTCACGATACTCATCCAGTGCAGAAGGATCCAGTGCCATACTGCGCTCTCCTTTTCAGGCCACCCGCGCTCTTTGATTTTAGGTATTATAACAGCAATGGACTGGCAAGAAAAAAGCCCACACCTGCGGTGTGGGCTGCTTATTTTTCAATCCTGACGGTTAATCTGCCGCCACGGCTAGGCGATGAAGCTCCAGCGGGCGGAACTTGTAGCTGTACACCAGCATCCCCTGATCGTGATCGCCTTCGGAGCGCAGTTTGCGCGTCACCATTTCAACCGGCATACCGATTTCAACCGGCTGATCGCCGAGATCGGTGAGCTGGGCGGTGACCATCGGGCCTTCTTCCAGCTTCACCAAAGCAACGGTGTACGGAGCAGCATCGCCGTACCCTTTGGGAGCATTTTGCAGCGTGGTGTAGGAATAAACTTCCCCGCGCCCGCTGAAGCTGAACTCGGTCTTGGCCTCATCCCCGCACTTTGGGCATACATCCCGCGGAGGGAAGATCTTCGCGTCGCAGTGGGGACACACCTCACCAACCAGCGCATAACGTTGTTTCTTCAATCGCCAATGACGGGAAATTTCCATAGTCTGCTACTCCTTCGAATACCCTTCGGTATGCGATTGCCCTCGCAGGGCAATAATGCTCTAAGTTTAGCCAGAAAAACTATCAGAAACTATCCATTTTCACCGATGAAGAAACATCCCACAGGCTGCGAGCCTGCGGGAAGTTCATTAAAGCTGGGTGAGCACATGGGCGATCGCGGTGGAAGCCGGGCCGCCGAGGCACTGCACCAGCCCGACGCGGGCATCGGCCACCTGATTATCGCCAGCCTCGCCGCGCAGCTGCAACACCGCCTCGACCACCTGATAAACGCCCGTCGCCCCCCAGGGGTTGCCGCGCGCCTTCAGGCCACCAAATGTGGATACGGGCAGCTCCCCTTGCAAACCGATCTTCCCCTCCTGAGCCAGGCGCCAGCCCTGGCCGCGTGCCGCAAAACCAGCCGCCTCCAGCGATAACGCCGCATAGATTGAGAAAGCATCGAACAACTCAAAGAAATCCACCTCCTCGCGCCCAACACCGGCCTGTTGCAGGGCGCGCTCCACCGAAATG
>CAZZFZ010000004.1:0-14959 GCA_964653835.1 uncultured Anaerolineales bacterium
CCGCCAAGCCGCGAAGGACGCGAAGATTTTATAAATTCTTCTTTCCTCTTCGCGTCCTTCGTGACTTCGCGGTTCAAACTACCATGCTGTTTCGTATCGTCCGCTTATCCCAAATTCAAGTCAGTTTTGTTCGCGCCGGTCAGCCACCAGATCGCGGCGAACCCGACCACCATGGCAGGCAACAACACCAGCCCGGCCTCGGGACCAAACGCCCCTCCGGTGAGCAGCTCCGGGCCAGCCACCGAAATGCGCATCAGGGGATAGATATCCAGCCCGCTGACCGGGAAACCAAAGATCACGCCCTCAAAGGTGTTCCAGCCAATGTGCAGCCCGATGGGCAACCAGAGGCGACCGGTGCGAATATAACCATACGCCATGAACACCCCCGCCAGGAAGATCCCCGCCACGCTGACCCAGGTGGCGTTCGGATTGCCCAAATGCAGCAGGCCAAACACCGCCGAGGAGAGCACAACCCCCCAACCCAGATTCAGCCCCGAGGCCACGGTCTGTAAATGATAGCCGCGGCTGAGCAATTCTTCGTTCCAGCCAACCAGAATAAAAACCACCACCATCAAACCGGCTTTGCGCAACACATCCACCGCAGGCTCAAACTGCCAAGCGAAACCGTGGAAAGTCACCCAGCCAAAAGCCCACTCCAGTAGGTAGATCAGCCCCATCATCACGCCGGTGATCAGGATGCCCCACCCCAGGTCTCGCCAGGCCTGGCGATCAAACTTCACGCCCAGGCTGATGAAACTGCGCCGGTCAAGGAAGCGCCGCGCCAGATAAACCGAGAGGGTGATCACCACAAGTTCGGCAAACTGATTAAGCATCAAGCCCGCGCCGCCGCGCTGCCAGGTCTCCGGCAGCGCCAGGTAAGCAAACCCCAGCGCAAAGGCGATTACTCCCATCAGCAGGGTTTGCAGCAACAATCGCCATCCCGCTCGCAGGCGCAGCTCAGCGGGAGAGATGAAAATTCGTTTGATCCAGTTCATGCAATTCCTCCTCGAGAGGCTTTTCATACGGGTTCAGCGCGCCCGGCCCGAATGAAGGTCACAACGCGCTCAGCCACCAACTGCGGTTTCTCCAAAGGCAACAGATGGCTGGTATCGGGGATCACCTGTAACTCGGTTTGTGGAACGCGGCGTAAAAACAACTCCGCGGCCTGCGGTAAAAACGTATCGGACTCGGCGGCGCGCAACAACAACACAGGAAGTTTCAGGCGCGGCAGCGCGCGCCAGGTTTCAACGTCCCGCAGCATGCCCGTGCGGTAGATTTGCGCCTCCCATTCCGGTGAATAGCTCAATTCCACGCCGCCCTCTGGTCGAGGGACAGCCAGCGCGTCCACGTAAGCACGCAACGCCTCATCGCTCAGGCGAGAAAACACCATCTTCCGGCGGTAAAGTTCAAACATCCGTTCCCGGCTTTCAAACACGCGGCGACGACGTCGCGCCGAGGCGATCAGTGGGTGCAGCCGTTCCCCCAACCCCAGGCGGATGAGCCAGCGCCAGAGATAGGCAAACCAGCGAGGGAATAGCACCGGATCCATCAACACCAGGGCGCGGAACAAATCGGGACGGCGCAGAGCGGCCATCAACGTCGCCGTAGCCCCCACCGAATGCCCGCAGCCAATAATCTGCTTTAAGCCCTGCTCATCCAGCCACTCGATCAGGTCGTCCGCCAGAGGAGCCCAATCTGCAATGCTCTCCGGATCTGCCCCCGGCCATAGAGGGCGCAAGGGAGAGGCCAAGACACGGAAATGAACGCTCAACGCCTCGAGCAGCGGCAGGTAGGCTTCGGGTGGGTAGCCGTTGGCATGGGCAAAGTGAAGCACCGGTCCCTCACGGCCGAGGCGGAGGACAGGGAGATCAGGAACCATTTATTATTCTTTCGTTTCTTTAGAAAACAGGAAATTTATTATCCGGCGCGCGAGCCGAAATCGCTCTACCGAGGGGCGCTCGCGGCCTCGCCACCACAGAAACAGCCCCAGCGCCGTCGTCGGCAGGCCAACAATCAGCAACTGCGACATCGGTTCGCCAGCATCCACCGAGGCATAGAACAGAGTCAACGAGGCGACGCCTATAATGATGAAGAATATGCCAGTGCGTGCTTTCAGACTCATGAAGCGACAAGTCCCTATGCTCACGTGCCGGGCAGAGGAAATATCATCCCCTGCCCGGTCCATGTCCATCGTCCTCGATCAATCAATTACCGTACGGCTTTGCTCGTGCATATACAACGGCAGGTAGTAATGCCCACCAGCGTTCTTGCCGGTTGAGCCGGAAGCCTTCCAGCCGCCAAAAGGCTGATACCCGGGCCAGGCGCCGGTAGAAGCGCCCTGGGGACGATTGGCATAGCAAACCCCGGCCTGGATATTTTCAAAGAACCATTGGGCTTCTTCCTGGCTGCCGTAAAAACCAGCGGTCAGCCCATAATCCACATCGTTCGCCAGAGCCATCGCCTCGTCCAGATCATTGACCTTGTGCACCATCGTGATCGGCAAGAACATCTCGTCCTTCCACAGGTGATGCTCCAGGGGAACATCCACAGCCACGGTGGGCTGGCAGAAAAAGCCCTTCGCCAGATCGCCCTCGGTGACGACCTCGCCACCGATCGCCATCCGTCCGGCCTCTTTGAGTTCCGCGGTGTACTTCTGGAAGTTGCGGTAAGCCCACCGGCTGATCACCGGCCCCTGGTAAACATCCCGCTTTGTCGGATCGCCGACCTTCAATTCGCGCGTCAATTCAACCACCCGGTTGAGGACATCGTCGTAGATCGGCGCTTCCACGTAAATACGCGATGCGGCGGAGCACTTCTGTCCCTGCAGGCCAAACGCCGAGCGCACAATGCCCACCGCGGCGCGCTCCACATCGGCGTGGCGCGAGACGATCACCGGGTTCTTTCCGCCCAGTTCGAGGATCACCGGACGGACATACTTCCCCTGAGCGAACTGGCGATAAATCCCCATACCCACTTCATACGAGCCGGTGAAGGTCAGCCCATCCACGCCAGGGTGATCGACCAGAGATTGCGCCATGACCTTATCCGACCCCGTGACGTAGTTCACCACGCCAGTCGGCAACCCGGCATCGAGGAAACACTCCGCCAGCAAACGCACCGTCCAGGGGGTATCGGGGGCGGGCTTCATCACTACCGTGTTACCAGCCACCAGCGCCGCACCCGCCGGGCCGCCGGTCAACGCGGCGGGGAAGTTGAAGGGGCTGATCACCAGCCAGACCCCATATGGGCGCAACACAGAAGTATTGGTCGCCGTGTACCCGACCAGCGGGTCTCTGCCCATCTTAACGATGTAGCCGTTGTTGCGCTCCATCTCATCACAGGCGTAGCGGATCAGCGCCGGCGCCTCAGCCACATCGCCCAAGGCTTCCATGCGGTTCTTGCCCACCTCCAGCGAGGTGACCGCAGCGATTTCAAACAATCGTTCGTCCATCAAATCCGCCGCCCGGCGGAGCAGAGCAACGCGCTCTGTCCACGGCGTGCGGCTCCAGGCGGGGAAAGCCGCCTTCGCCGCGGCGATCGCCGCGGCGGCGTCCTCTGCCGAGCCTGTCTGAAAATATGCCAACACCTGCTCCGAGTCAGAGGGGTTGATGCTCTTAAATTGATGTTCGGCAAAACACTCCTCACCGTTAATCAACATACCGTAAGCGCTGCCGATTTTCTGCTTTGCCCCCTCCAGCGCGGCCTCATAGCGAGTGTGGAGATCCTCGGGGGGATCGAACATGGTGGCATAAGTTAACTGAAAGGTACCCATAAAAGTTTCTCCTGTAGCGTTAAATACTCCCAGGGCGTGCGTTCATCAGGCGGGAGGTCCCCTCCCCCCCTCAGGCAGTTCCCTCAGATACGCACCCCTGGGATCAATCGGTAAACAACGGGATATGACCGAGAGAAATTACCTCGGCCCATTTCTCCTGGTCGCCCTCCGTCAGAATCGCGGCCAGGGCGACGACCTCCCCCCCCACTTGTTGAATAATCTTCCCCATGCCCTCCAGCGTGGACCCCGTGCTGACGACGTCATCCAGCAACACGGCGCGCCTGCCCTCCACCAGGGAGCGATCTTTCTCATCCAGATACAGCGTTTGCGGCTTCCCCGTGGTAATGGAAAGCGTCTCGGCCTGAACGGTCTGCCCCATATAGCTGCGATACTGCTTGCGCAGAACCACATAGGGCTTCTGACTGACGCGGGAAAGCGCATGGATGAGAGGGATGCTCTTGGCCTCGGCAGTGACGAGCACATCATAGCTCAAAGAGGCCAGCTTTTCATTCAAGGCCGCGGCGCAGGCTTCCACCAGTTCGGTATCGCCCAAGATGTTGAGCACGGCAATGCGCAAGCCCGGCTGCACTTCAAAGAGGGTCAGTTCGCGGTACACGCCAGCAATTTCCAGCGGGTAGACAGAACGCTGAGAGGACATGGTCATTCACTCCTTAACAAGCTAATCTTCGAGGAAGTCGCGCAAATGACGGCTGCGCGTGGGGTGCCGTAATTTGCGCAGTGCTTTGGCTTCAATCTGGCGGATACGCTCGCGGGTGACGTTGAAATACTGCCCCACCTCTTCCAAGGTGTGGTCTTTTCCGTCCAGCAGGCCAAAGCGCAATTCTAACACCTGACGCTCCCGTTCGTTAAGGATCGCCAGCGCGTTTTTCACCTGCTCGCGCAGCATCTCGCGCGCCGCTGCGTCCATCGGCTCCTGGGCGTCCTCATCCTCGATGAAGTCCCCTAACTGATTGTTGTCGTCATCCGAGCCGATGGGGGTTTCCAGTGAGAGCGGTGCTTCGGAGGCCTGCAACAGACGACCGATTTTGCGGACGGTGCGCGAGAGGTGACGGCGCAACTCCGGCGGCAGGCGCTCGCCGTTTTCCTTTAACGTTTTGATTGTACGCACATGCTGAGGATCCATAAAATCCGAGGCCAGGGCAAGCTCCTCCAGGGTGGGTTCACGGTTCAACTCCTGCGTCAGGCGCCGCTGAATGCGCGTCAGGCGATTGACGGTTTCATGAACATGCACCGGGATACGGATGGTGCGCGCCTGATCGGCGATTGAGCGGCTGACCGATTGGCGAATCCACCAGGTCGCGTAGGTGCTGAACTTATAGCCGCGGGTGGGGTCAAATTTAGAAACCGCTCGCAGCAACCCCACATTGCCCTCCTGAATCAAATCCAGGAACGAATTACCGCGCCCGGTGTACCGTTTCGCCACGCTGACCACCAGCCGCAGATTTGCGCGGATAATGCGGTTCTTGGCTTCGCTGGCTAACTCGCGCAGTTCTTGAATCTCTCGATCAATTTGTTCTTCTGCGGGCAGGTAGCGGGAAAACGTGCGCCGGGCAGGTAATTGCCTATTCTTATCCAGGTAGGCGCGCATTTTCTCCGCCGTCAGCGAGGGGAGGGAATAAAAGGCGATATAAACCGTGAAAGCGTAACGCGCCACCGCGTCCCAAAAAGCATCTTTCCCCCACAGGCCGTTATCCAGATAAGTCCGCAGGTAAGATTTCTGCGGTAAATCCCAGGTTTGACGGAGCTGCCGCGCTTCATCAAAGATCGCCATAAGCTCCGGGCAGGCGAACTCCCAGCGCGCGATATCCTCCTGCAAACGCTGCCAGGCGGTGGACATCTCGGCAAACACAGCCCGATACACGCTCTGACAGGAGGAAACGCCGCGGCGAACGATCGGATGCTGGCGGCTGATGGCGTCCAGGCGACGCACCGCTACCATGCGCGCCGAAAGCCAGAACTCCTGATCCACCGTCAGCAGCTCAACTTTGCCGATGTCGTTGAAATACAAGCGGATGGGATCGCTCTCCAACGGCTGCAGGACGCTTGCCGACGCATCATCTGCAGGTCTCTCCACAACCTGTTCTTCTTCAGATGGGGAGGGATCGAGGGGAAATTCCGCCGCGGGCTCCCCCTCTACCCCCAGATCAAGTTGCTCATCGGGGGAGATGTCATCTTCCAGATTCGAATACACCAGTGGATCAGAAGATGTTAGGGGACGAGATGAATCATCGGTGGACATAACAACATCACTCACAGGGCGGGAGAGGCGGTCAAATGGCTCTGGGCTTTGTGCAGGCGAGCCAGCAGGGTGATGTACTGCGTCAGGACTTTATTATACTCAACCGCTTTGCTATCCCCCTGCTCATGGGCAGCCTCCTGCAAAAATCGCAAATGTTCCAGTTGCTGATTGACATCGCGCGTGCGTAAAAAGAGCAACGCCAGCAAAATATCTTCCAACAGTTTTTCTTTGGTCTCGTTGGCCAGAGCCTCAGTCTGTTTCAATATCGCATCGACCTGAGGGTGCATGCTATCCGGCAAGTGGTTGAGGACGTATTGCACCGGCTCGGTCTCTTCCTGCCGAAGCGAACCCTGGATCACCTGGAAAACAACCTGATGATCGGTATGCTGAAAATCCTCACCCTGCAAGCGCGGCAGCCCATCCTGCTGCAAGCGGCGGTCAATGTGATAAATCAAATCCGGTTGACGGATGAGCAGCCCTAGGATGTGCGCTTCACGCGCGTGGGCGGCGCGCAGCGGATTGAACACCGCTTCCTGAGGCGAGGCCTCACCCTGTTGAGCCACGCGTCTGCGCCGGGGCGATGAGCGTGCCCCGCGCCAATCGAACAGTACGCGCTCATCCACCTGCAACAGACGCGCCAGTCGCTGACGATAGGTATCCCGTTCAATGGCATCGGGGATATCCTGAATCAAGGGCAACACCCGGGCTGCGATCTCGCTCTTGGCCTTGGGGTCATCCAGATCGCGCTCGGAGGCCAGCGTCTCCATCACGTGCACCACCACCGGGCGCGCCGCGGCGATCAGGCGCTCCCACTCGGCCGGATCGCGGTTGATCACATCATCGGGGTCCATCCCCGGCGGCAAGGTACTGACGCGGATATCGGCCTTCAGGCGGGCTTCGTGACGCAGCAGTCCGCGGGCGTCAAAGCGGACGTCGTCCTCGCGGTCAAGCGTCTGGCGGGCGACTTCCAGGCCGCGCAGGGTGGCTTTCATCCCGGCGGCGTCGGAATCCATCGCCAGCACAATCCGTCGGGTAAAGCGCTTGAGCAGGCGCAAGTGATCCTCGGTCAACGCCGTGCCCATCGTGGCGACCACGTTGGCATAGCCCGCCTGATGAGGGGCCAGCACCCCCATGTACCCTTCCACAATCACCACCTGATCGGCAGTGCGAATGGCCTTGCGCGCCCGATCCAGGCCAAAGAGGATGCGCCCCTTATCAAAGATCACCGTTTGGGGAGAATTGAGATACTTGGGCACGCCGTCCGGGTCGAGCGTGCGGGCGCCAAACCCCGCCATGCGGCCACGCTCATCGCGGATGGGCAGTATCACCCGGTTGCGGAAGCGGTCGTAATACCCCCCCCCCTCGCGCTCAGTCACCAGACCGGCGGCCAGCAGGTCCTCCTCCGAAAAGCCCTTGCGCTTGAAATACGTCAGCGCGGCTTCCCAGGCATCCGGCGCGTAGCCCAGCCCAAAGGCCTCGATTGTCTCGTCGTCGAGGCCGCGCCCGTGCAGATAATCCAGGGCGGCTTTGCCCGCCGCCGTGTTGAGCAACTGATGCCGGTAAAAGGTGACCGCGTTTTCCAGTAGCTCGCGCAGACGGTCGTGCTCCTCGGCCTGTTCTTCCTCTTGAGGGGTAATCGGGCGCAACACCACCCCGGCGCGCTCAGCCAGCTCGCGCAGCGTTGTGGGGAAATCCCAGCCTTCCTTCTTCATCACAAAACTGAAGATGTCCCCGCCCTCGTTGCACTCGCCAAAACAGCGCCACGTCCCCGTATCGGGGAAGACGGCGAAAGCAGGGGTGCGCGTGTTATGATGAAAAGGACACAGGCCGGAATAGTTCCGTCCCGTGCGGCGCAGTTCGACGCTCTCGGAAATGATATCCACTATATCGAGCCGGGCTTTGATTTCCTCAATCGCGCTCATTTGCTTTCCGTCTCCAGGGCACACGCGGGCCAATCGCCGGATCCAACACCCAGGGGGAGAGACCGCCCTGATGTCCTCCCACCACGGAATGAATTATACCAGCCCCTGCTCCGCTCCCTCTTCACCAGGGAAGGCCCGCAGGCATCAAGTCAGGTGCTTAAGATAATCCACCACCAGGCGCACGCCAAAGCCGGTCGCCTCCTGCCCCCCGCTGGGGCCTTTTTCCACGGTGGCCGTCCCGGCGATGTCGATGTGCGCCCAGGAGATGCCCTCGGGGACAAACTGGCGCAGGAACATGCCGCCCACTATCGGCGAGGCCAGCGGCACACCGGCGGAGTTTTTCAGGTCGCTATCCGAGCCGCGAATCAATTCAAAGTATTCCTCATCCAGCGGCAGGCGCCACAGGCGCTCGCCCGTGCGCTCACCAGCTTGCAGCAACGCCTGCGCTAGATCGTCATCCGTCGCCAGCAACCCGGCGCGCACCGTCCCCAGGGCGACGCGCACCCCGCCGGTCAGAGTCGCCAGGTCAACGATCGCCCGCGGCTGATACTGACGCGCCGCGTAGGTCAGCGCGTCCGCCAGCACCATACGCCCTTCGGCATCGGTGCTGATGATCTCAATCGTCTTTCCCGAAAGGCTGGTGACGATATCGTTCGGGCGATAGGCCTGCGCGGAGATCATGTTCTCCGCCGCGGCGACGATCCCCACCACCGGCGTAGTCAACTGCAACCGCGCTGCCGCCTGCAGAATGCCCAGCACCGCCATGCCGCCGCACTTATCGAATTTCATCCCCACAATGCCCTTGGTGTTCTTCAGCGAATACCCGCCGGTGTCGAAGGTGATCGCCTTGCCCACCACGACCACCGGCGCGCTACTGCGCCCCGCGCCGCGACCGGGGTATTCGAGCACGATCAACTGCGAGGGGGTGGCGCTGCCCTGCCCCACGGCGAGGATCGCCCCGGCCCCTATCTCCCGTAAATCAGCCTCACCCAGCACGGTGTATTTCAATCCATGTTCCCTCGCCAACGTTCGCGCTCGCTCCGCCAGGGAGAGCGGGTTGATCACATTCGGCGGCTCGTGGCTCCACTCGCGCGCCAGGTTGACCGCGTCGACGCGCGCGGCCAGACGGTCCAGCTCGCCTTCAAAGGATGAATCTGCCCCTTCGGTGAGCACCTGCACCCTGATCGGCTCCTGATCTTCCAAAGCCGACCTGTGCCGCGAAAAGCGAAAAGCCCCCAGCAACAGCCCCTCGCAAAAAGCCTGCAAGGCATCCTGTGGCTCCAACGCCACAAACTCCGCCGCCGGTAGCCCTGCTTCTGGGACAACGTGATCGCGCAGCCAATGGGCCACCCGCTCGCCCGCGCGGCGGACGAGGGCCGGAGAAAGTTTTTCCGCCGACCCCAGGGAGACCCACAGCACACTATCGCCAAAGATCACGTCGCCCGCTTTCTCTCCCGGACGAACGGGAAGCGCATCATCATCCGATAAAACCGGCCGGATGAGCACATCGCCATCCCACGCATCTTGAGGCACAACGGACAAAATCAAACGCCGAGGTTGTTGTAAGGCAGACATCTCTCCTCCTGATTTGACAAAAGCCGTCCGTGGGCGCACCCACCGACGGCTTTGATAGAGCTGACCTCTGGGTAAAGAGGTGGCATTTAGAATCCCTCCAGGCGGCTCATATCGGCGACCCCCTCCGCCAGCGCGGCGATGCGTTGCAGCAAGGCCAGACGGTTCTGACGCACGGCCTCATCCTCAGCCATAACGAGCACATCCTCAAAGAAACGGTCAATCGCCGGAATCATGGGCACCAGCGCGTTGAGGAAATCATCCACCGAGCCTGGGGCGCGTTCGGCGGCCTCGGCGATTTGCAGGGCTTCCCACAAGGCGCGCTCGGACTCATGCTCGAACAATTCGGGGCGGACCGCTGACCGCCGTCCGTCGTCCGCGGGCCGGGTAATCCGCACGCAACGGGAGTACGCCGGGAGAATCGTCTTCCAGTCCTCACGCTTCACCCACCGGCTGAGCTGCTCCACCGCCTGAGCGGCCCGCGCCGGGTTGTGCCCCTGGGCGCGGACGACGGCGTCCACTACGTCGTAGGGATACCCCTGTTCCAGGAAGATGTTGCGCAGTCGTTCGGCAATGAATCCCAGGCAGCCTTCCAGCGCCTCCGGCGCGGCGGTGATGGGCAGGTTTTCGGCGGCGATGTTCACCGCAGCGCGCAGGTCAAAAGGCAGCTCCCAGGCCATCAGGTTGCCCACCAGCCCGAGGGCAGCGCGACGCAGCGCAAAGGGGTCTTTGTTGCCTGTGGGAACCAGCCCTACAGCGAACAGGCCAACCAGCGAATCCAGCCGGTCGGCCAGGCCGACGACCAGGCCGGGCTTGGTCTTTGGGGCGGCGTCGTCCGCGGAGCGGGGCAAATAGTGTTCAAAGATCGCTGCGGCCACGGCTTCGCTCTCGCCGGAGTGCAGGGCGTATTCGCGCCCCATCACCCCTTGCAGCGAGGTCATCTCCACCACCATCTGCGTCGCCAGGTCAGCCTTGCATAGATGGGCGGCGCGCAGGGCGGCCTGCTGCTCCTCAGGTGTCAGTCCCACCATCGGGGCGAGCGTCTCGGTCAGACGTTCAATGCGATGGGTTTTATCCAGCATCGAGCCGAGGTCGGCCTGGAAGGCGAGTTTTTCCAGGCGGGGGAGGAAATCCTCCAGTTTGTGTTTACGGTCCTCGCGCACAAAATAAGCAGCATCGGTGAAGCGGGCGCGGATCACGTCCTCGTTGCCGCGGCGCACCAGGGCGTAATCTTCTCCCTGGCGGGGCGGTTTGTTCGCCACGGTGATAAAGCGCGGCAGCAGGCGGCCGTCCTTTTGCAGCGGGAAATAACGCTGATGCTTCTTCATCACCGAGATCAGCACCTCGCGCGGCAGCTCAAGATGACGAGGGTTGAACTCGCCGAGGATGGCAGTGGGTGCCTCGACCAGATGCGTGACCTCGAGGAGCAGATCGGGGTCTGGCGGAATTTCGCCGCCCGCCTCCGCGGCCAGGTCGTGAATCTGTTTCTCGATGCTGGCGCGGCGCTCGGCTGGGTCGAGCAGAATCCCCTGCGCCCGCAGCGCATCGAAATATTCCTGCGGCGATGCCACTTCAATGGTTTCCGGTTCGACGAAACGCAGGCCGCGGGTGCAGTTCCCCGCCGTCAGCCCGGCATACTGGAAGGGGATCACCTGCTCTCCGTGCAGTGCCAGCAGCCAGCGCACCGGCCGGGAGAAAGCCACGTTGCTGCTGTTCCAGCGCATGGTTTTGACAAAGCGCAAACCGGCCACCAGGTTCGCCAGGGCATCGGCGAGCACTTCGGCGGCAGGCCGCCCCTCCTGACGCACCACGGCGACCACATACTCGCCGCCGTCCACCTCCCGCACTTCGAGGTCGCTGACAGCAACCCCCTTCGAGCGGGCAAACCCCTCCGCCGCCTTCGTCGGGTTGCCATCGGCGTCGAAAGAGCGCGCCGCGGGCGGCCCCTTGACCAGCTCCTCCAGGTCACCCTGCCGCGGGGCGAGATCAGCGACGTGGACGACCAGGCGGCGCGGCGTGCCGTAGACGTTGACCTCGCCGTGCTCCAGGCGCAATTCATCCAGCATGGCGGGCACGCGCTCGCGCAGCTGGCTCATGGCCGCTTCCAGATCGCGCGGGGGGAGTTCTTCGGTACCAACTTCGAGCAAGAACGGAGCTGCGGTGGTCATGACGGTAGCAGACAGCGGACGGCTGACCGCGGTTCGTCGTCCATCGTCCACCGTCCCCTCCTCCAGCCAGGGATACTCCAGGCGCTGGCGCTGCTCCACATAGGCCTCGGCGATGCGGCGGGAGAGGCCACGCATCCGGCGGAAGAACCCGGCCCGCTCGGTCACGCCGATGGCGCCGCGCGTATCCAGGATGTTGAAGGTGTGCGAGCACTTGAGCATGTAATCATGCGCCGGGATGACCTGCCCGTGCTCCAGGCAGTTGTTCGCCTCGGCCTCGTAGAGATCGTACATCTGGCGCATGCGATCCACATCGGCCAGTTCAAAGGCGTACTTGCTGGATTCCTGCTCATTCTGCAAATACACATCGCCGTAGGTGCGCTCGGCGTTCCAGCGCAGATCACGGAAATCACGCACCCCCTGCAAGGCCATGGCGATGCGCTCCATCCCGTAGGTCAGCTCCAGGGAGATGGGGTTGAGCGTCTGCCCGCCGGATTGCTGGAAGTAGGTGAACTGAGTGATCTCCAACCCGTCCAGCCAGACCTCCCAGCCCAGCCCCCAGGCGCCGGTGACGGGCGATTCCCAGTTGTCTTCCACAAAGCGGATGTCGTGCTCCTGCGGGTCAATGCCCAGCGCCACCAGCGACTCCAGGTAAAGTTCCTGCGAGTTCTCCGGTGCAGGTTTGAGGATGACCTGATACTGGATGTGCTGGTAAAAGCGATTGGGGTTTTGCCCGTAACGTCCGTCATCGGGGCGGATGGACGGCTCGACGTAGGCCACCTTCCACGGCTCCGGGCCGAGGACGCGCAAGGTGGTGGCCGGGTTCATCGTCCCCGCGCCGACTTCGGTGTGATAGGGCTGCCAGATCAGGCACCCCTTCTCCGCCCAGAACGCTTGCAGTTTGATGATGATGGTTTGAAAATCTGGAGTTTGAGACATGATGAGTTTCGATTTCTGATTGATGATTGCGGATCGCTGAAGGGGGATTATACCCGGAGGCCGGGTTTATGGCGAATGGTTTAACACTAGCCACCTGACAGTTTGCCGAAAAACGCACCGTGTGCATCATCCTGGCAGATTCTCACGCAAAGTACGCCAAGTTCGCTAAGGTTTACTGTTATTCTTTGCGCGCTTCGCGAGCCTGGCGTGAGATTTCATTGCTGCTTCTAAACGCGTCGGGTCGCTAGATTTAACAGGGGGGACACAATCGCATCAGGCCAGGGCGGCGATCTCGTCCAGCAGGCGGGCGAATTCCTCCGGGCGGGAGCAGGTGAGCAGCCGGCGGCGGATTTCCCCCGAGAGCCGATAAGGGGCGATGTAACGCACAACGTGTTTACGGAAGAGCACCAGCCCTAGCTGCTCGCCGTAGAAAGAGATGTTGCGCTCCAGATGCTTCAGCATGACCTCCCGCACCTGCTGGGGGGCGACCTGTTCGCGCTCCAGGCCAGCGAAAATCCAGGGGTTGCCGATGGCAGCGCGCCCGATCATCACCGCGGCGCAGCCGGTGTGCGCTTTCATGCGCTGGATATCGGCAGCAGTTTTCACATCGCCATTGCCGATCACCGGGATAGAGAGATCGCTTGCCACCTGGGCGATGGCATCCCAGTCGGCGCGGCCGCCGTAGCCCTGCTCCTTGGTGCGGCCGTGGATGGCTAACGCCTGCCCGCCGTTCTCCTCCACGATGCGGGCGATCAGGCGGTAGTTCCGGCAATCCTCCCAACCGAGGCGAATCTTGCCCGTCAGAGGGACTTCCAGGGAAGCAGAAAGCCGCCGAAAAACGCGCGCCACCTTCAAGGGAGTCCGCATCAGGCCGACCCCCGCTCCGCGGTGAGCGATGCTCTTCGAGGGACAGCCCATGTTGATGTCAATGAAATCCGGCCCCAGCTCCTGAGCGCGCAAGGCGGCCTCCAGCAGCGTATCCGGGTCATCCCCATACAACTGGATCGCCACCGGGCGCTCGGCGGGGTCGAAATACAGTTTATCGCGCGTCTTTTTGCCAGGATGAAGGACGTCCTCAGCCTTGATAAATTCGGTGTAACTGATCGCCGAGCCCAGTTCACGGCAGATAGAGCGAAACGGCCAGTCGGAAAAGCCATCCATAGGGGAAAGGATGGCGACGCCACGAATGGAGAGGGGGCCGACAGAGAAAGAAGAAAGGGGCATGACCATAATTTTACCCCTGGGGCATAGATTTAGCAGTTCGCCATACTCCCTGACGCTTTCCTGACGGTCCCTCCATACGATGTGTACATCAATCATCCTGAACAACCACCCTGGTAGCAAAATGAAGTTGTTCAATCTTCACACCCAAAGAGCTATTTCTGCAAGGAGGAAAGATCAATGTTAACAAGAAAATACACCCTACTCTCTCTTGTACTGGTGGCGGTATTCAACCTGATGATCTCAGGTTGTAGCAAGCCGCTGCAAGCGAGCGCTCCGCAATCTGATCAAAACATAGCCGTACCTGCAGCAGCACAACCCGCTCAGAATGTAGCGGCATCGCCCCAGCCGGTCTCTCAACCAACGGTTGTGCCTGATGAAGCGCAGGATGCCAACCCACCATCCATCATCCTGCCGGAAACGCAGCAATTAGTCGCTTTTTACGCCAGCAACGAGTGCGGGTACACAGAATTTGAAGTCAAATTCCAGGTGACAGACGACGTGGCGTTGGAGGATGTACGCGTTGAATATCGTTTACACCCTTTCTCCAATGATCCGGCAGTCAACTCATTGACGGCGACAAAGGGAGAAAGCGGATACCAGTTTGCTGTGCCCGTCGCCGATATAGGGCCGGAAGCCCTTCAAGGGAATGCAGGGTTGCTGGAGTACAGT
Source organism: uncultured Anaerolineales bacterium (assembly GCA_964653835.1). Classification (GTDB taxonomy): domain Bacteria; phylum Chloroflexota; class Anaerolineae; order Anaerolineales; family UBA11858; genus J130. The sequence continues at coordinate 14,524 of CAZZFZ010000004.1, forward strand.
GTCGTGGCAATTGACAGTGCAGGCAACGAAACCCGCTTCCCGGAAGGAGACGGCTGGGTGCAGGTTGTGGTGACGCCCTGCACGGAGGAGGTCGCTTCATGGCTTAGAAACAACGGCGTCTCTGCGGCGCCCGCCAGCAATGCCCACGCCGGAGCGCGGGGTGCATCGTGGGGCAACGGCAGCCCGATGGTATGTCCGCCAAATTGCTACAACAATGGCAGTATGGGAGGGTTTGCTCTCTGCGTCATCAACCCGGCGGATCCTTCCTGTGCGTCGTCGGCGAGCGCCGGTAGTGGAATGAGCAGCGGTACCGGCGGCTCATCAAGTGGCTCACCTGGCGGCAGCACTGCGGGCAACGGCTCGTCGGGTGGTTCATCCAGCGGCAGCACCGCAGGCAGTGGCTCGTCGAGCGGTTCGTCTGGCAGCACCGCGGGCA
>CAZZFZ010000004.1:15059-48472 GCA_964653835.1 uncultured Anaerolineales bacterium
CCAGCGGATGGTGGCGAAATTGGGGGCCAGCAGCGCCGAGGTGGGGATCATCATTTGCAGCAGGATGAAGAAGAAAATCCAGCGTTTGCCGAAGAACTGGTAGTTCGCCAGCGCGAACCCGGCCAGCACGATGGTGACCAGTTGCACCGCCAAGATCATCAACACAATGACGATGGTGTTGATGTAATACTGCCCGAAGGGGGCCAGCGACCAGGCGCGCAGGTAATTTTCTAAAGTCAGGCGGCTGCCGATCCACACATCGCCGCGACTCATGGGCTCCGCTGCCGGACGGAAGGAGGCCACCAGCGCCCACAAAACCGGCAACGACCACAACAGCGCCAACCCGGTGGCGAAAAGATTGGTCAGCCAGCGTCCGAGGCGTTGAAGCAGGGTTCGGGAAGAAAGTTGGGGGCGCATTTCAGGCTTCCCTCCGCTCGGAGAGGATGAAATTGGTCACTGTGAAGGCCAGCAGAACTACCACGAAGATCACGGTGATGGCTGCAGATGCGCCGATATCCTGATACTCAAAGCGCTCCAGCCAGAGGTCAAAGAGCAGCACGGTGCTGGCGCGGCTCGGCCCCCCGCTGGTGAGCACAAAAATGTGATCCACCGTGCGGAAGGCGTCAATGAAGGCGATAGTGGTGATGAACACTGTGGTACGGCGCAGCAGGGGGAAGGTGATCTGCCACAAAGTCTGCCAGCCGTTAGCACCATCCAGCGCGGCGGCCTCGTACACATCGGCGGGCAGGTTTTGCATGCCCGCCAGGTAGAAGATCATATAGTAGCCGGAATTCTTCCAGATGGCGACGATGATGACCGCAAGCAGCGCCAGCGAGGGGTTGCCGGTCCAGTTTTCGGGGCCGCTGTAGCCCAGGGCACGCAGCGCAGCGTTGAAGAGGCCGTACCCAGGCGTGAAGAAAAACATCCAGATGGTGGCCGCGCTGACCATCGGCAACACCATCGGGTGGAAGAACGCCAGGCGGAAGAGGCCGATCCCGCGCATCTTGCGGTTGACCAGCAATGCGAACAGGAATCCCAGCACGATGCTAATCGGCACCGTGCCCAGGATGTACTTCAACGTGTTGAGGATAATCTGCCGGAAATAAGGATCGGCGAAGAGTTCGCGGTAATTGCCCAGGCCGATGAAAGTCGGCTCACGGAAGCGGGCAATGTTCATCCGCTGGCGGAAGAAACTCTGGTAAACCGAGAGCAGCACCGGCCAGGCGGTGAACAGGGCCACAAAAAACGCCGTGGGGAGAAGCAAAACGTAGGGTAAAAGAGGGCGCTGCATGCGGAGAACTCGTGAGGACAAAAACGACCTCCAGCGATAAAAAGACAGATGACAGCCACATTATAACGTGACTGTCATCTGCAATAAGCTTTCAGAACAGTTTACGGACAGAAATCCGCCAGTGCGGCTTCGGTCTCCTGCTGGGCGGCGGCCATCGCCTCGGCTGCGCTCATCTCGCCGTTGTAGGCGCGTTGCAGGTAATCATGGAAGATGTTGCGCACCTGGCCGAGGTTCTTGGTGGACAGCTCCGCGCCGGCGTATTGCAGCGCGTCGCGGGTCGCCAGGGCCTGCGGCACCTCGGCCACATGGGCTTTTATGGCATCGGTATCCCAGGCGCTGGCGCGGCTGGCGATGTAGCCGGTGTTGATGCTGAAATCGGCCACATATTCCGGGCTGGTGACGAATTCCACGAACTTCCAGGCGGCGTCTTGTTGCTCCGGGGGCGCGCCCTTGAGGATGTAGAAGTTGCCACCACCGGGTACGCTGGCATAGGTACCTTCCTCTTTGCCCGGCAGAGGCATCACGCCAACCTCGAAGTTCGCCTGCTCAAGGATCCCGCTCAGGCTGCCGGAGGAGTGCACGATCATCGCCGTCGAGCCGCTGGCGAAATCGGTCGGCGCGGTGGCCCAAACGCCCTGCACGCCCGCGGGCATGGCGCCGTACACCGCAGAGAGGTCAATGTAGAACTGCACGGCGTCAATCACGGCGGGGTCATCGAAGACCACGGTGCAGGCATCCTCGAGGATGTTCTGCCCCGCGCCGATGGCGAGCGGCTGGAAGAGCCAGTACGGCCAGCCGGAGGGGTATTGCAGCCCCCAGTTGGTGGCGTCGCCTTCGGTTGTGGTCAACGCCTGGGCCGCCTCGGCCCAGCTCTGCCAGCTCGTCGGCGGCTCCAGCCCGGCTTCCTTGAACATATCGGCGTTGTAGTACATCACCACTGCGCTGCGCTGGAAGGGGATGCTCCACAACTTGCCATCATAGTAGGAATTCTCCAAAAAGGCGGGCAGGAAGTCGCTCAGGTATGCGTCGCCGCCTTCCATGCCGTTGACGAAGTCATCCAGCGGGATGATGTAATCGGCGTTGATCAAATCGTAGAGACTGGTCGCCAGCATCACCGCCAGGGCCGGGGGCTGTCCGCCGCCGTCAATCGTGGTCTGGATGGCGGTTTGCACATCGCCATAGCCGCCGGAGAAGACCGGCTCCACGGTGATGTAGGGATACTCAGCCTGGAAAGCCTCGATATACCCTTTGAGGATATCGGCGATGGGCGCGTCCACAGCCACCGGGTAGAACACCTGGAAGGTGACCGGTTTGGGAGCAGCCTCCTCAGCCGGGGCAGCTTCTTCTGCGGGGGCGGCCTCCTCTGCAGGAGCAGCTTCCTCTGCGGGGGCAGCTTCCTCCGCCAGGGCGGCCTCTTCCTGTGCGGCCGGTTCAGCAGGGGCCGCTGGCTTGCAAGCCGCCAACACTCCAATCAGCAGGAAGGCCAATAGGACGAGAAACACTTTGGGGGTACGCATCTTTCGTTCTCCTTTCACCACTTGAGAAACCATCCTTATGTCGTGCGGAGCATCCGCACGATGTTCAACTCCACAATATCCGAGTTGAAGCAGATTTTGCTGTACATCACCGGGCGGTTATCCACCGTGTAGATGGTTGACCGCACGCTGAGAATCGGCGTTCCCTCTGCCAGTTCAAGATATTGTGAAATTTCTGCATCAAGCGCCGCGGCCCGAATGCTGGATTGGATTTGATGCAACGGCGTTTCGAGCGAGGCGGCCAAAAAGCGCACCATGCTGCCATCAAACGTATCCCAGTTCACCTTCGTAACGTCAATAAATGGGGCAATATAATCATCCACGTAAATCACTGGACGTTGATCGGCGCGCACCAGGCGCTTGATGTGCGGCACGGTTTCCGATGCCGATACGCCCAACACATCGCGCACATCCGCGGGGGGGACTTCATGCCCCATCGCCAGAGTTTGAAACGTGGGGGTGTAGCCTCCCTCCCGAATAATCTGAGCAAATGGGGAAAATTCGTTGAGCGAATCACGGATCACCGGGGAATGCGCCACAAACGTTCCGATCCCGTGCCGCCGAACGATGATGCCTTCATTCTCCAGGGAGATGTACGCCTCACGCAGCGTGTTCCGGCTGACTCCCAACATCTTCGCCATCGTCGCCTCGGAGGGCAACTGATCGTTGCGCTGGAGGTTATTCTGGCTGATGTAATTAAGCAGGTAGGCTTTAACCTGGTGCAACCGCGTGCTGGTGTTGATAACCATATAACCATCCCAGGGGGAGAGCGAAAAGATATTGGACGTCCAACCTCTTACAGTATACAAAGAAAAAGCCCCCTGTCAATAGCCAGTTCGAAAACATCGCAGGTTTTTACCCTACGGGAGGCTCGATCAGCGTTCGTTGAGCAAAGCGTGCTTCAGGGCCTCGCGCAGCGAGCGCGCTTCCAGCACCTCAATTCCCCCGGGCCAGCGCTCCCCTTTGCGCAAGCGGCGAGGGACGATGGCGCGCTTAAAGCCCAGCTTGGCCGCCTCGCGCAGGCGCGCGGACATCTGACTCACCATGCGTAACTCCCCCGAAAGCCCCACCTCGCCGATCAGCACCGCATCGGCGCGCACGGGCACATCCCGCACCGAGGAGGCAATCGCCGCGGACACCGCCAGATCGGCCGCCGGTTCGCTGATCCGCAGGCCGCCGATCACGTTAACGAAAACATCCTGATCCCCCAACCGAATCCCCACCCGGCGCGTGAGCACCGCGGTGATCAGCAGTAACCGATTGAAATCCACGCCGTTGGGCGTGCGCCGCGGGTTGCCGAAATTGGTCGGGCTGGTCAATCCCTGGATTTCCACCAGCAGGGGGCGCGTGCCTTCCATGGTCACCGCGATGGCCGAGCCGGGGGCGTTGACCAGCCGCTCCGCTAGAAACACCACGGAGGGATTGCGTACCTCCACCAAGCCAGCATCCCGCATTTCAAACACCCCCACTTCGGAGGTCGCGCCGTAGCGGTTCTTGACTGTACGCAGGAGGCGATAACTCTGGAAGCGGTCACCCTCCAGATAGAGCACGGCGTCAACGATATGTTCGAGGACGCGCGGCCCGGCGATGGTGCCCTCTTTGGTAACGTGCCCGATGATGAACACCGTGATCCCCGAGGTCTTCGCCAGCTCCCGCAGCCGGGAGGCCGTCTCGCGCACCTGGGAGACTGACCCCGCCGAGGAGGTCAGTGCGGGCAGGTAGGCCGTCTGGATGGAATCCACAACCATCAATTGTGGTTTGACCTCCTCCACCTGCTGCAGAATGACCTCCAGATTGGTCTCCGTCACCAGGAAGAGGTCCTCCGGCATAGGCGTCTCGCCGAGGAGGCGCAGGGAGCGCATTTTGATCTGTTTCTCCGATTCCTCTCCGGAGACGTAGAGCACCGTGAACTGCCGCGCCATTGCCAGCGTGGTTTGCAGCAAGAGGGTGGATTTGCCAATGCCGGGGTCGCCGCCGATCAGCACAACCGAACCAGGAACGATCCCCCCGCCGAGCACGCGGGAGAATTCCTCCTGCGGAACCGGGATGCGCTCCTCGGCATCGCCGCTGATCTCCGGCAATCGGCGCGGCGTGGAGCGCGCCACAGCGCCCTGCCGCCCGGGATGCGCGCTGGCGGCCAATGACTTTTCGACCACCTCCTCCACCATGCTATCCCACTCGCCGCAACCAGGGCAGCGCCCCATCGGCCTGGCGGAGATGCGCCCGCACTGCTGACACACATACTGTGAATACGTTTTCGCCATGAAACCATCCTGTTAGCCATTGAAGGCAGCTTCCCCCATTATAAACGAACAGGGCACAGCATCCCGCGCGGGATGCCGTGCCCTGGCAAGGTCACTCGCGTTTGTTCAGGCCGCGGCGACCATTTCCTCCGATTCAGAGGAGTCTGGAGACTCGCCTTCACGACGCAGCACAATGTCCGTATCGTCCTCGTGAACTTCCACATCCACCAGGATGGTATCCCCGGCGCGGAATTCGCCAGCCAGCAAAGCATCGGAGAGGCGGTCTTCGATCTTTTGCTGGATGACGCGGCGCAGCGGGCGCGCACCCATTTCCGGGTTGTAGCCCAGTTCCGCGATCAGGTCAGCGGCTTCATCGCTGATCTGGATGGCGATCTCGTGCTCCTTCAACCGCTCGGCGACTTTATCCATCTCCAGGTTGACGATCTGGCGGATGTTATCCCGGTTAAGGGAGCGGAAAACGATCACCGCATCCAGCCGGTTGACGAACTCGGGGCGGAAGGCGCGTTTCAGCTTCTTGGTGAGTTCCTTCTGCATCTCGCGATAGGAGATGCGCCCTTCCAGAGACTCATCGCGTTGCAGTTGGAAACCGATATTCGTCTGGCTGATATCCCTGGCGCCGATGTTGGAAGTCATCACGATGATGGCGTTGCGGAAATCCACCTTGCGGCCTTTGGCGTCGGTGAGCTGCCCTTCTTCCATGATCTGCAAGAGGAGATTGTGCGCATCGGGATGCGCCTTCTCGATTTCGTCAAAGACGATGATGGAATAGGGACGGCGGCGGATGGCCTCGGTCAGTTGACCGGCATCTTCGTAGCCGATGTACCCTGGGGGCGCACCCACTAGGCGGCTGACCGAATGCCGCTCCATGAACTCCGACATATCTAGTTGAATGAGGGAATCCTCGCTGCCGAAGAGGAAGCGCGCCAGCGCCTTGGTCAGCTCGGTTTTGCCCACGCCGGTAGGGCCGAGGAAGACAAAAGAGCCAATCGGCCGACGGGGGTCTTTCAGCCCGGCGCGCCCGCGGCGCACAGCCTTGGCGATGGTCTCGATCGCCTCGGGCTGCCCGACGATGGCCTTCCCTAGTTCCTCCTCCATCTTCAGCAGGCGCTCCGATTCGGCTTCGGCAAGCTGCATCACCGGCACACCCGTCCACATGGAGACGACCTCAGCGATATCTTCGCTGGTTACGTTGGGGCTGGTCTCGCGATCCCAGGTAGTGCGGTATTCATCCAGTTTGCGCTCCAGCTCTTCCTTGCGGGTGAGCAGCGCGTCGGCGCGGGCGGTATCGCCGGAGCGCAGGGCTTCTTCGTACTCCGCTTTGACCTCGCGCAGCGAAGCCAAAAGCTCTTTGGTGGTCTGCGCCAGCGGGCTTTTGTACATGCGCACGCGCGACGAGGCTTCGTCAATCAGGTCAATGGCCTTATCCGGCAGGAAGCGGTCGGAGACGTAGCGTGCCGAAAGGTGCGTGGCCGCGTCGAGGGCCTCATCCAAAATGTTGAGGTGATGATGGGCCTCATACGCCGGGCGGATGCCGCGCAGGATTTCAATAGTTTCATCCTCGGAAGGCTCTTCCACCAGAATGGGTTGGAAGCGCCGCTCCAGGGCAGCATCAGACTCGATGTGCTTGCGGTATTCATCCAGCGTGGTCGCGCCAATCACCTGCAACTCGCCGCGCGAGAGCGCCGGTTTGAGGATGTTGGCCGCGTCCATCGCCGAGCCAGCCGAACCAGCGCCGACGAGCATGTGCACCTCGTCAATGAAGAGGATCGCGTCGGAGGATTTCAGCTCTTGTATGACGCGCTTGAGGCGATCTTCAAACTGGCCGCGGTACATCGTCCCCGCCACCAGCGAACCGACATCAAGTTGCAAAACACGCTTGCCGATCAGCGGCAGGGGGACATCGCCAGCCACAATACGCTGCGCCAGTCCTTCCACAATAGCGGTCTTACCCACGCCGGGTTCGCCGGTCAGCGCCGGGTTGTTCTTGGTGCGCCGCGCCAGAATCTGCACCACGCGCTCGATCTCCATCTCGCGGCCGATCACCGGATCGAGCTTGCCTTCTTCAGCCAGTTTGGTCAAATCAATCGCCAGTTGATCCACCAGCGGGGTCTTGGATTTCTTTTTGGCAGCGCTTTCCGCCGTCCTGCCGCGGGGACGCCGTGCCGGCCGCGAAGGAGGCTCATCGCTCTGCGTCTCTTTCAACACCCGATCCACCTGACGACGGACCTGATCGGGAGTGACGCCAAGCTGGCGCAGCGCGTCTATAGCCACGCCTTCGTTTAGATCCATCAGGCCGAGCAGCAGGTGTTCCACGCCGATGTAGTGATGCCCCAGGCGGCGCGCCTGTTCCATCGCCAGTTCCAGCACTTTTTGCGTCCCAGGAGAAAGCTCCGGGCGCCGCGCCGGGTAATCACCCATACCAACCAGGCGCTCGACCACGCGTTGCACGCGCGGCAATTCCAGTCCCAGCTCGCGCAGCACACGCCCGGCCACGCCGCCGTCTTCTTTCATCAACCCTAAAAGCAGATGCTCCGTTCCAATGTGCGAATGTCGCATGCGCTCGGCCTCTTCATGAGCGAGGCTCAAAACCCTTCGTGCCCGCTGGGTAAAGCGCTCAATGTTTGCCATAGCACTACCTCCTGAGAGAGCGAGACGCCCCTAAAAAGGATGATTGATCGCCACGTACTGCTCGCATCCTTTTTCCTGACGCCACCGCCTCGGGGGGAAAGTTCTCCATACCTGTCATCAACCCGTTAGCCTGGATTGGCTTCGGTGTACACTGTCGCCCGGCTCGTTCGCCGCGGCGTGTTTCCGCTTCTATTAAGATTCGTCTGGGTAGAGGGATGTTACCGGCCAGGTCGCCTGCGATCGATCAGCAACCTGGTGCGTCGATGCCGGAGGGCGTTACTACCCGATTGCAGGTTATGCCAATTCTACCAGAGAGTATCTCATTTGCGACTCTTTTTCGCCCCTGAAGGACGTTTCTTACAAAAATCTAATCTCGCTTCAACACTTTTTAAGATGCGCCGACCATGCAAAAGTTACCAACAGAGATTCACACCTTGTCTCACAAAGCAAAACGGGCGCACCGAGGTGGCTACGCCCGCTTGAAGTTCTCTCAAATTGCCGCTGTTCAGGCAGAGGCTTCCTCTGGCTCCGCGGCTTCCACGTCTTCTTCTTCCGAGGCTTCTGCAACCTCATCCGCGGTAACATCCTCTTCCTGAGCAGCGGGGGGCGCTGCTTCCTCTTCAGAGGCATCGGCTTCCTGAACGGTGGCTTCAACCTCTTCCGCTGCCTCCGCCGCAGGCTGCTCTTCAGCCTCGGTGTCATCAAAAGCCGATTCAAAGGTGGCGTCCACCTCGTCCTTGACCATCTTCCAGTCGAGGTCAATGTAAGCTCCAGAATCCACCTTACGCAGGCTGAGGCCAATGCGGAACTTCTCGCGGTCAATGTTGATGATGCGCAGGGTAAGCGTGTCGCCCACTTTAACCACTTCCCTGGGGTGCTCCACACGGTCGGCGCTCAGTTCGGAGATGTGGATCAGGCCCTCCAGGTCGCGATCTTCCAGGCGAGCAAACGCACCGAACTCGGTCAAATGAGTAATGGTTCCCTCAACCAACTGGCCTTCCTTCAAATCCTTGACTTTCGCCAGCCAGGGGTTCTCTTGCAAGGCACGGATGGAAAGCCCGATGCGCTTGCGTTCCTGATCCAGGCTGATGACCTTGACCTGAACTTCCTGACCGATCTTGAGTACATCCTTGGGGTGCTTGATGCGCTCCCAGGAGATCTCCGAGAGGTGCACCAGGCCATCGGCGCCGTCAATGTTGACGAAGGCGCCGAAGTTCGCCAGGCTGGTCACACGGCCGGTGGTCACCATGCCCACTTCCAGGTCCTCCAGCAGGCGTTCTTTGAGCATCTCGCGCGTCTCGCTCAACGCCTTACGCTCCGAGAGGATCAGGCGGCGGCGCTCGCGGTCCACTTCCACAACGGCGACCTCAATCGCTTCACCAACCAGTTTGCTCCAGCGCTTCTCCGGGGTGTCCCCGCTCGTGCGACGCATCAGGCTGATCTGCGAACCGGGCACAAAGCCGCGCAGCTGCCCAATCGGCACCAGCAGGCCGCCTTTGTTGTACCCTGCAATCACGCCGTGATACGTCTCGCCGGACTCTTTCAGTTGTTCCACCAAATCCCAATCTTCGGCTTCCTTGGCGCGTGTGTAAGAGACGGCCAAGTTGCCGTTGCGGTCTTCGGTGGAAAGAACATACACGTTGATTGTATCGCCGACCTTGAAGTTCTCCAGGGTCTCGGCGTCAATCTGATCGAGCTCACGCCCGCTGATCACGCCCTCCGATTTCGCCCCAATGCTGACGAGAATTTCAGAATTGGAGATCGCAGCGATCACGCCTTCCCGGATCTCCCCCACGCTAGGGAAATCGATTTCCAGGCCCTGCTCGTCGAGCAGTTGTTCCATTGAGGGTTGCGGTTCGGAGGTCTCGGTGACTTCCTCTTCCACGAGATTCTCCGCGACGCGAGCTTCACTTTCAGTCATAATAATTTGTACACTCCAGGGTTTATAAGATCAGGAACACATTATACGCGCGAAAAGGGAACTTGACAACCTGTTGTGGTAAGATTGGCAAAACTCTAATCTTCAAGAAGGTGCTATGCCCACGATCTATCCCTTCACAGCCATTGTCGGCCAGGAGCGCATGAAGCGCGCTCTGATCCTGAACGCGGTTTACCCCCAGATCGGGGGAGTGCTGATTCGGGGAGAGCGCGGCACGGCCAAATCCACCGCGGCGCGCGCCCTGGCGGAATTGTTGCCCAAAGTGAAAGTTATCCGAGAGTGCCGCTTCGGCTGCGACCCGGACAAGCCCTCCACTTGGTGCACGGAGTGCAAAACGCGCGAACAGTTCGAGATCGAGTACCGCCCCACTCCCTTCGTCAACCTGCCGGTCTCAGCGACCGAAGACCGCGTGGTCGGCACGCTGGACATCGAGAAGGCCATTAAGAAGGGCGAACGGCACTTCGAGCCGGGCGTGCTGGCAGCGGCCAACCGCGGCCTGCTCTACATCGACGAAGTCAACCTGCTCGACGACCACGTGGTTGACCTGCTGTTGGACTCAGCAGCTATGGGGATGAACATCGTCGAGCGCGAGGGGATCTCCTTCAGCCATCCGGCGCGCTTCATCCTGGTGGGGACGATGAACCCCGAGGAGGGCGACCTGCGCCCGCAGTTGCTCGACCGTTTCGCGCTTTCCGTGGACATCCACGGCATCCGCACCCCGCAGGACCGCGTCTTCATCATGGAGCGCAACCTGGCCTTTGAGGCTGACCCCGAAGGCTTCCGCCAGCAATGGCTGGAGAAGGAGCAAGAGCTTTCGGCGCGCATCGAGCGCGCTCGCGATTTGGTCGCCCAGGTGAAATACTCCCGGCGAGACCTGCTTTCCATCGCCGCCCTGAGCGCCTCGCTCAACGTGGACGGCCACCGCTCGGATCTGGTGATCCTCAAAGCGGCGCGCGCTCACGCTGCCTTCGAGGGGCGCGGGCAGATCTCCGAGCGCGACATCGCCCTGGCGGCGGAGCTGGCCTATCCCCACCGCATCAAGCGTGGTCCCTTCGACCAGGCTGACCTGAGCTTCGACGAATTGCAAGAGCGCATCGAGCAGCTTCAGGGCGCTTCCACGCCAATGGAAGAACGCCAACCCGATCTGGATGCCCCTCAGGTGGACGAAAAAAAAAAGCCGTAGCGGATAGCGCCGCCGAAGAACAACCCGAGACGCAACGCGGGCCAGTGGAAGCCGCCCGGCAGGATATCTTCCAGACCGGCTCGGCCAACTGGTGGGAGGGCGGCGAAAAAGTGCAACCCACCGAGCCGTTCGATGCCCGCAAGCTGGAAACCCCGCTCGACCGCCTGAGCCGCCGCCGCGGCGGACGGCGCTCGCGCACCCGCACCGAACGCAAGCGCGGCCGCTACATCCAGGCCCGCCCCGCCAACGGCAAGACAACCGACATCGCCTTCGACGCCACCCTGCGCGCCGCGGCTCCGCATCAAAAAGATCGCCAGGAGCAGCGCAAAGAGGTGGCGTTTGCGATTCAGCCTCAGGATTTACAACGCAAAGTGCGCGTCAAGGAGACCGCCAACCTGGTGCTCTTTGTGGTGGATGCATCCTGGTCTATGGCCGTGGCCGAGCGCATGTCAGCCACCAAAGGTGCGATCCTCTCGCTGCTGACCGACGCCTACCAGCGCCGCGACCGCGTCGGCCTGATTGTCTTCCAGAAAGACCGCGCCACGCTGGTACTCCCCCCCACCAACTCCGTTCAACTGGCATCCAAAGCGCTGGCCGACATCCCCGTGGGCGGAAAGACGCCGCTCTCCGCTGGGCTGTACCTGGCGCATCAGGTGATCCGTCAGCAAAGCATGGTCTACCCGGACGTTGAGCCGCTGATGATCCTGCTGACCGACGGCGCGGGCAACGTCTCGCTAGGCGATCAGCCTCCGCAGGAAGAAGCCCACCGCCTGGCTGAGAAGATTGCCGCCGACGGCATTCGCAGCGTGGTGATCAACATGGAACACGCCGCCTTCGACCAGGGTCTCGCCCAGGCGCTAGCCGAACACCTCAACGCCCCCTGCTACACCCTGCACGAACTCAAGGCCGAGACGCTCTATCAGGCCATACGCGAAGAAATGGCGGGGTAGTAGCATGCCCAGGCTAAAACCACGGAGGCACGGAGTTCACCGAGAATGCAGATAAAACCACACAAGAAAATGGAACCGCAATGAACACCGAAAGCAAAAACGACAAACATCCCCAGGACGAACTCTCCATCACCCATCACAGCATCACCATTGAGGGGCGCGAGTTGCGCTACACCGTCACCACCGGGCGCATGATCCTCAAAGAGGAGCAAGATCAGCCCGAAAAACAAAACAGCGACGGCAAGGACGAGAAGCAGTCCGAAACCCTGAAACCCAAAGCGGCCATCTTCTTCGTGGCCTACACGCTGGACCCCGACGAAGGTGTGGAAGAAGAATCCTTCCGCCGCGCTCGCCCGCTGACCTTCGCTTTCAACGGTGGTCCGGGGTCCTCCTCGGTGTGGCTGCACCTCGGCCTGCTCGGCCCCCGCCGGGTTCATCTGACCGAGGACGGCGAGATGCCGCCGCCCCCCTTCGGCCTGGTAGACAACGAGTACACCCTGCTGGACGCCACAGACCTGGTCTTCATTGACCCGGTCACCACCGGCTTCAGCCGCACCCTCCCCGGCGAAGACCCCAAACAATTCCACGACTTTCAGAAGGACATCCACTCGGTCGGCGATTTCATCCAACTTTACACCAGCCGCTACAAACGCTGGGGCTCGCCTAAGTTCCTGATCGGCGAGAGCTACGGCACCACCCGCTCGGCGGGGCTTTCCGGCTACCTCCAAGAACGCCACGGCATGTACCTTAACGGCATCATGTTGATCTCATCAATCCTGGATTTCCAGACCGCCCGCTTCGTGCCAGGGAACGACCTGCCCTACATCCTCTTCCTGCCGACCTACACGGCCACAGCCTGGTATCACCAGCGACTGGCGGATGACCTGCAGGCCGACCTGCGCGCCGCGCTGGCCGAGGCGGAATCCTTCGCCCTGAGGGAATACGCCCTCGCCCTGCTCCAGGGGGATTCCCTGCCCCCCGAGGTGCAGCAAACCATCGCGGAGAAACTGGCGCGCTACACCGGTCTCTCCAAATCCTACATCCTGCAAACCAATCTACGGGTTCGGATTGACCGCTTCGTCAAGGAGTTGCTGCGCGACCAGCGCCGCACGGTGGGACGATTAGACACCCGCTTCACCGGCATCGACCGCGACGCGGCGGGCGAGAGCTTTGAATACGACCCCAGCTACGCCGCCATCCAGGGGCCGTACACCGCCACGCTCAACGATTACGTGCGCGCCGAGCTAGGCTACGAGAGCGAACTGCCCTACGAAATCCTGACCGACCGCGTCCATCCCTGGCGCTTCGCCCAGCACGAGAACCAGTTTGTCAACGTGGCCGAGACGCTGCGCAAGGCGATGACGATCAACCCCTACCTGAAGGTCTTCGTCGCCAACGGCTATTACGATCTGGCGACGCCCTACTTCGCCACGCGCTACACCTTCGATCACCTCTCGCTGGACGAGAGCCTGCGGGGGAATATCTCGATGGGGTTCTACGAAGCCGGGCACATGATGTACATCCACCTGCCCTCGATGAAGCAACTGAAGGCCGACCTTAGGGGGTTTATCCAAGAGGCTTTGCCAGCGTAATACGCGGCGCTTCTTCCCCAAGAGACAGAGTAAGCCACAAGGATGGCGGACCGCGGACGATAGACCGCGGTCCGCCGTTTGCTGTCCACCTCCCAACGCGTTTCCTCCCCCTCTCAACTCAACCTTGACAACCCACCCTTTTTGCATACAATTATACAAAGATACAATCACACAATTATACAAAAGTACAATTTATGCAAATCAAGATTGACCTGCGCTCAAAAATCCCGATTTACGTGCAGGTGATGGACGAGATCAAGCACATGATCGCCACCGGCACGCTCAAGCCTGGCGACCAGCTCCCCACCGTGCGGCAACTGGCGGCCGACCTGCGGGTGAACTTCAACACCATCGCCCGCGCCTACCGCCTGCTGGACGAGGCGGGCCTGATCTCCACCCAGCACGGGCGCGGCACCTACATCCTGTCGCCGCCTTCGGAGGAGAACAGCGACCGCCTGCGCCGCCAGGATATCGAGTGGCTGACACGTCGCTACCTGAACGACGCCGCCAGCCTGAATTACGCGCCAGACGAAGTCCGCAAGATTATCGAAGAATTTCTGCACGCCTGGGAGGAAGACGGATCACCTCCCCCTGTGAACGATTGAGAGACCCGAGATGACCAAAACAAACCAGAAAAAAACCTTTGAAATTTCCTTCGACGCGAACCCTGCTCGCATCAACGGCGTGGCAGGGACGCTATTCACCATCATCACGCTGGCAGCCTTGCTGGGCGCCATCGTGATGGGCGAAAACGGAGCGCCCGATAGCGTGATCGCGGCCTACGCGATGATCCTACTATCCGTCGGCATCTATATCCTCTTCGCCCTGAAAATCGCCAACCAGTGGGAGAAAGCCGTGGTGCTGCGCTTCGGTAAATACCGCGGCCTGATGGGGCCGGGGATGTTCTGGATCATCCCCATTGTGGACACGGTCGCCGCGTGGATTGACCACCGCGTCATGGTGACCTCGTTCCGCGCCGAAAAGACGCTGACCAAAGATACCGTCCCGGTGGACGTGGACGCGGTGCTCTTCTGGATGGTTTGGGACGCCGAGAAGGCCGCCCTGGAGGTGGAGGATTACAAATCGGCCATTGCCTGGGCCGCGCAGACCGCCCTGCGCGAGATCATCGGTCAGATGGAGCTGGCCGACATCCTGGTGGGTCGCGCCCGCATGGACGCCGACCTGCAGAAGATTATTGACGAGCGCACCACACCCTGGGGCGTCACCGTGCAATCTGTGGAGATCCGCGACATCGTCATCCCCCAGGAACTGGAAGACGCCATGAGCCGCCAGGCGCAGGCCGAGCGCGAGCGCCAGGCGCGCGTAATCCTGGGTGAATCCGAGAAGCAGATCGCCGCCTCGTTTGCCGAGGCTTCCAAAGCCTACGCCGATAACCCTACCGCCCTACACCTGCGGGCGATGAACATGCTCTTCGAGGGATTGAAGGAGAAAGGTGCGCTGGTCATCGTCCCCAGCAGCGCGGTGGACACGATGAACCTGGGCGGACTGAGCGGCATGGTCTCGCTGGCCCAAACCGCGCTCCCCGAAGAGTAAACCCCACGTGTTTCACGTGAAACACGATCAGGCCTAATTTCGACGTGGTTCATTTAGGAGACTACCCATGTCTACCCGTATGACAACCGCCCTCACCTTGAGCATGATTTTAATCGCCTTGGCCGTCAGCGCAACCCTGGCGTCGAGCCTGCCTGACCCCATGGCCTCCCATTGGAACGTCCAGGGACAGGTGGATGGCTATATACCTCGATACTGGGGGTTGTTCCTGATGCCGCTGGTCGCTGCCGGGGTGCTGGCGTTTTTTCTGATCATCCCCCGCATTGATCCGCTGGCGGAGAATATCGCCCGCTTCCGCGACCACTTCAACATCTTTATCGTGCTGATCACCGCCTTCCTGCTCTACATGCACGGGTTGACGCTGGCCTGGAACCTGGGATACACTGGCTTCGACATGGGCGCGGCCATGCTCCCGGCACTGGGACTGCTGTTCATCTACATCGGCGTGTTGTTGAAAAACGCCAGACGCAACTGGTTCATCGGCATCCGCACCCCGTGGACGTTGAGCAGCGACACCGTGTGGGACGCCACACACCAACGCGGCAGCCAACTCTACATGGTCGCCGGCGTGCTGGCCATCCTGGGAATCTTCTTTGGCGAGTACGCCTTCTGGTTCGTGCTGATCCCAATCATCGGTGTGTCACTGTATCTGGTTCTCTACTCGTATCTCGCCTGGCACAGAGAGAGCAATTCCTGAGTTATAATCGGCTCATCACAAACCGCTGATGAGCCGATTTTTTTGGGGAGGCAACCGGATGACAAAGCGACAATGGCTTATCCCCCTTTTCCTTTTGTTCCTGGCCGCCTGCAAGCCTGCTGGCGCTCCCACATCTCCACCACCGCCAGCTACCCCACCAAAAAGCGACAACCCGGCACCGTCCTTCACGATGCCCGAAGTAGTCCCCGGCCCGGTTCGGGAGTGCATTGAAGAGGAAATCGGCCCCGATAATTGGGGCCCGATTTCCTCCGGACAACGCCAACCGGACTCTTACGAAGCATCGCTCATCGAAGCCTGTCTGGAGGCGTATCACGGCGAGGCCGACGCACCGCCACCACCAGACGATCAACCCCCGCCACCACCTGGCGACCAACCGCCACCACCTCCGGGCGAGGGCTCCCCCTCACTCCCCATAATGGCACTGGACACCACCAGCCCCTTGCCCGAAAGCCCGGAAGGGAAATTCATCACCGCGGAACTCGGCCCGGTGACGCTAAAAACCTACTCCCCCGTCACACTCACCTTCCTGGAGAACTCCACCAACATCTACATCTACGCCACAAACAACGGCAACGAAACCGTCACCGTGCAGGGCCCGCGCGGCTGGGAGGTCGAGATCGAGGTACTGAAATCTGGCCCGCCAGCCCCCAAGCACTTCTTCGAATTCAGTCCGCTGCCCGTAGAAATCGCCCCGGGGGAAACAGTCACGTTTGAATTCATGACCACGCGCGGTGAACCTGAGATCGAGACGAGCTTCCCTTTCACGCTGTTGGAGAGCGGTCAGCAGGCTGAGATCCGCATCCAGATTCACTCCGAAGAGCCCCAATTCGGAGATTTGAGTGCTCAACTGCCGTACAGCGCGGCGATTGAGGGGCGCGTCACCACCGCCGACGGCGCGCCGCTGGAGCACGCCGAAGTGACCGCCTACGCCCTGGGGAACATAGACCTGGGGCGCGGCGAAACGGACAACGAGGGGCGCTTCTATCTCACCGTGCCCTCCAGCGACGACCTGCGGGCAGTGCTCGGCGAACGCCCGCTGCCCTACACCACCGTGGGGTACACGCTGCAAATCAACGCCAAGGGGTACACCCCCGCGCTGGTCAGCGGCATCGAAATCCCCCGCGGCGAAACCGCCACAATCGAGGCAACCGTTCAACCCGTGGAAGCGCGCGACTACACATTGATCGCCGAATTGCACACCGATGGCGCTTACGGTTACTGGTGGCTGCTACCCCTCCCCGGTTTCGAGACTTTTGCCGCCGTGCAGGGACGCCACCCGCCGGAACTCAACGTCCCCGGCCATATCATCGGCTTTACGCTCCAAGGGGAAGAATTATGGCGTTTCCCCACCGCCAACGAATGTTGGGGTTTCGACGTCTCCATCGAGGGGATGATCGCCGCCGGATGCCACGACGGCAGCGTGTACCTGCTCGATAGCGAGGGCAACCTGCGCTGGGAATTCCGCTCCAACGGCATGAACCGCTGGGTGCGCTTCAGCCCCGATGGGCGCACATTGCTCACCGGCCCCGGTCAACGCGGGGATGTGGTTATGCTGGATGTGGAAAGCGGCCAACCTCTGTGGGAAAGCGACCCCCAACTCAATCTAGGGTGGCTGCGTAACGCCGTGTGGAGTCCTGATGGCGAACGCGTGCTGACCGGACACGGCGGCGGCGTCATCGTCATGTTCAACCGGCAGGGCGAACTTCTCTGGCGAACCAGCATCGGCGAATTCCCCATGGTGCTGGAAATGGACGAGGCGTACAACAGCTACATGGCCGGGAAAAGCCGCGAGCTGTTCAGCTTCGACGGCGAGGGCAACCTGCGCTGGAGGGAGCGCATCACCACCCACGTGGTCACAGCAGGGGCAAACAACATGGACGCCGCCGGGGAGCGCATCGCCATGGGCACAGTCAGTGGGCAGATACTGGCCTACGACCGCCAGGGAGATCTTCTCTGGCAAAACCAGTTGGGAGGCGAACTGCAGGGACACAACGCGCTGGATATGACCCCCAATGGAGAATTCATCCTGGCAGGCAGCGCCGGGGAGCGCGGCAACGATGGCTACCTCTCCCTGTTCAACACCGATGGCGGCCTGGTGTGGCGAGAGCAATATCCGGATGGCCGCGATCTGGGCACCGTCCCCGCGCCTTACGAATACGATCACAACCACCGCGGAGCGATCACCGTGGCGATCTCGGACGACGGCAGGTATCTTGTAGCCGGATTTGGAGATAGCACCATCCGCATCTTTGAACTAGCCCCCTGAGCGGTCGATGTTTCACGTGAAACAGTTAGACACCACGTTCGGCGCGCCAGGCCCGCAAGGTATCTTCGGCCTGCTCCAAGTAAATCGCCAGCCCCTGGAGGCGCTCCGCCATTGTATCAACAGAAAAGCCCAGCCCGCGGCAGAGATCGACCCAGCCATCCACCACCTGAGGAAGCCGGGGATGTGATTTAGCCGCCAGTTGCCAGGTCGTCAACAAAGGCCAGAGCACATCCTTGGGGCGCTCGCTCTCCAGCAGCGACTCAAAGGCGGCATGATAATATTTCCGGCGATAGGGATGGATCTGTAAGGGACGGTTCTCTGTGGGGACGGCCTGCATCATCTGATCCCACTCCGCCACCCAGGCGCGCAGTCGCGCAGCGTCCACTTGAGCGCCGCCCAACAGGCCCACAGCGCCAGCGTACATTCCGGGGCGTTCCAGCAATTCCAGGCGAGCGGCGTACGCTGACAAGAATCGCCGCTCCGCCAGTGGCTCACCCACCAGCAAGGCCAGCCCGTTGGCTATGAGGTGCAACACGCGCAGATACTTCCCCAGCGCGACCGTCAAATCGGAGGGCAGCTCCATCTCCAGAGCCATCAGGCGTTCACGGGCGTCTGTCAGCAACGCGGAGGCGCGCGCCGCCACACTCTCCGGGCGCAGGAACATGCCGCGTAACGAGGAAAGCGCAAAATCCAGAAAATGCTGAGGGTCGAACAACACCTGGGCGTTATACAGGTCTGACCCCAGCCAGGGATGGACGCGCAGCTCACGCCCGCGGCGATAGCGCGTGGCTTCATGATGTTCAATATCCAGGTGCACCTGCTCGGTCAACCGCAAAATTTCGCGCTGCGTTGGGGGAGAATCCGCATGCACGAAAACCAAGTCTATATCCGTTGTCCCGCCAAGCAACGGCGACTCTTCCAGCGCCACCGAGCCGCGCAGGTAAGCGCTCAGGATGCCGAAGTTGCCATGGGTGATCTTCTCCACCGTCGTCGTGGCAAATTGCTTAAGGATTTCAATTGTGATCTGCATTAGCGGCCTCCTGGCTGATGCTCAATCTGCACGAGAGCGCTCATCCGCCTCCGGAAACGGCAACTCGGTTTGATAAGGCGGTACGCCCAGGGCCTGGCGGATGCGCTCCTGCACCCATTTTAAATCCTCGGGGTTGGCGATAAAATTAATCGCATCGGTCTCGATGGTAAGCACGCGCGGCCCCCGATACCCCTCCCCAAAGAAAGCATCATAAGCGTGGTTAAGCTCATCAATGTAAGCACGCTGCATATCGCGCTCATACGGCCGATCGCGCAAGGCGATACGCTGCATCAGCACGTCGGTGCTGGCGCGCAGGTAGACGATCAAGTCCGGCAGCGGGATTTTCTCCGCCAGCGCATCGTGGACCTGGTAATAGACATCCAGTTCATCACCCGCAAGGTTAATCCCGGCGAAGAGGGCATCTTTCTGGAAAGTGTAATCGGCGATCAGATTCTTCCCGGTAGAGAGCAACGGAGCCACAGCGCGCTGCTGATGATAGCGGCTGAGCAGAAAGAAAATCTGCGTCTGAAAGGCGTAGCGCTCGCGGTCGGCGTAAAACTTTTCCAGGAAGGGGTTTTCTTCAAACACCTCTAGCAGCAATTCGGCTTCCAGAGTGGGTCGCAGCAAACGCGCCAGCGTGGTCTTCCCCACACCGATCACACCCTCAATAGCGATGTACATAGGCTCCTCACACAACGTTGGTCACAGGATGATTTGCCGCGTCAAGGATACCAGCCTTTCAGGCCTGGCGCAACAACGACAGCAGCTTGACTTTCATCTCGCCATAATTACAATATAAATAACAGGTTCATTGTCAATTGTAAGGAGGTGTGGCAATGCCAGGTTTGAATCGTGTGCAGTTAATCGGTTACCTGGGGAAAGACCCGGAAACGCGCTATACCCCATCGGGCAAGAAGGTCTGCTCCTTCCGCGTGGCGGTCACCCGGCGCTGGAAGGATAAGGACAACACGCAGCACGAAGCAACCGATTGGATCAACATCGAGGCCTGGGGGCGTCTGGGGGAAATCTGTCAGGAATACCTGGGGAAAGGTCGCCTGGTCTATGTGGAGGGGCGTCTGCAAATTGACCGCGTGGACCAGGACGGCGAGGCGCGTTACTACGCCAAAGTGGTCGCCTCGCAAATGCAGATGCTCGACCGCAAGCCCGAGGAACCTGAACCAGTCGATGAGCTGGTTGAAGCCGAAGCCTGAGAGTCCCTGAAACGGAGTCAGGGTGCCAGCGCCCCCTCCAGCCGGAGTAACCAGGCTTTGGTATCCAATCCGCCGCGTCCGCCATATCCGTGCAATCTCCCATCGCTGCCGATCACGCGATGACAGGGGATGACGATAGGCATGGGGTTGGTGGCCTCAGCGCGGCCCACGGCGCGCGCCGCCCGCGGGTTGCCCGTCGCGGCGGCGATCTGCCCATACGTGCGCGTCTCCCCGCGGGGAATGGCATACGTCGCCTGTAGCGCCTTTTTCTGGAAGGGCGTCATCACCGACCAGTTGATCGGCAACTCGAACTGCTGGCGCTCCCCTACCAGATACGCATGGATCTGTTCGCGGGCCTCCCGTGTGCGGACTTCGTCATACACGATCGCCGCCCGATAACGGCCTTCCAGCTCTGCCCGAAAGGCAGCTTCATCGGCGTGGGTGTGTACGGCCACCAGTCCACCTTCGTTCACAGCCACCCAGATCGGCCCCAGGGGCGTGGGGGATACCTCCGCAATGTAGATCGCTGAAATACGCTTCATCGCTCCTCCAGATTAATAATTGGTCACCCGGTCAAGCAGGCCGCGCTCGCGCGCCCGGTGTTCGCAGAAGCGAAACTCGATTCGCGCAAGCACGGCGAAGACAACCGTCAGGCCGACCAGGATCCCCATCAACTGCGCGTTTGACAACCCCGCCAGGGCTGGAAACGCTTCCGCCACCGATCCCACCAGGGAGCGGCGCAGCAGCTCCAGCCAGTAGGTGATGGGCATGATATAGCCCAACGGGCGCAGAAAAACAGGAAGCACATCCAGGGGGAAAATTGCCCCGCTGAAGAGGTACAAAGCCCCAGCGACGGCGTCGCCAATATACCACACGTGGTTGACGATCAACAGCGTGATGCCCGCCAGTAACAACCCCATCATCGCCAACATCAACACCCCGACCGCCAGCGCGCCAAAGAACCACCCCCATTGCACCGCGGCCAGATCAATCTCCAGGCGCAAAAAAGTCACCCCAAACAGAATCGTCACCAGCACCGAGATGGAGGCCGTCAGAAAACGCGCCACGCCGCGCCCCATCAGGTACGTTGGAATATGGATGGGGGCGATGTACATATACTTCAACGTCTTGTAATGCTCGCGATCATCAATCACCGCCCAGGAGATGCCGCTCATCACCTGACCAACATACATGTAAAACGCGTTGCCCAGGTAGATGTAGGGGAACAACGGCGAAGAAAAATCCCCCCCAGAGATGATGCTGTACATCACCACCAGGATGGCCGCTCCGGCCAGTGGCTTGATCAGCGAGTAGACGGCGAAGAGGAACGGATCGGTCCAGTTGGATTCGATTTGCCAGCCCAGCCATGCCGCCATGCGAAATGAACGCGCCCAAACCTTCCAGGTAGTGAAATGTTCCTGAAGCCGGATTGCCTGCATGGAGCTACCTCCTGCTCTCCGTCAGGCGACCTTCCCGGACAGCCAGCCGCTCCATGTAAGCCAGTAAATATTTCGCCGCGCCAATAAAGACCACCCCCAAAGCGATCAGAACGCGAATTTCGGTGGAAACGCTCAGAAACCCCAGGGCGGTCCCCGAAGGGAATGCCAATTGCCGCATGGCGTCCAGCCCCAGAGTCAAGGGGATGAGCGACGCCGCCGCGGCGATCCAAAAGTTGAAGTTCTTGATCGGAAAGTAAAACCCGGAAAACAGGTAAACCGGCTCCTGCGCCAGGTTGGAAAGATGCCAGGCCTCCCGGCCGAGCAGCAGGAAGAGCGAGGCGAAAAGCATCCCCATCCCATACAGCGCCACCATCGCCAACACGAACACCATAAAGAGCTGTCCATAGCTGGCGACCTGGTAGGTGATACCGAACGCCAGGCTGCCCAGCAATGTGATCGCCAGGGCGCGCAGCGTGGTCGCCACCAGCCCCCCCAGCGCCATACCCAGCAAAATCGCCATCATCGAGTTGGGCGCCATGATGTAAAGCGCCAGGTTGCCCTGTTCCTTTTCCCAATACAACTGGCTGGACATGCTCCACAGGATGTTCATCCAGAAGGCGGTCATCGCGCCGCCCATGACCACAAAGCCGACGTACTCCTCCGGCGCGCCGATCGCCCGGTATACGAAAACGTAGGCCGAGACCGCCAGCATCGGCAGGAGGATGTCGAAGAACATCCAGGATTTTTCACGTTGTTGGGCGACGATGCGCGGATAGGCGCGCGCCAGCACGGTTTGCAAGAACAGGCGCGCCCCCGTGTTTCGATGAGTCGCCAGAATCGCCTCGCGCTCACTCACCGGTTTCCTCCTCGTTCATGCTGCGCCCGACCAGATCAACGAACACATCCTCCAGGGTGGGGGCGCGCTTCTCCAGGTTGAGAATCTGAATGCGATTCTCCGTCATCGCGTTGACCACGCTCCCCAGCGCGGCGTCTTCGGCAAGAAACAACGTCAGCTCCACAGCCTCCCCCTGAGCGCTCTGCGCCACCTGCCTGACCCCCGGCAATCGCTCAAAGACCTCCAGCCCCACACCGTTGAGCGGGCTGACGGTGAGGCGGAAAATCACATCCTTTTGCAGGCGCTGTTTGAGGTTCGCCGGTGTATCGCAGGCCAGTACGCGCCCCCGGTTGATGATCGCCACGCGGTCGCAAAGTTCATCCGCTTCCACCATGTAGTGCGTAGTCAACAAAAGCGCCCGCCGCGGGTCTTCATCCACCCACTGGCGGATGTATCGGCGCACATCCCGCGCCGCGCCCACATCCAGCCCCAGCGTCGGCTCATCGAGGAAGAGCACCTCAGGATCCGTCAGAAAGCCGCGCACAATGTTCATTTTCTGCCGCAGGCCGGTGGAAAGATCGGAGGATTTTGTGTTCAGGCGATCCCCCAGGCCAACGACCTCCAGCAGCTCCCTGATCCGACGGTTGGCCTCTTTGGAGGGGATGCCATAGAACTGGCTGAACATCCACAGGTTCTCGCGCACCGTCAGCAACCCATAGCCCGAAGATTCACCGCCGGAGACCATGTTGATGCGGGCGCGCACCTCCTGAGGCTGCCGGGCGACATCCAGCCCCGTGACCCAGGCGCGCCCGCTGCTCGGCGCCAGCAGCGTGGTCAGGATTTTGATCAGCGTGGTTTTCCCCGCCCCATTTGGCCCCAACAGGCCAAAGAGTTCGCCGCGGCGCACCGTCAGGTTGACGTCCGAAAGCGCGGTCAGTTGCTGCGGCTCGCCCCGTCTGGCCTCGCGCAGTTTATAAACGCGCCCCAGATTCTCCGTTTTTATCGCCAGATCCATGGGAAATTACCTGAACTTTCAAAAGTGAAGGGATTCCGTAGGGTAATCGTAGGGCAAACGTCATGCAAAGTTTACCCTATCCTGGTATATTTAGGCTCGAAGGGCGATTTCTCTTCTTCTCCTCCTTAGAGAGAGCCGGGTATGGCGAACCCGGCTCTCGGCGATTCTGGGAGAAGTTCATCCTGCGGGGGGACCAGACGCCATCCTTTCTCCAATCTTCAGCTCAAAGCCGCTGTGCAAAGCGCATTATAATCGAACTAATGTTCTGCGACAATGACGGTGGAATCCACTCATCATCTTAAAGAATTGGATTCTTTAAGCCCCTCAACGAGAATACCCCGAACGAACGTGCTATAATCCAAAATAACCTCAATTGCGGATAAAAATTCACCGCAGATAAACACAGATGCAAAGGATGGAAGAAACGAAAAATCCCATGCATCTTATTTATTTGTGGTTCATACCCGGCGAAAGCAATGAATCTTCGCCAAAATCCCTTATCCGAAACTCAGGTAAATTACCCTTCCCCACATAAAAACCACAGCAGTTTTCGCCATGTCCTTCGTCCACCTGCACGTCCACACCGAATACTCGCTCCTCGACGGCTTCAGCAACATCAAGAAGTTAGTGCAGCGCGCCAAAGAGATGGACATGCCCGCGCTGGCGATCACCGACCACGGCACGATGTACGGGGTGATTGATTTCTACAACGCGGCGATGAAAGCGGGCATCAAGCCGATCATCGGCGTGGAAGCATACCTGGCCGCCCGCGGGATGCGCGACCGCGACCCCAAACTGGATAAAAAATCCACCCACCTGCTGCTGCTGGCGGAAAACGAAACCGGCTATAAAAACCTGCTTAAAATCGCCAGCGCGGCGCAACTGGAAGGTTTCTACTACTACCCGCGCATTGACCATGAATTCCTGGCCGCCCACGCCGAGGGGATCATCTGTACCTCGGGGTGCATGTCCGCCGAGATCCCGCGCGCCATCCAGCAGGGCGACATCGAAGGGGCGCGCAAACAACTCGACTGGTATTACGAGGTCTTCGGGCCGGAGAACTTCTACCTCGAATTGCAGGAACACCAGATCCCCGAACTGGAAATCATCAACAAAACCCTGCTCGAACTGGGGCCTCGCTACCAGGCGCGCTACGTCGCCACCAACGACGTGCACTACATCAACCCCGATGACGCCCAGTTGCAGGACATCCTGCTGGCCGTGCAGACCGGCTCGCTGCTCAGCGACCCCAAGCGCATGCGCATGACCGACCCGACATATTACCTGCGGCCGCCGGATGAAATGGCGCGCATCTTCGCCGAGGTACCGGAGGCGCTCCAGAACACGCTGCTGATCGCCGAGCGCTGTCAGCTCGATCTCGGCCGCAAAGGCTACCACCTGCCGGAGTTCCCCCTCCCCGAGGGGCAAACCGCCGAGGGGTATCTGCGCCAGCTCTGCGAGGAGGGTCTGCGCCGCCGCTACGGCCCGCGCGCCGACGACCCCGAAGTGCGCCAGCGCCTGGATTACGAACTGAACATCATCCACGATATGGGCTTCGACGCCTACTTCCTGATCGTGTGGGATCTATGCCGCCACGCGCAGGAGAGCGGTATCTGGTACAACGCCCGCGGCTCGGCGGCTGGTTCAATCGTCGCCTACACGCTGGAAATCACGCTGGTGGACCCGCTGGAGCATGACCTGATCTTCGAGCGCTTCCTCAACCCCGGGCGCGTCTCCATGCCCGATATTGACCTGGACTTCCCCGACGACCGCCGCGCCGAAATGATGGAATACTGCGCCCAGCGCTACGGCAGCGACAAGGTCGCTCAGATCATCACCTTCGGCAAGATGAAGGCCCGCGCCGCCATCCGCGACGTCGGCCGGGTGAAAGATATCCCCCTGAGCGAGGTGGACCGCGTCGCCAAGCTGATCCCCAACATCCCTGGCAAACCAGTCTCGATCGAGCAGGCGCTGAAAGAAGTCCCCGAACTCAAAGCGTTGTACGACTCCGCCGAATACATCCGCGACCTGATTGACACCGCCAAGCGCATGGAAGGCGTTGTGCGCAACGCCGGCACACACGCCGCGGGGGTGGTGGTCACCGATAAACCGATCATCGAGTACGTCCCACTGCACCGCCCTACCAGCGGCGGTGGTGACAGCCCCATCGAGACCGTAACCCAATTCGAGATGTCGGTCATTGACGCGCTGGGGCTGCTCAAGGTGGATTTCCTCGGGCTTTCCACCCTCTCCGTGATGACGCGCGCCTGCGAGATGATCCGCGAACGCCACGGGGTGGAATACAACCTGCAAAACATCCCCCTGGACGACCCCGAAACCTACGCCCTGCTGGGACGCGGCGAGACCGCCGGGGTGTTCCAGGTCGAAGGCTCCGGGATGCGGCGCTACCTGGTGGAGATGAAACCGCAAACCCTCGATCACGTCATCGCCATGATCTCCCTCTTCCGCCCCGGGCCGATGGATTTCATCCCCAGCTACATCCGGCGCATGCACGGCGAGGAGGAAGTCACCTACCCGCACCCCTCGCTGGAGCCAATCTTCGCCGAGACCTACGGCATCCCGGTATATCAGGAACAGATCATGCGCGCCGCGGTGGAGCTGGCAGGCTACACCGCCTCGGAGGCGGATTACCTGCGCAAGGCGATCGCCAAAAAGAAAAAGGAAGAGCTGGAAAAGCACCGCGTCAAATTCATCGCTGGAGCCGTCGAGCGCGGCATCCCGGAAAGCACGGCAGCCAGCATCTTCGACGATTGGGAAGAATTCGCCCGCTACGGTTTTAACAAAAGCCACGCCGCCGATTACGGCGTGATCGCCGTGCAGACAGCTTACCTCAAAGTCCACTACCCGGTGGAATATATGACCGCCCTGCTCTCGGTCTTCCAGCATGATACCGACCGGGTGGCGCTGTACGTCGCCGATTGCCGTCGTATGGGGATCGAGGTCCGCCCGCCGGATGTCAACCTGAGCAAGTGGGATTTCACCATTGAAGGCGAAGGAGAACAGGCCGCCATCCGCTTCGGCCTGGGCGCGGTAAAAAACGTCGGCCATGGGCCGGTGGATATCATCCTGCAGGCGCGCGCTGAGGGGCCATTCGCCGATCTGAACGATTTCATCCAACGCGTTGATCTGCGCAAAGTTGGCAAGCGCGCCCTGGAATGCCTGGTGAAGGTGGGCGCACTGGACGCCTTTGGCACGCGCCCGGCCTTGCTCGAAGTGCTCGACCGCATCATCGCCCTCAGCGGAACGCACTTCGCCGCCGCCGAGGCCGGACAAATGAGCCTCTTCGGTGCGCAAACCGGCCTGGCAGACCCAATTGAATTGCCCAGCATGCCTGGCGAAATCTCCCGCCGCGAACTGCTGGATTGGGAGCGCGAACTGATCGGCCTGTACGTCTCGGATCACCCGCTAAGCCCGGTCATGGACGCCATCGCCCAAAACATCACTCACTACGCCATGGAACTGGCGGAGGCAACGGATCGCCAGCGGGTGCGCGTCGCCGGGATGGTCACGCGCGTGCGCCCACACACCACCAAGGCGGGGAAGCCCATGGGCTTCGTCACCCTGGAAGACATGCAGGGGACGATTGACCTGGTTGTCTTTCCGAAGACGTGGGCGCGCTACCATGAACTGCTGCAATACGACACCATCGTCCTGGTGGATGGTCAGGTGGACGCCCGCGGCGCAGAACCAAAAATTCTGGTTGATCGCGTCACCACCGAGTTGAACCACGTCACCCCCTTGGAAGAAACCCCGCCGTCCCCGGCGCGCGCCGCAACACCATCAAAGCAGCCGGTCGTTCCGCCGCCTGCCGCACCCCCGTCGCCCCGGCATCAGGTCGCCGAAGCTCCGGTCGCCTTTGACAGCGAACCCGTCTCCGAGGGGAACGTTCCCCCGCCGCCTGACCCCTTCCCGGAAGCCTGGGAGGAGACCGTCCCCTCTGTGGACGACCTACCCCCGGGCAGTGACTCCGCGCCAGCTCCGCCCCCCCCGGCGGATGAAGCCCCGGTGCAAAGCACAGCCACTTTCGATCGGCAGGCGCCGCCTCCGCTTCAAAGCAAGAAACTGGCCGAGATAGCCGCGCGCTTTGTGCCGCCGCTTCCGCCCAAAGACAAGAGCGACGTTCACATGATTACCCTGACACTGCGCTCCGAGGGAGATACCGTGCGGAACAACCTCCTGCTCCGGCGCCTGTTCGGCATCCTGATCAGCCGCCCCGGTAACGATCGCTTCACCTTCCACATCTTTGAAAACGGGCGCGGCTACCTGCTCGATTTCCCCAACTTCACCACGCACCTGGAACCCGAGCTGCTCAACGAGCTGCACGCGCTGGTTGGCGAAGACAGCGTCCGGGTTGAGAAAATCACCTTCCAGTAAGCCATCTCGCGTCGAGCGAACGCCGGGCGAAGCGAGGCAGTAGTTGAGACGCCTTCTGCGCTCAGCGCGCATCCACATCCCCTCCACAATCTCTCAGCCGAATATCTTTTTGCGGTACAATAAACACTGTAGACGCATACACAAAACTTTTAGGAGATAATTATCAATGAAACGCGCCTGGATTTTGGGCTTTTTGCTCACCGCTTTGCTGCTCTTCGCGACCGCCTGTGGGGGGTCGGACACCGCGGCGACGACCTACGATACGATTTTTCCCTTGCCTGAGGACGTACAAAACTTCACCGGCAGCGGGGAAGAGGTCAATTTCGCCACCAGCCTCACCAAGGACGAAGCCATCAGCTTCTACCGCCAGGCCTTTGAACAAATGGGGCTAACGGAGCGCACGTCCCACACAAACATCACGGAAAGCACCTTCAGCATGGTCTTCGATGGCTACGAGAACGGCAAAGCAATCGTCATTCAGGGCGTTGATCTGGGAAACGGCACCACCAACATCAACATCCGGTTTGAAGATATCTAAGTCGATCATCGAGGAGAGATCACCATGGTCAGTACAGAGCTTATTGAAATTTTACGCTGCCCGGCCTGTGTGCGAGAGACCGGCGGCGAACTGGAATTCTACAAAGAAAGCTGGTTCATCTGCCAGGATTGCGGCCGCAAATACCCCGTTCGGGATGACATCCCCGTGATGTTGATTGACGAGGGCGACAAATGGGTGGAAACCGCCAAAGAAGACCTGCCCATCCCCCCGCCGGAGAAGTGAACCGCACGCTCGTTTTTTCAAACGAGTGACACACCAATAGACTGATGGAGATCCAAGACCTGCTGACCCAATTGACCTCCGGCGATGACGATCATGCCGAGGCCGCCGCACAGGAACTGGCCAAAATGGGGGAAGCAGCCTTGCCCATGCTGGATGAACTGCTTCAATCAAACGACCCCGATCATCGCTGGTGGGCTGTGCGCACGCTGGCGGCCATCCGGCAGGTGAGCGTGGCACCTCGGCTGGCGCAGGCCCTGCGGGACCCGGACCCCGAGGTGCGTCAATGCGCCGTGCTGGCGCTTCGCCAACACCCCAACTTCGCTGTCGTACCCGAACTGGTCGCCCTGCTGGAATCGAAAGAGAAAATGCTCGCCCGCCTGGCCGGGGACGCGCTGGTGGCGATCGGTGGCCCCGCCGTCAGCGATTTGATGGAAACGTTAGAGAACGGCCCACCCGGCGCGCAGATTGAAGCCGCCCGCGCCCTGGCGCTGATCGGCGATACCCGCGCCGTCCCAGCCATGTTCGCCGCCTGGGAACACGGCTCCACGATGGTTCGTCACTGGGTC
Organism: uncultured Anaerolineales bacterium; assembly: GCA_964653835.1. GTDB lineage: Bacteria > Chloroflexota > Anaerolineae > Anaerolineales > UBA11858 > J130. The sequence continues at coordinate 44,270 of CAZZFZ010000004.1, forward strand.
GAGCAGGGGTTTGAGAATATGGGCATCGGGATGGTCTTCTTCCAACCCGAATAAAAAGCCCGCCAGTTCGCTCTGGCGGGCTTTCTCGTTTCTGGCCTACCCGGCGTAGGCCCAAATTCCCCACAACACAAACATCAACAGGCCAATCCCAAACCGCACAACAAAAGAAAGCCCCAACCCGGTCAACAGGGCTTTGACGATCCCCCACGCCTCAGCGGAATCGCCCAGGCGGCGGAACTCTAACAGGTAGAGCACCAGCGGCGCGGCGATCAGCCCGCCAATCGGGGGAAAGACCAGCGTGAACACCACTGCCGCCGCCAGCGCAGCCAGGATAGATCGCCAGGCAGCGCCCTGCTCCCGGGCTTTTGCGCCCATCAGCAGGTTATCGGCAGAGACGGCGATCACCATCAGAATTGTAATGATCCCAAATAACACGCCGCCCAGTGGCCCAAAGCCAAAAACCAGGCCATATACCAGCGCGGCCAGCCACATCACCACGTTACCGGGGAAGATGGGGATCACCAGCCCAAGCTGGCCGACGATCATGGTGAGGATGATAAAAAAGCTGACGATAGATGCAAGCCAATCGGGCATGGAAGCTCCTTGTAGGGTGGGTAACTAGGAGGTCAGGGCAAAACGCTACGGAGGCGATCAGCGCCCTTCGATACCCACTTCGCTAACGCTCCCGTGCTACTCAGGACGCTGGCGTTTTCACGAAGAACGCATCCTGAGTAGCGCCCCGGGCTGAGTAGCAAAGCGTACCGAAGCCCAAGGCGCGTATCGAAGGGTGCGTGGCCTGCGACTCGCTTATCCCGAATTCGCATTATTCCGGCTCAATCACCTCAATGCCGCCCATCCACGGACGCAGCACCTCAGGGACGACCACCGAGCCGTCGGCCTGCTGGTAGTTCTCCAGGATGGCGATCATCACCCGCGGCAGCCCCAGCCCTGACCCGTTGAGGGTGTGCACGTAACGGGGCTTGCCGCCCTCCGCGGGGCGGTAACGGATGTTGGCGCGACGCGCCTGGAAATCGGTCACGTTCGACACCGACGAGACCTCCAGCCATTCCTGGCAGCCCGCGGCCCACACTTCCAGGTCATAGGTGATGGCGGCGCCAAACCCCAGATCGCCGGTGCAAAGCTGATGGGTGCGATACGGCAGCCCCAACAGCGCGGCGGTTTCAACGGCATCGGCGTACATCTTCTCAAAGGCTGCCGGTGAATCCTCCGGCTTGACGAACATATACATCTCCACCTTGTCGAACTGGTGGCCGCGCTTGATGCCGCGCACATCCCGCCCGGCGCTCATCTTCTCACGGCGGAAGCAAGGGGTGTACGCCGTATAGTGCAGCGGCAACGCCTCCTCGGGGATGATCTCATCCATGTGCAGGCCGGTGAGCGGGACCTCGGCGGTGGGCACAAAGTACAGGTCTTCCTCATGGTCTTTATAGAGGTTATCCGCGAACTTGGGCAGTTGCCCAGCCCCGAAGACAGTCTCGGTTTTGACCATGAAGGGGGTGTACTTCTCGGTGTAGCCCTGTTTGATGTGCAGGTCGAGCATGAAGGCAATCAAGGCCCGTTGCAGGCGCGCCCCCGCCCCGCTGAGCACGTAAAAGCGCGAACCGGTGATTTTGACGCCGCGCTCAAAATCCAGAATCCCCAGCGCGGGGCCAAGCTCCCAGTGAGGCTTCGGCTCGAAGTCAAACTGCGGGAGTTCGCCCACAGTCTCCAGCACCACATTGTCGCTCTCGTCCTCGCCGTAAGGCGTCTTCTCATCAGGGATATTGGGCAGCGCGGACATCATGGCATGGAGTTCGGCATCCACGGCGCGCAGTTGCTCATCCAGGGTACGGATTTGATCGCCCACAGCGCGCATAGCATCGATTTTGGCCTGCCGCTCGGCGGGGTCTTTCATCCGGCCGATTTCTTTAGAAACGCGGTTGCGCTCGGCCTTGAGCGTTTCGGTCTCCTGAATCAGGGCGCGGCGCTGCTGATCCAGCTCCAACACCCGATCCACAGGGGCGGGGTCGCTCTGGCGTTTGCGCAGCGCCTCCCGCACCAGCTCCGGGTTTTCACGAATCAGGTTAATATCCAACATGGTTGCACCTCCGGCATCGTGTGTAAATGATAAACGCCCCCCTCGCCATGCAGGACGAGGGGGGCGCTCGTGGTGCCACCTGCTTTCGCCACGCCGCTCACCGCATCAAGGGCGTGACCTCTGCATCGCGCTAACGGGCGAACCCGGCTTCCTTACGACAATTGTCCCTGCGGAAGCAATGTGCGGGGCGCTCACCCCGCAGGCGGAGGGGATTTCGGCGCTTGCCCTGCTGCCTCGCACCACCCGGCAGCTCTCTGAGAGGTTGAGCGCTTACTCGTCTCCGCGCACATCTTTGGAAAATGAAGTACAGGCATTATACCGAATGGTGTGCGTGAGTCAAGATGCGGCCGATGGAAGACCGCAGACGGGGGACCGCCGGCCACCGCGGTCTGTCGTCTGCCGTCGGCTCAGTGTTTACGCCTCACCCGCAGCACGGCAATTTTTGTGGAGTGATTGAACGGCGCGGGGTCAACAGGCGGGGAGTTGACGATGGTCTCCGGTGAGCCGGTGAAATCGAGGGGGACGGGGATTAATTCCTTCAGCGAAAGATACCCATCGGCGCACAACCCCTCCAGCGAACGCAGATATTCCGCGCCGCTGAGGAACAGGGCGTTGTTGATAGCGATCAACCAGCCGCCGTCACGCACCAGCGGGCGCACCTTGTTAATCAGGCGCACGCTCTCGTTCACCATGTCCACGCGCCCCTTTTCGGTGCGCGAGAAAAACGGGGGATCGAGGATCACGCAGTCAAACAACTCGCCGCGCCGTTTGAAGTAAGCCACCTGGCTGAAGAAATCTCCTTCCCGCAGTTTCATCTTCCCCAGGTCGAGGCGGTTGAGCATGGTGGAGTTGCGCGCCAGCGCCATGAAGGTTTTGTTGCGATCGGTCTGGATCACCTGCGCCGCGCCGCCTGCCAGCGCCGCCACTCCCAGGCTGCCGGTATAGGCAAAAGTGTTCAGTACTCGCCAGCCGGAGGCGTGGTCCATCAACCAACGGCGCAGGTTACGCGTATCCAGGTAAAAACTGGCATCCTGCTGCATCTGCAAATCCAGCGCGTACCACACCCCATGCTCGTGGATTTTCCTGGCTGGCGCATCCCCCCAGGCGATCACCCCTCTGCGTTGAGCCAATTCCCGCGCCGCGCGCCGCTTGTGAATCACACAGTTGAGCCAGGGAAGTCGCTCCAGGTAAAAGTCCTGCGTTGCGCGAAGGAGGTCATCGGCTTCGCCATAGCCATAATCGAACAGCACCAGAGTTCGGGCATAGATATCCGCCACCAAGCGAGGTTCTCCTTCATAAAAGCCAGCGAAGGCGCGCCAGGCGGCATCGTGCGCGCCCGTGAGCAGTTCACCGCGGGCGTCAAGCGCCTGCTCCAGTCGTTCTTCCAAAACGCTCATTGATTCAGAGGGATGCTGAAACGGAACACGCTTCCCTGGCCCTCAACGCTTTCCGCCCAGATGCGCCCCCCATGCGCCTCGACAATCGAGCGGGCGATCGCCAGCCCCAGGCCGCTCTGTCCCTCAGAACGGGATTTATCAGCGCGATAGAAACGATCAAAGAGGTGCGGCAGATCTTTGGCGGGAATCCCCGCGCCGGTATCAGCAACCGCGAAAACCACCTCCTCACCGCCAACAGCGACGGAACACCGCACACTGCCCCCTTCCGGCGTATAGCGCAGGGCATTATCCACCAGGTTGCCCAACACTTGCAAGAGGCGGTCGGGGTCGGCCTGGATATCCGGCAGATCGGCCTCGGCCTGAGTCAGCAACGTCACCCCGGCGCGCCCGGCGGTATGCTGGTAAGCATCCTGGATTTGCTTCAGCAGCCCGTCAGTTGAAACCGGGACGAGATTGAGCGAAAGCTCCCCGGCATCGGCCAGGGAGAGGGTGCGCAGGTCTTCCACCAGGCGTTGCAGGCGGCTCACTTCCTGGCGCAGGGTAGCCAGCCGCTCCGGCGTGGGAGGCAGGATTCCTTCCTCCATGGATTCCAGATAACCGCTCAGCACCGTTAGCGGGGTGCGCAGGTCGTGGGCGATATCGGCGGTCATCCGCCTGCGCTGCTCACTCAAGCGCGCCAGATCGCGGCTCATCTGGTTGAACGCCTGC
>CAZZFZ010000005.1:0-25869 GCA_964653835.1 uncultured Anaerolineales bacterium
GATCCACACCATCCAGAAGCTCCAGCGGATGGCCGCCCAGCACCCATTCCACGTTTACATCGGCCAGCGCCCGACGCGCCTCGGCAAGTTCGGCCTCCTGGCGGCGGTCGTTCAGGCGCACGCGCGCGCCACGAGCCGCCAGAAAGCGGGAAAGCGCCAGCCCCTGACGGGCTGCGCCGATCACCAGCACCGTTTTCCCTCGCCAATCCGTCATCACGACACCGCCAGCGCCACACCGACCATGGCCGCCATCAGGCTGATCAGCCAGAAGCGCTGCACCACCTGGGTCTCGCTCCAACCGCTCAACTCAAAGTGGTGGTGCAAAGGAGTCATTTTGAACACCCGGCGGCCCTCGCCGTACAGGCGTCTGGTCAGTTTAAAGTAACCTACCTGAATTATCACGCTGAGGGTGTTGCTCAGTGGGATAATGGCGACCACCGGCAACACCGCCCACTGACCGGTCATCAGCGCGACTACCGCCAGCACCGCGCCCAGGCTAAGCGAGCCAGTATCGCCCATAAAAAGCAGCGCCGGGTGAACGTTAAACCACAAAAAGCCAAACAGCGCGCCCACAAGCGTAAAGCAAAAGCGCGCCAGAAAGACCTGCCCCTGTAACACGGCAATGCCGCCATAGGCCACAAAAGCCGTGGCCGCGATCAGCCCCGCCAGCCCATCCAACCCGTCCGTCAGGTTGACGGCGTTTGACGTGGCCACGATGATGAACATGGCGATGGGGATGTACCACACGCCAACCCTAAATTCGATATGGAAGCTCGGCAGGTACAGGTGCGGCGCGTCGAGGAAGTGGTAGAGGCCAAACGAAGCCACAAAGGCGACCACCAGTTGCAAAGCCAACTTGGTGCGGGCGCGCATCCCCTCGCCGCGACGACGGCCGCGCAGGCCCTCCCAATCATCAATCGCGCCGATCAAGGCGTAAGCTATCAGCACGCCCATAGGCAGCAACACCGAATTACCCAGCAATTCCATCGGCCCCACCAGCGAGGCGGCATTCAGCAATACCGTGACCAGCGCCACCGGCAAAACGATCATCACCCCGCCCATGGTAGGGGTTCCCAGTTTGGCAAAGTGCCGCTCCGGCCCCTCCAGGCGAATGGTCTCGCCAACTTTGAAGTAGCGCAAAATACGCAACAACGGCGCGCCCCAAATCACCGTCAACATAAAGCTGAAACCGGCCAGCGCCAGGGCGACTGAGGTTTGGGTCATCGGGGCGCCTCCAAACGGCTGACAATGCGATCCATGCGCATGCCGTGTGATCCTTTGACCAGGACGACGTCATCGGCCTGCAAGACATCGCGCAGATAAACCACGGCCTGGTCGCTATCTTCAAATTCCACTATCTGCTCCTCCGATAAACCAGCCTGGCGCGCGGCCTGGGCAATGATGTGACTGCGTGGCCCGACGGTCACGAGCAGGTCGGCCACTTCGGCGGCGCGTAGCCCCACTTTCCAGTGCCCTTGATGCTCATAAGGTCCCAGTTCCAGCATGTCGCCCAGCACAGCTACCTTGCGCCCATCGACCTCCGCCAGCATGTTCAGGGCAGCCAGCGTGGATTGCGGTGAGGCATTGTAGGTATCATCCAGCAACAGCGCCCCGCTCTCGGAGCGCACCGCCACCAGGCGCAACTGCGTGTGGCCAGTTCGTAGCCCCTCGATGATCTCCTGCCAGCTCAGGCCGTCCGCCAGCCCCACAGCAGCAGCGCGCAAAACGGTGTGCACCGAATGACGACCGATCAGCGGCACGCGCAGGTACAGAATCTCGTTATGGTAATGCAGGCGAAAACGGATGCCCTCCAGGCCCAGGCCCTCGACCTGATCGGCCCACAAATCCGCCCCCGGGTCGAGGCCGTAGAAAAACACCCGCGCCTGAGTCTGCTCCGCCATGGCCTTGACCCAGGGGTCATCATAGTTGAGGATGGCAACACCCTCGGGGGCAGGCGGCAGCGCCTGCACCAGTTCGGCCTTGCCGCGGGCGATGGCCTCCTGTGAACCGGCGCGCTCAGCGTGCACCGTACCCACATTGGTGATTACCCCCACGCTGGGTTGCGCCAACTCACACAAAAAGGCGATCTCGCCGGGCACATACAGCCCCATCTCCAAAACCGCGCGGCGGTGACCAGGGCTGAGGCGGAGCAGGGTCAGCGGCAGGCCGATCTCATTATTCAGGTTGCCGGGATTCTTCAACGTGCTGTAACGCTGGCTCAGCACCGCCGCGGTCAGCTCTTTGGTGGTGGACTTACCTACACTACCGGTGATGCCGACGACCTTCACCTGCATCTTGCGCCGCCAGAACGCGGCGGCCTGCTGCAAAGCCGTCAACGTATCCTCAACCCGCAGGGCGCAGGGGATCGGGACTTCCGTTTCCAGATCCAGGGGAGCGCCCGGGCGCAGATCGAGTACGGGGATATCGGGAGAAAGATCGCGCTGCACCAAGGCGAAACAGGCGCCGCGCTCGAAGGCCGCGGCGACATAGTCATGACCATCCACCTTTTCGCCTGGCATGGCCACGAACAGCGCGCCGGGGATCGCCTGGCGCGAGTCAACCACGGCGTCCGTGATAACCTGGTTAGCCCAGGCCGGACGCCGATCCACCAGCGCTTTGAGGAGATCACCCAGAGTAAGCATGTTCTACCTACTTCGCTTTCAACTGCAACCGCACCTCATCCGGCGGAATGTCCATCAGCACCACCAAGCGCTCGACGACATCGACGAACACCGGCGCAGCCACCATAGAGGCCCACGGCGAGCTGGTTGGCTTGTTCAACCAGATGTACACCATGAACCGGGGATCATCCACCGGCCCCCAGCCAACAAAACTGGCATTGGTCAGATTGCTGTTATAGATCGTGCCGGTGCCGGTCTTGCCTGCGACGCGATAACCCGGGTACATTTCGGTATATGATTCGGTCTCCACAATCGATGCCAGCATCTCGCTCAAGGTACGCGCCGTTTGGGCCGAGATGGGCTGCCCGGCAAATTGGGGCGTGACATCGTACTGACGATCGCGGCTGACCACCGATTTGAGGATGTGGGGGGTGACCATGCGACCATCATTGGCGACCGCCGATATCGCCCGCAACATCTGCAAAGGGGTGACAATAATACCCTGACCGAAAGAATTTGTCGCCAGGTCGATCAAATGCCAGCCCTCGCTGTTATCAAAGCGCACCACGCCAGAAGATTCACGCGCCAGTTCAATACCGGTGGGCTGACCAAACTGGAAAGCACGCACATAGTCGTAGAAGCGCGTTTGCCCCAGTTTTTCGGTCGCCACCCAGGCCAGGCAGACGTTCAAAGAGTACTGCATGCAGGTGGTCATGGTCTGCGGCCCCCAGGCCCCGCCATCCCAGTTGCGGATGGTCCAGCCATCCACCTGCAAAGCACCAGTATCGGTGAAGGGAGTATCCGGCGTCACCACGCCAGAATCCAACGCGGCGGCCATGGTGATGATCTTGAACACCGAACCGGGCTCATAACCATCCACCGCCATGTTGTAGGAGCGCTTCTCTGCAAAGATCGCATCGATGTTCCACTCGCCGCTCAGATCCATGCGCGGCGAATTGGCCAGGCCGAGGATATCTCCATTGCGCGGATCCATGACCACGATCAGGCCCTGAAACGCGCCACTGGTCTTCATATGCGCGTCGAGGATCTCTTCCAGCGCGCCCTGAATCTCGCGATCAATCGTCAATACCAGGTCGGCGCCATGCAGGGTTTCTGGTAAATCGAGCGCCCGATGGGGATCCGCAGAGACGACCGTTTGCCGCGCCACACCGGAAAGCAAGTAGTGCAAGCCCTCCTCCACGCCAAATACGCTGATCCCGTCCTTGCGGACAAAACCCAGCACGTTGGAGGCCAGCGATCCCTCCGGATAGCTGCGATCATAACGTGGGGTGATCACCAGGCCGCGCAGGCTATGCGGCTTGTTATCCGCGGTCATCCCCGGATCCTTGGCTCTCTCAGTGGCGTTCTTGAGTTCTTGCAATTTCACCGCCTGCTCGTAAGGCACAAAATAATCCAGCAAGATGTGTGTGTTATCGACCTCTTTCGGATCCTGGCTGGCCAGAGCGAGGACTTCGCTGTAGTTCATCCCCAGCACGTTGCTCACCGCCAGCGCAATGCTGATGGGGTTCTGCACCGCGTTTAACTCAATGGCGACTTCGTAGACGATCTGGTTCCCCGCCAGCAGATGGCCCTCGCGATCGTAGATGTTGCCGCGCGCTGGGTCGAGGGTGACCAGCTCCACCCCATCGAACTTTTCGACCTCCTCAATGCGCTCGCCAGGCACGCCGGATTGCAGGCTCACAAGGCGAACCACGATCGCCAGCCCCACAAATGCAAAAAAAGCCCCCATACTGATAAAGCGGAAACCATAACGAATGTTCATGGCAAATCGGCCAGAGGCAGGACTGGCGCGTTGACTTGCTGCACCAGCCAGTCAACCCAGGATCGCGTAAACGCAGGCGAGATCACCGGACGTGTGGAGACCACAGTGCGTGCCGGAGCCGCCAGGGTAACATCCGGCTTGCCCGCATATCCCGGCACCGGAACATACAACACCTCGTCGGGGCTGACGGGGCGGAACCCCATCGCCTCGGCGCGCTGGCGCATGCTCGCCGTCGAGGTCAACATGGCCAGCTCGGAACGCATCTGGGCGATCTCATATTCAAGGCTTTCCATTTCCTGCCGGCGGCGTTGGATCTCCCGGCCCAGGGTGGCCGTGCGGGCGGTCACGCTGATGAACATACTGCCCAGCAACACAAACACCAGCACGATTGCCAGAAACACGCCAATCCCCCGTAGCTGCTTGCGCCACGGAGCCTGGGAATACGCCTGAGTGTAACGGATCGCCTTTTCCATCGTCGTTTTGGTCTGGTCTGAATGCATGGTATCCATGACCAGAGGCTTGCAAGTCTTATGCCATGCTCAGATTTTCTCAGCCACGCGCAGACGAGCGGAGCGCGCCCGTGGGTTGGCAGCTACTTCTGCCTCGCTGGCCTGGATCGCCTTGCGAGTCACAGCCCGCAAACGAGCGGCATGACCACAGATACACACTGGCTGCTCTGGCGGGCAGAGGCAATCGCGGCTCTCCTGACGAAAATAAGTCTTCACCAGGCGGTCTTCCAGCGAGTGAAAACTGATGACCGCCAGCCTGCCACCTGGAGCCAGCACCTCCACAGCCAGGGGGAGCACCTGCTCCACTGCATCCAGCTCGCGGTTGACGGCGATGCGCAACGCCTGAAAGGTGCGCGTGGCAGGGTGTATGCGCCCTTTGCCGCCGCCTATCGCCCGGCGAACGACTTCCGCCAGATGACGAGTGCCCTCAATGGGGCGGGCTTTCACAATCGCCCGGGCGATGCGCCGGGAGCGGCGCTCCTCGCCGTAACGGTAGATTAGATCGGCCAGTTCGCTTTCCGGCAGGCGATTGACCAGATCGGCCGCGGTGGTCGGCGCAGCGGGGTCAAAGCGCATGTCCAGCGGGCCATCCTGTCGAAAAGAAAAGCCCCGCTCAGGGGTATCCACCTGCATGGAGGAGATGCCCAGGTCAAGGAGGATCCCATCAACGGAATCCCAGCCCCGGGCGTCCAACTGCTCCTTCAGGGTCAGGTACGAAGCCTGCCGCAGGACGGCGCGCTCCCCAAAGGAGGCCAGTTTTTCCCTGGCGAGGGCCAGCGCCTGCGGATCAAGGTCCAGCCCCAGCAACAAACCACCCGGCGAACTGGCGTCCAGGATGCCCCAGGCATGGCCGCCCGCTCCAAGCGTTCCATCCACATACCGGCCGCCGTCGCGGGGCTGGAGGGCCTGAAGCACTTCGTGGTAAAGTACCGGATCGTGAGGCGTTGTCTGGTTCATTGGTTCGTTGGTTGCGTCGGTTCATTGGTTGCGTTGGTTCATCAGCTAATGCAACCAACGCAACCAACCCAACCAATGCGACTATCCTACAAATCCAATTCGGCAAAGCGCTGGGAATTGTCGTCCACGTTGCTCAAGCGGGCGACCTGCTCCTCCCATGCCGCCGGCGCCCAGATTTCGATGCTCTCCCCAACGCCAACGATCACGGCCTCTCCATCCAGCCCAGCCACCTGGCGCAAAAACTGCGGGATGAGGATGCGCCCGACACGATCTAGCTCCACCTGCGTGGCGTTGGCAAACAGCAGGCGCCGCAGCTCGCGCGTGACCGGATCGGTGGTGTTCATGGCGCTGAGTTTGGCGAAAATCGCCTCAAACGCCGCCTGAGTGAGCAGGCGCAGATTACGGTCAAAGCCCTGAGTCAGGTACGCGCCGGCAGCCAGCTCATCCCGAAAACGTGCCGGGATGGTGAGGCGGCCCTTCTCATCAAGTGCGTGGCGATACTGACCCAGAAACATATGTTCTACTTTTGCATTAACCATAGCACGCCGGTCGCCCGGCGCGCCACTTCTTCCCACTTTAACCCACAAGCACACACAGTATAGTCGATAGACCCCCAAAAAGCAAGTGCTTCGCTCCACTTTTAACGAGCCGCCGCGAGGAATTGCCCCTGGCAAATTCAGGCAAAAAGTGGTCAAATAACCGCATTCCTCGCCAGCCTTGGAGATAAACCGTCAGGAGAATCCCTATGCCCACACATTCCCACAACGATTACCGCCACCTATTCACCGGCCTGGATGCCCAGGTCCCCCTGCTCAACGGCGAAAAGCGCCGCTACATCAACTTCGACAACGCTGCCTCCACCCCGGCGCTGAAGGCTGTGCAAAACACGGTGAACGATTTCCTGCGCTACTACAGCAGCGTGCACCGCGGCACCGGCTTCAAGAGCCAGCTTTCCACCCACGCTTACGAGCAGGCGCGCCACATCGTGATGGATTTCGTCGGCGCGGACCCGGCGGAGCACACCTGCATCTTCGGCAAGAACACCACCGAGGCGCTCAACAAGCTGGCGCGCCGCTTCCCCTACACCGATCAACGCAATGTGGTGCTGGTCAGCGGGCTGGAACATCACTCCAACGACCTGCCCTGGCGCGCGGCCACCAAGGTGGTGCACATCGCCCTGACCCCCGATGGGCAGATTGACGAGGCCGATTACGACCGCAAACTGGCCGAATACGGCGACCGACTGGCGCTGGTGAGCATTAGCGGGGCGAGCAACGTGACCGGCTACCTGACCCCCATCCACCGCTTCGCCGAGAAGGCGCACGCCGTCGGCGCGCAGATCGCGGTGGATTGCGCTCAACTGGCCCCGCACCGCAAGGTGGACATGCGCCCGTTGAGCGACTCCGGCCACCTGGATTACGTCGCCATTTCCGCCCACAAGATGTACGCCCCCTTTGGGACGGGCGCGCTGATCGGGCGGCGCGACACCTTCGAGCGCGGCGACCCCGACCTGGTGGGCGGCGGCACGGTAGAGATCGTCACCCTGGAGGACGCCGTTTGGGCCGGGCCACCCGACCGCGACGAGGCCGGTTCGCCCAACGTAGTCGGCGCGGTGGCACTGGCGGCGGCGATCCGCCAACTGGAAGAAATCGGCATGGAGACCGTCGCCCAACACGAGGCCGAGTTGACTGAATACATCCTCAAACGGCTCCCCGAGGTGCCGGGAGTGCAAATCTACGGCGACACCGACCCGGCCAACGCGACCTCCCGGCTGGGCGTGGCGCCGATCAACATGGAAGGCAAATCGCACTTCCTGGTAGCAGCGATTCTGGGGCATGAGTTCGGCATCGGCGTGCGCAACGGCTGCTTTTGCGCCCACCCCTACCTGCTGTACCTGATGAACGTGAGCGGTGAGGAAGCCGAAACGGTGCGCGCTCGCATGCTCGCCAATGACCGCTCGGAGATGCCCGGCCTGGTGCGAATCAGCTTTGGGTTGTATAACACGGTGGAGGAAATTGACGCCCTGATCGAGGCGCTGAAGAAGATCGCCGCGGGCGATTACCAGGGCGAATACGTGCAGGACATAGCCAGCGGGGAGTTCCACCCCAAAGGCTGGGCGCCGGATTTCAGCGAGTATTTCGCGCTGTAGGGAGCAACGCAGATTTCCGAAGTTTGGGAGACTTCGAAAGTCTTTTCCCCCGCTCGGGGAATTTAACCACAACGGCCACAAAGGGGAACAGAGAAGTCCGGCTTTTCGGAAAAGCCGGACTTCTTTCTTGCTGACTACCTTTTCCGCAGCTTCCGCCCCAGGGCCAGCACTTCCTCCACCCATGCTTCGCGATAGGCACTGCGCAGCACTTCGGGCAGGGGATGCAGCCTGCGCTCCGGGGTTAGCGGACGCTCGGCCCAGACGCGGTTGCGGATGAAATCCACGTCCCGGCGCAGGCCCTTGGTGTCGAAGAGCAGACCGACGAAGGGATGACGCGCACGGACAGCGGCCAGAAGATCGCGGTCCACGCCAAAAGCGGAATGCGGGAAAGAGAAGGGGACGACCTCCTGCCCGGCGATCTCTCGAACCACGCGGCAGGATTCAGCGATTTGGCGCTCAATCTCCTCGGCGCTCAAGTCGCGCAGTTTGCGGTGGCTGCACGTGTGCGCGCCGATGGTGAAGCCCTCGGCGTGCATCTGGCGGAGCTGTTCGACCGTCAGGTAAGGCTGGTATTCCCGCAAAAAGCCCTCCCAATCCACACCCAGGGCGCGGCAGGCGGCGTGGATGGTCTCTTCATCGGGCAGGCGCAGTTCCTTCAGCCAGGCGATGGCCGCTGCGCGGCTCTTCTCGCCGGGGAGCAGGTCAGCCAGCTTTTCCAGCGCCGTCGGTTCGGCGTGCAGGCGCTCAATGCACAGCGAGACCTTGTTGCGGTAGAACATCACCCGGTTATCCACCCAATCGGTCGCCACAAAAAAGGTGCAGGGAATCTCATATTTCAGCAGCAGCGGGCGGACGACGTCAAAACACTGGCGAAAGCCGTCGTCAAAGGAAAGGTGCGCCGCGTTCGGCGGCAGCGGCGCGCCCTCCGTGAAGTGCGCGTGCAGTTGGGCGTAACCCACCGGGGTGTAGTGCGCCTTGATATAGCGCAGCGCGGCCTCGAACGCATCCACCGGCACCACCGGATACAGCCAGCGGACGTGCGGCATCTGCTCGTCAGAGACCGCGTGGTAAAAGAAATCCACATGCGGGCGGCGGAGCAAAACCCGATACAACCGCAGCGGTATCAGGCGAGCGACGTATTCAAGAAGGGAAGTCAGCAATTTTTTCATGCGATCTCAATGGGGGAGTTTAACGCAAAGACGCGGAGATGCAGAGACAAGAATTTTATCTTCTTGCGTCTCTGCGCCTCCGCGTAAAATTACGAGAAGGCCATGTCGCCGTCCACAAGCTGAAAGGTGATCTCCTGCCAGTAGCGCGCCAGCGGGCTGTCCTCCGCCTTGGGCATGCACTGGTAAATGCGCTCCTTGCGATGGAGCAACAACCGCCCCAACAGACCGCGCCGGAACCCGGCGACCGCCTCAGCAGGGAGTTCAAGCGTATCGGCGTGATACGCCCTTCCATATTCCACCGCCAGCGCCAGCAGATAGCGCTGCACATCCGCGGCGGCGAAGCGGTAATCCAGCGTGCGCAGCAGCACGCCGCGCCCCCGGCGGGAAACCGAGAACACCACAAAGCCGAGGTACTCCCCGGCGGTCGTTTCGACCTCCAGGGCGATCAGGCGGTAAAGCGACCGGGCGTCGCTAAAGTAGTAATCCATTGTCTCGGTGATGGACTGGCCAGATTCAACCACCCAGGGATAGCGCAGCATCCAGTTGACCGCCTCCACCCCGCGGTGCAACTCAACCCGCGGACGCAGGCCGCGGCTGGGCCGGTCCTCCCGAAGCTGATCCACCTCCCGAACGTGGATCTCCGCCAACGCCGGGGCCACCGCGGCGTTCAGGCGGGCGTAGAACCAGCCCTTCAGTCGGGCTGCCAGCCAGCTATCCAGGCGGCGGCTGAGGGGCGATTCCAAGCGGACGGCGCGCCTGATCCTCAGCAGGTGAAACAGCTTGCGCACGCCGCGCCGCATCCACACCAGCGGGTTGAGATGCCCCGCGCCGGTGACGTCCAGCCAGTAGTAAATCAACGGCTCGCGCTCCCAAAAGCCGAACTTACGGCACACCCGCCGGGCGTGAACGCTGCCGACAATCAAATAATCCTGGTTAAGCTGGAGCGCCGCCTCCATCAACTGCGAACCGACGCCGCGGCCGCGCACCTTCGACGAGACCGACCAGGTGGTGAACCAGTGAACTTTGTGGAACTCATCCCCGGCGCGCAGCAACAACGGCAGGATGCCAAAATAGCCCACGATCTCGTCGTCCTCGTCAACGGCCACCAGCAGAGCGACGTCGTCTTTGGCGGCGTAGGGGTTGTGAGCGTGCGCCAGGGCGCGCTGCATGGTGATAGGCACGAACTGGCCAGGTTTGGCCGCGCCCAGCACGCGCTCGGCGAAGTCGGGCAGTTCCTTGACGGTGATGTGTTGGATGGTGATGGGCATTGGTCTGAATGATCTGAATGGTCTCAATAGTCTCAATAGTCTGACTGGTCGGGTAGTCAGGCGAAGCGGCGGAGGACGGCCTGCACCTGGCCGAGGTAGCCGCTGCCGAAGAGGTTCAGGTGGTTGAGCAGGTGATACAGATTGTACAAAGGAAAGCGGTCGCGGTAGCCCGGCTCTAACGGGCGCACCTCATTATAAGCGCGGTAAAAGGCTTCAGGGAAGCCGCCGAAGAGCGCCGTCATCGCCAGTTCGGCCTCCGCCCAGCCGTAATAGACTGCGGGGTCAATCAGCGCCGGGCTGCCCTCTTCGTCGCTGATGGCGTTGCCACGCCACAGGTCGCCGTGGATCAGCGAGGCGGGCTGCACGGGGATCAATTCGGGCAGGCGGGCAGAGAGGCGCTCCACGCGGCGCGCATCCTCGGCGCTGAGCAGGCCGCGCTGACACGCCAGGCGCGCCTGATAGCCCAAACGCTGCTCAGCGAAAAATGCATAGCCGTCTTCCGTCCAGGGGTTGGGCTGCGGCGTGCTGCCGATGTAGTTATCATGGGCGAAACCGAACCGTTCGCCGATGTGGTTGTGCAGCGCGGCAAGCTGCCGCCCGAAGGTCGGCCAGTAATCCGAACGCGGCGCGGCGGGGGCTAAATCCTCTAACAGCAGGAAATCCTCCCCCACCAGAAAGACGCGCGGCAAGCGCGGGCCGTCCGGGGTGCGCAAAGCCTCCAGCCCCTCGGCCTCGCGGGCGAACATATCCGCCGGGGCGCGGGAGTTGGTCTTCAGAAAGAAACTCGCCCCGTCCTCCGTTACCAGGCGC
This sequence comes from uncultured Anaerolineales bacterium, assembly GCA_964653835.1. Lineage (GTDB taxonomy): Bacteria > Chloroflexota > Anaerolineae > Anaerolineales > UBA11858 > J130. The sequence continues at coordinate 11,267 of CAZZFZ010000005.1, forward strand.
GCGCCATTGTTGATGCAGCCGCCGCCAACCGGACACGTGGAAGCGACAGCGCCGTAGCCGTTCTCTCGAAGGAAGGTTGACACCTGGGAGGGGAGCATTGGGATTTTAGATTTTAGATTTATCCAGTGCTTTGCTCGTCGCCCTCCAGCGCATCCAACAGCCCTTTACAGGAACGTTTCACGATCTGGAAGACTTCCTCAAAGCCATCAATGCCGCCGTAGTAAGGATCAGGTACGGGGGCGTCCGGCCCACCGAGGGGATCGAACTCGCGCAGCAGGCGGATTTTGGCGCGTTCACCATCGGTGCGCGCCATGCGCCGCAGGTCAGCGCGGTTGCTGGCATCCATGGCGATGATCCAATCGAAGCGGTCAAAATCAGCGGGGCGGAACTGGCGGGCGCGCCCATCATAACGAAAGCCGTGGGCCGCGGCCACGCGGCGCATGCGCGCATCCGGGCGCTCGCCGACGTGCCAGCTCCCCGTCCCAGCGGAGTCCACCTCGTACTTATGCCCCACCCCGGCCTGTTCAGCCAGGTGACGGAACATGTTCTCGGCCAGGGGACTGCGGACAATGTTTCCCAGGCAGACAAAGCAAATGCGCGTTTTTTCGCTCAAACGGACCTCCGAAATATAAGAAAAGAATCCCCCACAATGCTACCATAAAGATGAGGGACGGAAGACGGGAGACAAAAGACCGCCGACAGCAGACTGCGAAGCTTGCCGTCGGCGGTCAATGGCCGAACAGGTTTCACGAGGCGTTAAGGCTGTGCCCTCACCCACGCCTCGCCGCGTCCATCACCGCGACGGCGGCGATGTTGACGATATCGCGCACTTCATCACCGGTCTGCAAGACGTGCACCGGCGCGCCGACGCCCAACAGGATGGGGCCGATGGCGCGGGCGCCGCCCAGGCGGGCGAGCAGCTTGTAGGCGATATTGGCGGCTTCCAGCGAGGGGAAGATGAGCACATTGGCATCCTTCACCCGGCTGAAGGGATAACGCGCCTCGATGATCTCCGGCACCACGGCGGTATCGGCCTGCATCTCGCCATCCACGGCCAGATCAGGACGTTTGGCGCGGATCAGCTCGAGGGCTTTCTGCACCTTCAGCGCGTGGGGGTGCGGCGTGCTGCCAAAGTTGGAGAAGGAAAGCAACGCCACCCGCGGCTCAATCTCCAGTTGCTGGGCGAAATCGGCAGCCAGGCAGGCGATCTCGGCCAGGTCTTCGGGCGATGGATCAATATTGACGGTGGCATCGGCAAAGATGTAGACGCGCTCATCAACCACCATGATATACGCCGCGGCGGCGATCTTGTTATCCGGGCCGGTGTGATGAATCTGCAGTGCCGGGCGCAACACCTCGGGATACTGGTAATTCAACCCCGATACGAAGGCATCGGCATCCCCCATCTTGACCATCATCGGCCCGAAGATGTTAGGGTTTTTAATCAGTTTGCGGGCATCGGCAATGGTGATGCCTTTTCGCTGGCGCAGCTCGTAGAACGCCTGGGCATATTCTTCGCGGCGCTCGAAGGTGGCCGGGTTGACGATTTGCGGGCAGCAGCGCAGTCCCAGGGCTTTGTGTCGCGCCTCGATAACCTCCGGCCGCCCCACCAGGATGGGCACGCCAATGCCCTCCTCCTCCACCTGGGCCGCAGCGCGCATGATCTTATCCTCCTCGCCTTCGGCGAAGACGACGCGTTTCTTGGGGCTGGCCGCTTTGGCCTTGTTCATAATGAAGTGGCGCACCCGCTGACCAAGGCCCTGGCGGTAGGCCAGCTGCTCACGATACTCATCAAGATCAATGTGTTTGCGGGCCACGCCGGTCTCCATTGCGGCCTTCGCCACGGCGGGAGCCTCCCAGAGGAGCACGCGCGGATCGAAGGGCTTGGGGATAATGTACTCCGGCCCCAGGCGCAGGCTTTCCACGTTGTAGGCGCGCAGCACGCTGTCGGGGACGTCCTCTTTGGTTAACGCGGCGAGGGCGTGCGCGGCGGCGATCTTCATCTCATCGTTGATGGCGCGAGCGCGCACATCCAGCGCCCCGCGGAAGATGAAGGGGAAGCCCAACACATTATTGACCTGGTTGGGATAATCTGAGCGACCAGTGGCGACGATGGCGTCGGGGCGGGCTTCTTTCGCCAGCTCGTATTTGATCTCCGGATCGGGATTCGCCATAGCGAAGATGATCGGGCACTCAGCCATGGTCTTGACCATCTCCGGCGTGAGCACATCGGCCACCGAGAGGCCGTAGAACACGTCCGCGCCGCGCACCGCATCAGCCAGCGTGCGGGCGTCGGTATCCTGGACGAACTGCTCTTTATATTTGTTCATCCCCTCCGTGCGGCCCTTATAGAGCACGCCGCGGGAATCCACCATAATGACGTTCTCGCGGCGCACGCCCAGCTTGATCGCCAGGTTTGCGCACGAGATAGCCGAAGCGCCAGCGCCATTGATCACCATTTTTATCTCGTCAATGCGTTTGCCGACGATCTCCAGGGCGTTGAGCAACCCGGCGCTGGAAATGATCGCCGTGCCGTGCTGGTCATCATGGAAAACGGGGATATCCAGCATCTCCTTGAGCTTCTCTTCGATGTAGAAGCACTCCGGCGCTTTGATATCCTCCAGGTTGATGCCGCCAAAAGTGGGGGCGAGCGCCGCCACAATGCGGATGATCTCATCAGGGTCTTCGGTGTCAAGTTCGATATCGAAAACATCAATATCCGAAAAAACCTTAAACAATACGCCCTTGCCCTCCATCACCGGTTTGGAGGCCAGGGCGCCGCGATTCCCCAGGCCGAGGATGGCCGTGCCGTTGGAAACGACCGCGACCAGGTTCCCCTTGGAGGTGTATTCATACGCCAGCAAGGGGTCTTCGGCAATCTCCAAAACCGGGATCGCCACACCCGGGGAGTAGGCCAGCGAGAGATCGCGCTGGGTCTCCAGAGGTTTGGTTGGCAAGATGGCGATCTTTCCTGGTTTACCGTTTAAGCGATGGTATTCCAGGGCATCTTCACGCGTGATTTTGCTCATCGTGCGCTCCTTCCATATAGTCAGCTCATGAGCCGGTGCAGTTACACATATACGTTAACCCCAATTCTGACAAAAGTTTCCCTTTTCACTAGTTCCGTTTGTCACCATTTTCTCGGATACCCTACCATTATAGTCCCATCCTGGAAACGCGCTAACCTACCCTTATGACTGCATCCATGTTAAACTTAAAGAAATCTCAAAATGACGCATTACAGACTTGCATTCCGTCGCGGCGACCTCAGGAGCAAACGATGTGACCGGCCCTGGGAAAACCACCGCATTGGAACACACCCTGCGATCAATCCGAAAGCGCTTTGGCGATGGGGCCATCGTCACGCTGAACAGCGCCCCCCAACTTGCAGTTGACGTCATTCCCACCGGCTCACTGGCGCTGGACATCGCCCTCGGCGTGGGAGGCATTCCGCGGGGGCGCGTGACCGAAATCTTTGGCCCGGAGGCTTGCGGAAAAACCACCCTGGCCTTATCCACCATCGCCGAGGCGCAAAAAGCAGGGGGAACGGCGGCGTTCATTGACATGGAACATGCCCTCGACCCGGCATATGCGCAGGCCTGTGGCGTACAAATCGAGGATTTGCTCCTGGCGCAGCCAGATAGCGGCGAGCAGGCGTTCAACATTATAGAAACGCTGGCGCGCTGCGGCGCTGTTGATCTCATCGTGGTTGATTCGGTGGCCGCGTTGGTGCCGCAGGCCGAACTCAACGGCACGATGGGCGAGATACAACCCGGCCTGATGGGCCGGTTGATGTCGCAAGGCCTACGCAAACTGGCCCGTCCGCTGCGACGCTCCAACACGGCACTGATCTTTACCAATCAACTCCGCATGCGCATCCAGGCGACCTTCCGCACCCCGGAGGTCACGCCCGGCGGGCTGGCGCTCAAGTTCTATGCCGCGGCGCGCCTGGACATACGGCCGGTGCAAACGCTACGGCAAGGCTCGCGCATCATCGGAAGCCGCTGCCGGGTGCGCGTGGTTAAAAACAAAGTTGCCCCGCCTTTTCGCACCGCGGAGTTCGATATCGTGTATAATGAAGGCATCTCCAAACTCGGCGATTTACTGGATACAGCCGCTGAGTATGGGATCGTTAACAAACGAGGTGTAATGTATTCCCTGGGGAAGCAGACCCTGGCGCACGGGCGAACAAACGCCATTGCGGCGTTACGTCAAAACCCGAGGCTGGCTGCGGAACTGGAAAGCCGCGTCCGCAAGTCGGTGTTGCCTCCGCTGATTTCCCTGGGAAGCTGACACCTGAGGTGCGCGCAGGTTCACCGCCGCGCCAGGTATGATCCACGCGGCCGCGCTCACTCAGGCAACGCTGCGCGAACCCCCGGAAACACGTTCGCGCCGCCACGACTAGATGATATACTCAGTCATAGCAACTGTTTGGGTTCACGCCCTGTAGGTATTGAGGTTCGACGGATAGGAGTATCGCTGTTCAAACTCATCGAGTGTAGGATGACAAACCAGAGGCCAACGCATTTTGGCGTGGTGATTGGTTTTTGCAGGTTCGATCGAGTAAACCGAACTGCTCGAAACTTCAAGGAACACCTTTAAACCAAGGGCTACCTGTAACACACGACCCCAGAGGCAACGTCCTCTGGCCGATGTGATCTATCCATCGACTGAGTAGCACACGCACAGCCGTGGCGAATTCTTCAGCCACGGCTGTTTTGTTGTCAGGCGCGCAAGGCTTATCTGGAGACAATGGCTCGAAAAATCACCGCCCTGCAAATCCAGAAAAAGAACCCAAACCGGGTGAACGTGTTTCTGGATGGCGAGTTCGCCTTCGGGCTTTTCCGGGTAGTGGCCGCCTGGCTGCAAGTTGGGCAGGAGCTGAGCGAGGAAAAGATCCGCCAGCTCACCCAGGCCGAGGCGGAGGAGAAAGCCTATCAACGCGCGTTGAACTTCCTCAGCTACCGCGCCCGCTCGGAGGCTGAAATCCGGCGCAACCTGCGCAAGCACGACACGCCGGAGGAACTGATCGAGGCTGTGCTGGAGCGTCTGCGGCGCAACCGGCTGGTGGACGATGAAGCCTTCGCCCGCTCGTGGGTAGAAAACCGCTGCGAATTCCGGCCGCGCGGGCGGCGCGCCCTGCGAAGCGAACTGCGGCAAAAAGGCCTGGAAGATCAAGTCATCGCCGACGTGCTGCAAGAGCTGGACGAGGAAAACCTGGCCTATAAAGCTGCCAAGCAAAAGGCACGCGCCTACCGGCAGCTCGAATGGCCTGAATTTCGCAAGAAAATGCTTGGGTTCCTCTCCCGCCGCGGGTTCAGTTACGGCATCGCCGCGCCCGCGGTTGAGCAGGTCTGGGCTGAGGAACAGGAATCCTCTTGACGGCCAGGCGCCCGCTGGAATTCCAGTCTGGCGTTCCGTCAACGGGAAAATCTGAAAATTAACAAACGAGGCAATAAATGAACGGAATGATACTGATTGTCGCTATCCTGGCTGTGCTGGTCGGTGCCGCGATAGGGTACACCGTCAAAAGCTACCAGGTGCAGCAGAACAAACGCAAGCTGGAGGAAGAAAGCAAGCACATTCTGGTGGAGGCGCAAGAGAAGGCGCGCGAGATCGAACTCAAGGCGCGGGACGAGATGCTCAAGCTGCGCCAGGAAGCCGAGGAGGAAATCGCCCGCCGCCGAGCGGAGCTTTCCCGCTCAGAAGACCGCTTACAACGACGCTTCGATCAGCTCGACACGCGCGCAGAACGGCTGGAGCGCCGCGAGCAGGCGCTGAACAAACGACAGAGCGCCATCGACCGCCAGGCCAATCAGGTCGCTCAAATGGAAGCCGAGGCACGCGAGAAACTGGAGCAGATCTCGCGCATGAGCGTGGAAGAAGCACGCGAGACGCTGCTGAAGCAGGTGGAGCGCGATGCGCGCGACGACATGGCGCGCATCATCCGTCAGGTGGAGGCCGAGGCGCAGGAAGAGGGCGAACGGCGGGCGCGCAAGCTGGTGGCCGATGCCATTCAGCGCGTGGCCTCCGAGCACGTGGTGGAGGTGACTTCCTCCACCGTGGCGCTGCCCTCGGACGAGATGAAGGGGCGCATCATCGGGCGCAACGGGCGCAACATCCACTCCTTTGAGCGCGCCGCCGGGGTGGACGTGATCGTGGACGATACGCCGGAAGCGGTGACAATCTCGTCTTTCGACCCGGTGCGGCGTGAAATCGCCCGCCGCTCGATGGAAAAGCTGGTACTCGATGGCCGCATTCACCCGGCGCACATCGAGAAGGTGGTTAATAAGGAGCGCGCCGAGGTGGAGCGCATCATCGCCGAGGCGGGCGAAGAGGCCGCCTTTGAAGCCGGGGTCCCCGGCCTACATAAGGAGATCCTCAAGATGCTCGGTCGGTTGAAGTTCCGCACCTCGTATGGGCAGAATCAACTGGCCCACGCGGTGGAGACAGCCAAGCTGGCCGCGGCGCTGGCCGCCGAGCTGGGCGCCAACGTGGAGATCGCCAAAGCCGGTGCGCTGCTACACGACCTGGGCAAAGCCATGGATCACAACGTAGAGGGCACGCACGCGCAGATCGGCGCGGAGTTTGCCGCCCGCTACGGTGTGCACCCCGCGGTGGTCAACTGCATCGCTTCACACCACCACGAGGTGGAACAGGAATCCGTCGAGGCGGTGATCGTCGAGGCCGCCGACGCCATCTCCGGGGCGCGGCCCGGGGCGCGGCGGGAGAGCCTGGAACAGTACCTCAAGCGGGTGCGCGCCCTTGAGGAGATCGCCAACGCCCACAAAGGCGTGCAGGAATCCTACGCCCTGCAGGCCGGGCGCGAGATCCGCATCTTCGTCAAGCCCGAAGACGTGGACGACTTGGCTTCCATCCAGATGGCGCGCGATATCTCCCGTCAGATCGAGGAGACCATGCAGTACCCCGGTCAAATCAAGGTGACGGTGATTCGCGAGACCAGGGCGGTGGATTATGCAAAGTAGTCGGGATGGTCAGTCGGTCTGATTAGTCGAGCTGGTCTGATTGGTCAGGCAGAATAAAAAAAGTCCCTCCTTGCCAGGTTGGTGAGGAGGGCTTTTCTTATGGAAAGGGAGAGGGTTGGGAAGTAAGTTTACCGTTACGTCCCCTACCCCAAAAACGGATTTCCTCGCCGCTCCTCCCCCACTGTGGTTTCGCCCATGTGGCCGGGGAGGATGCGCGTCGCGTCAGGCAATGTCAGTACCTGCTCGCGGATGGAACGCAGCAGCGTCTCCCAGTCGCCGCCGGGGAGGTCGGTGCGGCCCACGGAGCGTTTGAAGATCACGTCGCCACTGAAGAGCACGCTCTCCGTGGCGCAGTAGAACATCACGTGCCCTGGGGTGTGCCCCGGCGCATGGCGGACTTCAAACTCATAGCGCCCCAGGCGGAGGGTCTGTCCGTGGTGCAGGTCAATCGTCGGTTCGGGGCCGGGGTCGTCGAGGGGGATGCCGAAAAACGGCGCGCCGCCCAGCGCCCGCCAGAGGGGATAATCCGCAGGGTGCAGGGCCACCATCGGCAGCGGGTTGCAGCCATCGGCCACGCCCGCCGCACCGCCAAAATGGTCAAAATGCGCGTGTGTCAGCCAGATGTGGGCAATACGCCAGCCGCGCTCCTTCGCCGCATCCAGGATCACTTCACCGTCCCAGGCCGGGTCAATCACCGCCGCTTCGCCCGCCTCCGGATCGGCCAGCAGATAGGCGTTGGTCATCACCGGGCCGAGGGTGAACGAGAGAATCTCCAGCATAGTCAGTTGTCGTCCCGCCCGGTCTTATCTTTGCCGCCCCAGCGTTTGCGCACCCAGGCAAGGATATCATCAATGCTGAACACTGCACCCACCAACGAGCCGAGGCTCCCTAACAAGCGGGCGGTACGCCCATCTATGCCAAACAGGTTGACCACACGGATCTCCAGGGTTTGCGGCTGCAACGTTAACTGCAATACCTCCCCCTCAAGGCGAGGTTCAATATTGAGCTGCATCCAGGCCGCTCCACGGTAGACGCCGGTCTCTTGCGGGCGCAGGCTCCAGTAAAAGGTCACGCTCTCGCCCGGTCGGAGTTCCTGCTGAATTTTATCCGCGGGCGTGATCGCCACCCCAGCCAAGTCCAGCCAAGCTTCGGCGGTGACTTTGTGTGTATCGTACAAATTGGGGATCGCGACCGGTTCTCCCCGCACTTCGTGATCGCCAAACTCGGCGGTGGGAGTCAGCGCGCCGCTTTCGTCCATCTCCAACGCCAGGCGGACGATGTCGGAATCACCCTGGCGGATTTTGAGTGGCCATTCCAGCACCAGGCGGCGGGATTCCGGGATCGAGGCCGGTGGTGAGGGTTCAGGAGTCGCCACCAGGGTAAAAATGCCCCGCCCTTCCTCTCGTGTCGCCGTGGGGGGCAAGGTAGGCGACACCGTGGGCAAAAGGGTTTCCTCGGTGAGAGCAGCGTCATTAGTTTGTTGCAGCATGCAACCGCTCAGAATCAAAAACAACAGCGCGGCAAGGCCGCCAATCCAAACAAGATTTCTTCTCATAGCGCACTACACCAGGGCAAAGGTATACAATAGCGCCCCCGTGGGGGTGGGGATTTTTAACTCCGGCCCCAAAGGGACCACTTCCAGCGCCCGGTCAGTCGGGAGCAGCCCCCAAAGAAATACCCCCACAGAGAGGATCAACAACAAAAGCAACAACGCCCGACGGATTTTCCTGTTCATCATGGACATTATACATCACCTCCCGCTCCAACCAATGCAACCATTATACCCAACGTGTGCTAAACTTAATTCGTTCACTTTCCTTCTACCCCTTGGAGGCACTATGACCGATTACCCCCCCGAACCCTTCCGCATTAAAATGGTTGAGCCGATCAAAATGATAGACCGCGCCACGCGCGAAGCCGCGCTGAAGCGCGCCGGTTACAACGTCTTTGGTCTGCTGGCGGATGAAATTTTCATTGATTTATTGACCGATTCCGGCACCGGCGCGATGAGTCAGCACCAGTGGGCGGCCATCATGGAAGGCGATGAGACCTACGCCGGAGCGCGCTCGTATCAGCGACTATCAGAAGCCATGCAGGAGGTTTTCGGTTTCCGCTTTTTTGTGCCCACCCACCAGGGCCGCGCTGCCGAGAACATCCTGTGCGCGGTGTTGCTCGAAAAGGGCCAGTACATCCCTTCCAACATGCACTTCGACACCACCGAGGGCAACATCCGCGCCCGCGGCGGACGCCCGACCAACCTGGTGATTGAAGAGGCCTTCGACCCCAAATCCCACCATCCCTTCAAGGGAAACATGGATATCGAGAAACTGCGCGCCTTCATCGAAGAGACCGGCGTTGAGAACATCCCCTTTGGGATGATTACCATCACCAACAACGCCGGGGGCGGCCAGCCGGTCTCGATGGAGAACCTGCGCGCCGTGGCGGAGACCTACCACAGCCACGGCATCCCCTTCTTCATTGACGCCTGCCGCTTCGCCGAGAACGCTTACTTTATCAAACTGCGTGAGCCGGGCTACGGCGATAAATCCGTGGCCGAGATCGCCCGCGAGATCTTCACCCTAGCCGACGGAGCGACGATGAGCGCCAAGAAGGACGCCATCGTTAACATCGGCGGCTTCCTGGCGATGAACGATGAAGAGCTTTTCACCCACGTCAAGAACGAGTTGATCTTGCGCGAGGGCTTCCCCACCTATGGGGGGCTGGCCGGGCGCGACATGGACGCCATGGCCGTCGGCCTGCGCGAGGGGTTGGATGAAGACTACCTGGCCTACCGCCTGGGGCAGACTGCTTACCTGGCGGAACGCCTGCTGGAGGCCGGGATTCCGATCATTGAGCCGCCGGGCGGGCACGCCATCTATATTGACGCCGGGGCACTGTTCCCCCATATCCCCCCAGCCGAATTCCCCGGTCAGGCGCTGGCGGCGGAACTCTACCTGGAGGGCGGCATCCGCGGCGTGGAGCTGGGTTCGGTGGCTTTCGCCTACCCCGACCCCGACACCGGGGAGATGATCCACCCCAAGATGGAACTGGTGCGGCTGGCCCTGCCGCGCCGCGTCTACACCCAGGCGCACATGGACTACGTCGTCCGCACGCTTGCGAAGATCAAAGCGCGCGCCGGGGAGGTGCGGGGCTACCGCATCACCTACGCTCCCGAACTGCTGCGTCACTTCACCGCCCGCTTTGAACCGATAGCACAATAACCACGGAGACAAAGAGTTCACGGAGATTTTCTCCAATACAAGCGAAGATTCTCCGTGCTCTTCATGCCTCCGTGGTAAGTATTGGAGCAACCATGCCTAAGGACAAACGCACCATCACAGCCGAAGATCTATACAACCTGGAACTGATCTCCTCCCTGGAGATCTCCCCCGACGGGGAATACGTGATCTACGCCCAGCAGCGCGTGGATCGCAAAACGGAGAAGAAATACAGCAACCTGTGGCGCATCGCCACCGCCGACGGCGCGCGCCGCCAATTCACCGTCGGCGATCAGGTAGACCGCGCCCCGCGCTGGTCGCCGGATGGCTCACAGATCGCCTTTCTCTCCAACCGGAAGGATGAAAAGCAATTCCAGCTTTACATCATCCCCAGCGACGGCGGCGAAGCCCGATCCCTGACCGATCTCAAGGGAACGTTTGGCGCCTTCGAGTGGTCGCCCGACGGCTCGCGCCTGGTCTTCCAGTTCCGCGCCAAAGACCCCGAAGAACTGGCACGCGAAGAAGATGAGCAAAAGAAAAAACTCGGCGTCGTCCAGCGGCACGTGGATCGCCTGACCTACAAGTTCGACGGCGAGGGCTTTTTGCCCAAACAGCGCTGGCACGTCTGGGTGGTAGAGGTCGCCAGCGGCGAGACAAAACAACTCACCGACGGCGAGAAATACCACGAGACCAGCCCCACCTGGACGCCCGATGGTGAGAAGATCATTTTCACCTCCAACCGCAGCGACGACCCCGATATTGACTACGACCTGATTGACCTCTACGCCATCCCCGCGGTGGGCGGCGAGATGAGCAAAATCCCCGCCCCTGACGGCCCCAAGCAGCTCCCAAGCGTCTCCCCCGATGGGAAGTGGATCGCCTACTATGGCGACGACCAGCGCGGCCAGTGGTGGCGCAACAACCGGCTGTGGATCGTCCCTGCAGACGGCTCTGCACCCGCCCGCGACCTGACCGGCCGGTTCGACTTCGACGTCAGCCCCTCGGTGATCAACGACGTCAACGGCGGCGCAGTGGCGCTCATCCCGCCAGTCTGGTCGCCTGACGGGCGGCGGCTCTACTTCCCCGTCGGGCGCCACGGCTCCAGCCAGTTGCACAGCATCACCCTCGAGGGCGACGACCTGCAAACCCACACCCCCGTCCCCGGCACGGTGGGAAGGTTCGGCCTCGATCGCACCGGGCGCAAACTGGCCTACTTCTTCGCCACCATGCAAGACCCCGGCCAAATTTTTGTGGTTGCAGATGACGAACCCCGCCAACTCACCCAACTGAATGACTGGCTTTCCGAGGTGGACCTCGGCAAAGTGGAGGAAATCTGGTTCCAGGGGCGCGACGCCAACGACCTTCAGGGCTGGATTCTGACACCCCCGGGCTTTGACTCCTCCCAAACATACCCCTCGATTCTCGAAATCCACGGCGGGCCGCGGGCGCAGTACGGTCACTTCTTCATGCACGAGTTTTACTGCCTGGCCGCCCAGGGCTATGTGGTCTACTTCTGCAACCCGCGCGGTGGACAGGGTTACGGCGAAGCGCACACCAAAGCCATCCACGGCGACTGGGGCGACGCCGACTATGCCGACCTGATGCTCTGGGCGGATTACGTCAAAGCCCTGCCCTACATTGACCCTGACCGCATGGGTGTGACCGGCGGCAGCTACGGCGGCTATATGACCCTGTGGATCGTCGGGCACACGCACCAGTTCAAAAGCGCCGTCGCCCAGCGGGTGGTCAGCAACTTCATCAGCATGTGGGGCACCAGCGACATGAACTGGATGATGGAACACCTGGTCGGCGATCCGGCCCCCTTCAAGGATTTGCAAACCGCCTGGGATCACTCCCCACTCAAGTACCTGCCTAACGCCAAAACCCCCACCCTGCTGATCCACAGCGAACAAGACCACCGCTGCCCCATCGAGCAGGGGGAGCAAGCCTTCGTCACCCTCAAAATCAACGGCGTGGAGACCGAGATGGTGCGCTTCCCCAATGAGCCGCACGGCCTCTCGCGCACTGGCCGCACCGACCGCCGCGTCGCCCGCCTCGAACACATCCTGCGCTGGATGGATAAGTACCTCAAATGAACAAAAAGACCTGGATCCTGCTACTCGGCGACACCCTGACCGTCGCCATTCTGACTGCCATCGGCTTCGCCTCTCACAACGAACTGGGCACCGCCCCTGCGCTTCGCCTCGCAGCGACTTTCTTCCCCACCCTGGTCGCCTGGCTGCTGATCGCCCCCTGGCTGGGTCTCTATGACCCTCAGATCACGGGCGATCCACGCCAGCTCTGGCGTCCAGCCTGGGCGGTTGTGCTGGCCGGGCCGATGGCGGCCTTCCTGCGCAGCCTGATGCTGGAATCCCTACCGATCATCCCTATCTTCGTGCTGGTGTTGATCGCGACCTCAGCCCTGGGGATGCTGATCTGGCGGATCTTATATTGGCTTTGGACACGGACATAAAAAGTCAAGTCACCACCGACTTCCAGACCCGCTTCGGCGCACCGCCGGAGATCATCGTGCGCGCCCCGGCGCGCGTCAACCTGATCGGCGAGCACACCGACTACAACGACGGCTTTGTGCTGCCGATGGCGATTGACCGCGCCGTCTGGATCGCCCTGCGCCCGCGCCGCGACCGCCGCGTCCTGCTCCACTCCCTGGCCTTCCCCCAGCCCGCCGACTTCCCCCTCGACGATATCCAGCACAGCGACGACTGGACGGAGTACGTCCGCGGGGTTGCCTGGGTGCTGGGTCAGCGCGGGCTGCCGTTGCGAGGCTGGGAGGGCGTGCTGGCGAGCGACGTCCCCATCGGCGCAGGGCTTTCTTCCTCGGCGGCGCTGGAGATGGCCTTGCTGCGCGCCTTCTGCGCCCTGAGCGGCTGGGCGTGGGACGGCGTGGCAATGGCCCGCCTCGCCCGTCAGGCCGATCGCGAGTGGGTGGGGATTCAGTCGGGGATCATGGATCAGATGATCGCCGCGCTCGGCCAGGAAGGCCACGCCCTGCTGATTGACTGCCGCAGCCTGGAATTCGAGTCCGTTCCCCTCCCCGCGGGGACCTGTGTCCTGGTGCTGGATACAGCCACCCGCCGCGGCCTGGTGGATTCGGCCTACAACGAACGCGTCACCCAATGCCGCGCCGCGGCCCGCCATTTCGACGTCCCGGCGCTGCGCGACATCACACCAGAGGATTTCCACACCCGCGGCGCAGGGTTGGAAGCCGTCATCCGCCGCCGCGCTCGCCATGTAATCACCGAAAACCAACGCACCCTGCAGGCCGTCGAGGCCATGCGTCGCGGCGACGCCGCCCGCCTGGGTGCGCTGATGAACGCCAGCCACGAAAGCCTGCGAGAGGATTACGAGGTTTCCAGCCGCGAACTGGATTTAATGGTGGAACTGGCCCGCCAGCAGAGCGACTGCTATGGTGCGCGCATGACCGGCGCGGGGTTCGGCGGCTGCGCTATCGCCCTGATGAAGAGCGAACACGCCCCAACCGCCGCGCAGCGCATCGCCTCGGCATATCAACAGGCCACCGGCCTAAAACCGGAAGTCTACATCTGCACCGCCAGTGCAAGGGCTCATGCCCAATCAATGTGATTATCACGAGAACTCTAATGTTTCCCAAGCTACTCCGGCAAGCAAGTCATTCCCCTCAGTATATCTTCCTTTCCGCTTTTACAATCTTGCTTTATGGTTTAAACATCCAACCCATACTGTTTAATGACGACTGGTGCTTTTATTACAGAACACTAGATACCAGCTTTGCTTTTAATGCCGATCGCCGGCCTCTACATTTGTTCCTTCCCTGGTTGTTAAACAAACTTCTGCCGCCCACCCTATACATCAAAGCCACTTACCTAATAATTGTCCTAACAACACTCATAACAGCAATCCTGCTATATTATTTGCTAAATCGTCTCTCAGGCAATCGTGGTTGGTTCACGTTTATTGTCGTACTACTTACGCTAACCTTCCCTAACGACTATACGCGCCTGTATGCAGCGCTAATGAGTAACCGGTTGGCATTTGTTTTATTGCTCATAGCATTCGTCCTATACGACAGACACAGCAGATTGAAGACATTGCGAGTATTCCCGCTGATTGTTCCATTACTCATATCCAGCCTGTTAATATACGAAGCACACCTGGGAATAGCTATCATTTGGCCATTGTTATACCCACTCGCTCATCGGAGAACTTTTGCCATCAGCAATAGAATCCCCCGCAAAAAAATCATCGGTGCAGCAATTTACTATTCATCAATTGGAGGGTTCATTATCTGGAGGCTTTTGATTCAACCCCAAACCTATAGTGACCCAAAACTATCCTACCTGCACACTCTCAACTTACAAACTATCATTCAGAATTATGCGCGGGGGATGTGGACAATCTT
>CAZZFZ010000005.1:25969-46298 GCA_964653835.1 uncultured Anaerolineales bacterium
CCTAACGTAAAAGACGATACACACCTTGTGCTTTTACTATCGGGTTATGAAATCGAAGAAGGAATATACCGTCCCTTGTATTCAAGTTCCTGGGAGGCCGAATGTGCTATTCGAACTTTGTATGACAACGACAGTCTGAGTATTTCCTACAGATACGAGCGAAGGAAAACCCCTGATTACCCATCGTCCATTTCACTGACAAGTACGCTTGAAACAGATACAACCGAACAAGCTATCAACAGAGATCCACAAAGCCTACTTGTATTACAATACGATAACAACAGTAAAACTCTGAGCATAATACATGACATCCAAAGCGCTCTGGGGAAGAACTTCAATACCAGTTATATTCCTGAGAACAACATAACATCCTTGCTTGCCCCCATCCCTACAAGGGACCTCGTGACTTCCCCATAGCAAGAGCCATAACGCTTGCGACCTTCCCCCGTATCATGCGTAAGCCATAGTAAAATGAAAACCACTGTCAACCGATTTATTTCCCCAGGAGGAAACCATGGCAGACGTAATTGACTATCAAATCTACGGCGATGACCTGCAACTGGTCGAAATCGAGCTCGACCCCGGCGAGGGCGTGCGCGCCGAGGCCGGTACGATTACCTACCTGGAAGACGGAAACGAGATGCAAACCACCACCGGCGGGCTGTTCAAGGGGCTGAAGCGCATGATCACCGGCGAAAGTTTCTTCATAACAACCTTTTTGAACAACGCCAACAGAAAGAGCCACGTGGCCTTCGCCGCCCCCTACCCCGGCAAGATCGTGGCCTTTGACCTCGACCAGTTCAACGGCCAAGTGCTGTGCCAGAAAGATTCCTTCCTCTGCGCCGCGCAGGGCACCGAAATCGAGGTTGCCTTCACCAAACGGTTGGGCGCGGGCTTCTTCGGCGGCGAGGGCTTTATCCTGCAACGCCTGACCGGCGACGGGATGGTTTTCGTCCACGCGGGCGGCACAGTGATTGAAAAAGACCTGGCCGCGGGCCAAACCCTGCGCGTGGATACCGGCTGCATCGTGGCTTTCAGCACCACGGTGGATTACGACATCCAGTTCGTGGGCGGCTTCAAGAACGCGCTCTTCGGCGGCGAGGGTCTCTTCTTAGCAAAGCTGACCGGCCCCGGCAAGGTCTACCTGCAAAGCCTGCCCTTCGCCCGCCTGGTGGATCGCATCAAGCGCGGCATGCGCCTCCCACAGAGCGGCGGCGAACAAACCGGCGTGGCTGGCCTGGGCGGAGAGTTTCTCAAAGGGATTATCAGTGGGGATTAGGTAACTGGGTAAAAAGGAAACAAGGAAACAAAGGAACGGGGAACAGAATACCCAATACCTTGTCGCCTTGTTACCTTACTACCTTGTCACCTTTTTGCCTCATTCCAAAGCGCATCCATTTCATCCAGAGAAAGTTCATCGAGCGGGCGGCCTTGTTGACGGGCCGCCTGTTCGATATAGGCAAAACGCTCCCGGAAGCGCGCGTTGGCCTCCCGCAAGGCGCTCTCAGCGTCAATTTTCAGCCAGCGCGCCAGATTGACCAGCGCAAAAATCAAGTCCCCCATTTCAGCGGCGCGGGCCTCGTTATCGGGCGCGTTGCGGACCTCATCCAGCTCTTCACACACCTTGTCCAACACCCCCTGAATATCCGGCCAGTCGAAGCCTACGCGAGCAGCGCGCTTTTGGTAAGTCTGCGCCTGAGTGAGGGCAGGCAAAGCCTTCGAGACGCCATCTAAAATCCCCTTCTCAGCCTGACCGTTGGCCTTACGCTCGGCGGCCTTCAGGCGCTCCCAGTTCTGAATCACCGCTTCGGGGTCGTCCAAATCCACATCGCCAAAGACGTGCGGATGGCGGCGCACCAGCTTGGTGTGGATGCTGCGGATCACATCCGCCAGGGTGAACTCACCGTATTCGCTGGCGATCTGCGCGTGGAGCACCACCTGCAAGAGCAGGTCGCCAAACTCTTCAGCCATCGCAGCGGGGTCGTTGGCGTCAATCGCCTCAGCAACTTCGTAGGCTTCCTCCAGCAAATTGGGGCGCAGGGTTTGATGGGTCTGCTCCCGATCCCAGGGACAGCCTTCAGGGGAGCGCAGATGTGCAATTAATTCCTGGAAAGCCTCCATTGAGGTGGCCGGGCCGAGGGGCGGCAGGTAGAGCGTGGTCAACAAGCCAACCTGCTCGCTGCGGTCAATCTGGTAGAGAGGGAGTTCTTCTACCTGAACGGCGGACGTGCCCGCGCCGTGCACCAGCCGGACAGGATGTTCATCAGGGTAGAGCGCCATCAGGGTGAGCTTGACCTCCGCGGCGATCTGCCGATCGTAGAGCTGAGCGATCAGCGCGGGCGCATCGGGCGGAAAAGGAGGATGGTGTGCGCCCACCAGCTCGAGGGCGTCCACCACGGCGGTGTGGGGCAAGGGGTCCACCCCCAGGGCACTGAAGGTTGGCTCAAGGAAGCTGATCCCTTCAATTACAGAAAGCGGAATGCCCTCGGCGCGAGCGCGGCGGGCGATCTCCGGCGAAGTCGCCTCGGCCACAAAGGGATGTCCGGGAACGGCGTAGATCACCCCTTGAGGGCGCTTCCCCAAACGCAGAATCTCCTCCACGATGCGGGCGTAAACCTGAGGGAAGGTCTCTTCCTGCTGATAGAGATGATCGAAAGTATTCACGCGCAAACCGGGGGGAAAACCGTCCACCGTGGGGTGTTGACCGGTGCGCAGGTAGATTTCATCGGCCTGGGTGAGCACCTGCCAGGCCTGCCGGGTGAGCAGGTCTGGGTCGCCGGGACCGAGGCCAAGCAATGTAATCGCAGACATGTTATCTCCCAAAGAAAACACCGCGGAGTGCGCAGAGGACGCAGAGTATACGACATCTCTGCGATCTCAGCGTTCTCCGCGGTGGATTTATCCGCGCCAGAACAGCAAGGCAATTAACGCTTGGTGTAGGTGGGCGCCTTGCGGGCTCGCTTGAGGCCGGGTTTCTTGCGCTCCTTCTCGCGCGGGTCGCGCGTCAGGAAGCCTGCCCGGCGCAACGTGGGCTTGAGGTCAGGATCCATCTTGACCAGCGCCCGCGCCAGGCCAAGCTGAACGGCATCAGCCTGCCCGGTGACGCCGCCGCCCTTGACTAGCACAGAGACGTCCAGCGAATCGCCCATGTTGACCGCGTTGAGGGGGCCGAGGATGGTCTCCACATCACCGAGGCGGGTGAAGTACTCCGAAAGCGGCTTCTCGTTGACGATAAATGCGCCCGAACCGCTCATCACGCGCACCCGCGCGGTGCTCGCCTTACGACGTCCGATTCCTTCAAAGTATTGATTTGCCATAATTACTCCTCACTCGAAGGCAGCACTTCTTCGATGGGTTTGGGATTCTGCGCTGCGTGGGGATGATCCGGCCCCGCGTAGACGCGCAATTTCTTCATCAGCTTGCGCCCGTAGCGATTGTGCGGCAGCATGCCCCAAACGGCCTTCTCAATCACGCGCTCGGGGTGTTTTTCCAGCAAACCGCGCAGGTTGATGGATTTCAACCCGCCGGGGCGCCCGCTGGTGCGGTAATACATCTTATCTTCCATTTTATTGCCGGTGACATGGATGTGCCGGGCGTTGACCACAATCACGTGATCGCCGACTTCCACACCGGGGGTGAACTCCGGCTTGTGCTTGCCCAGAAGCAAGGTGGCGATCTGAGTCACCAGCCGACCGAGGGTCTGGCCGTTGGCATCCACCAACACCCACTCCCGGTTGATATCATCTGGTTTCGGATAATACGTTTTATACACGGTACTTTACTCCGTTTTCGATTTCAATTGTCATTCTCACGCGTAGCTGACCCGCACAAGAGAGAGGCCCGCGGCGGGTGCCAAACCCTGAAGTTTAGTCTGCCCCGGATGATCGAGGTGCTGACGTAGTGTATCGAGGCTCATCCTGCCCTGCGCGGCCATCACCTGCACATAAACCAGCCTGCGCACCATGTGATACAGGAACGCGTTGGCGGTGATTTCAAAGATCCAATAATCCGAGAGATGATGCCACTGTGCAGCGATGACCTCCCGGCGGGTGCTGCCCTCCTTGCGCATCGGGCTGCCAAAGGCAGCGAAGTCGTGCTCACCGGTCAGCATCTGTGCCGCTGTGTACAAACACGCTTCATCCGGCTGTGGCCACACCCTCCAGGCGTAGCGCTCCCTCAGCGGCGCGCGCACCGCATCCACAAAAAGTCGGTAGCGGTAGGTGCGGGAGATGGCATCGAAGCGGGGATGAAAATCCCCGGCGCAGCGCAGCACCCGGCGCACGGCCATATCGCGGGGGAGCAGGGCATTGAGCGCGTTCTGCAAATCCTGATCGGCGTGTTTCCAATCCAGATCGAACGCGGCTACCTGCCCCTCGGCGTGGACGCCCGCATCGGTGCGCCCGGCCAGCAAGATGGAGCGCCCACTCCAGCCAAGCTGTGTGAGCGCGGCTTCCAGCTCGCCCTGTACCGTGCGCGCCCCGCGCTGACGCTGAGAGCCGTGAAACTCTGTGCCGTCGTATGCGAGAATAACCTGGTAACGTGCCATTTGTTCAGTAACCAGCGCTCAGCGGCCCGTGATCTGCGCCCGGCAACTGATTACCGAACACTGATCACTCTTCAACAAGCTCTAAAATCACCATCTCCGCGGCGTCACCCTGGCGGGGACCAAGTTTGACTATGCGGGTGTAACCGCCGGGGCGGTTTTCATACCGCGGGGCAATTTCATCAAAAAGCCGGGCAACCGCTTCTTTATCCGCCAGACGGGCGTGCGCCAGCCGTCGGGCGTGCACCGCGGCAGCAGCATCTTCGGCCTGCAGGCCGCGCTTTGCCAGCGTGATCAGTTTTTCCGCCGCGCCGCGAATCGCATCCGCTTTGGCGCGGGTGGTTCGAATGCGCTCATGTTCAAACAACTGTTTGATCAACGTGCGCCGCAGGGCAATGCGCTGCCCTTTACCACGATTGAGTTTGTAACCTGCTACTTTGTGGCGCATTTCCACTACTCCAAATCAAGATTTTCGAGGACGCCGGTGATCGCATACCCTTTTTCGAGCATCTTATCACGCAGCTCAACCAGGCTCTTGACGCCAAAGTTGCGGATGGACAAAACCGCGTCCTCGCCTTTTTCCATCAATTCGATAATCTCACCCACAGTGGTGATGCCCGCCCGCTTGAGCGAATTGAATACCCGCACCGAGAGATCCAAGTCTTCAATGGGGGTATCAATGATCTCTTCGCTGGGGCTTTCGTCCTCGGCTTTTTCTTCAGCCATGGCGGCCAGCGATTCCGGGCTGACACCAGCAAGATACTGCAAGTGCTCCATCATGATCTTGGCGCTGGTACTCAAAGCGTATTCCGGCGCGATGGAGCCATCCGTCCAGATCTCCACGGTGAGCTTATCATAGTTGGTGCTCTGCCCCACACGGGCAAAACCAACATCAAAGTTGACGCGCTGCACCGGGTTGTAGATGGCGTCCACCGGCAATTCGCCGATCGGCAACGTGCCTGTGCGCTCATCCGCGGGGGAATACCCCCGACCACGCTGGACGGTGAACTCAATCTCCAGCGGTTCCGGGCGATCATCCACGGTGAAGAGGTAAAGCTCAGGGTTGATGATCTCCACCTCGGGAGGGGTGATGATATCCGCGGCAGTGACCTCACCAGAACCCAGGACCTCCAGGTGCATACGGGCAGTGTCCGTATCAAACAGTTTCATGCGCAGCTTTTTGACCTGCAACATGACACGGATCACATCCTCGCGCACGCCGGGGATATCTCGGAATTCATGCTGGATATCCGTGATGCGGATAGAGGTCACCGCTGCTCCCTCAAGGGAAGACAACATCACCCGGCGCAGGGCGTTCCCCAGGGTAAGCCCATAGCCGCGCTCCAGCGGACTGATTGCGAATTTGCCGTAATTTCGAGATTCCGCTTCCTTCTCGATTTTCGGCGTAACCAAAGTTGTTAGAGCCAACACCGTTCACCCCTTCCACATCCATAATTCGAGGTTGCGTGTCGTATCGCTATCACAGCCAATTACCGCCGCGAGTAGTATTCGACGATCAACTGCTCGTTGAGGTTGCCGTCAATCTCCAGGCGCTCTGGCAGGCGAACCATCTCGCCCGAAAGCGATTCCACATCCCGGCGCAGCCAGTCGGGCACGCTGCGCTCGGCGGCGATATCTCGCAATTCCTTGAAGTGCGTGCGCTGGCGCGAACCTTCCCGCACGGAGATTTTATCGCCCGGCGAGAGCAGCATAGAAGGCACATCGGTGCGGCGACCGTTGACGTTGAAATGTCCGTGAGTCACCAAAACGCGCGCTTGCTTGCGGCTGCTGGCGTAGCCCAGGCGGTAAATCACATTGTCCAGGCGGGATTCCAACACCTGCAAGAGGTTCAAACCAGTCAACCCACGGCGGCGCAGGGATTCCTCATAATAGCGGCGGAACTGACGCTCCATCACGCCGTACACCCGGCGGGCCTTCTGCTTAGCGCGCAACTGACGGGCAAAGTCCGATTCGCGACGGCGACGGAACTGCGCGCTGCGACCGTGCTCTCCGGGGGGATAAGCGCGCCGCTCCATGGCACACTTGGCCGAATAACAGCGTTCACCTTTTAAGAATAATTTCTCGCCTTCACGGCGACACAATTTACATACAGGGCCACGATAACGTCCCATATTGTTTTCCTCTTTTTGATATCCTTGTTCTTTATTGCATCACGCGAACCGACGCAAAAGAACGCCGATGGCTGAGCAATTCACTTTCTCTACTACACGCGGCGCTTTTTGGGCGGGCGACAGCCGTTGTGAGGCACCGGGGTCTTGTCCACAATCGCGGTGACCTTGATGCCCATGGCCTGCACGGCGCGGATGGCAGCTTCGCGCCCGCGCCCCGGACCGTTGACAATCACCTCGGCCTCGCGCATGCCCATATCCATAGCCTGCTTGACTGCGTGCTCCGCGGCCAGACGGGCAGCGTAGGGCGTGCTCTTGCGCGAACCTTTCAACCCCATCACGCCGGGGCTCCCCCAGCAAACGGTGTTGCCTTGCGGATCGGTCACGGTGACGATGGTATTGTTAAACGTCGCGTAAATGTGCACCTGCCCGGTGGACAGGGTGCGCTTGGTTTTGCGTGCGCCTTTCTTCTGACGCGATGAACCTCTCTTAGCCATACTACCTCGCACTTATCTATAATCAATCTTACGATGAGTGCCCGGAGCCGATAGCTTACCGATCAGCCACTGGGGAGGAAGGAACCCACTCGGTAAGCGCTCCAGCGCCGCGACACACAGAACCAGGAGGGCAGCACACCCCCGCATCGCGGGGCGCGCCCTCGCACAATACTATTTCTTAGCCACGCCTCGGCGACGCCCGCGCCCGGCCACCGTCTTCTTGGGGCCTTTGCGAGTGCGCGCATTGGTGCGAGTCCGTTGGCCGCGCACCGGCAGGTTGCGCCGATGTCGCAAACCGCGATAACTGCCAATTTCGATCAAGCGCTTGATGTGCATCTGCACCTCGCGGCGCAGGTCACCTTCCACCTTGTAGGACTGGTTGATCGCTTCGCGCAGGCGGGCCACATCATCTTCCGTCAGGTCCTGCACGCGAGTATCCGGGTTCACGCCGGTGACGTTCAGAATCTCGGTTGCGCGGGTCTTGCCAATGCCATAGATATACGTCAGAGCGATTTCAATGCGCTTGTTGCGCGGGAGATCTACACCTTCAATACGTGCCATGTTCTTCTATCCCTGTCGTTGTTTGTGTTTCGGATTCTCACAAATGACAAACACTCTGCCTTTGCGTTTGACAATTTTGCATTTTGCACAGCGTTTTTTCACAGACGCAGATACTTTCATGATTATGCCTCTCTTCCGGCAGGCTCCTCAACAATAAAAGCCCAGCCAAAGTCTCAATTTTACTACTCTTTCTTCTTTCAGTCTACAACCTGACGCTCATTCTTCCAGCGCAGTCAAAATCAGCGGCCCGTTTTCCGTCACGGCAACCGAGTGCTCAAAATGCGCGGTCAGCGAGCCATCCGCCGAGACCACCGTCCACTGATCGGGCAGCACGCTGGTACGGTAAGTGCCCACCAGCAGCATCGGCTCAATCGCCAGGGTAATGCCGGGGCGCAACACCAGCCCGCGCCCGGCGCGCCCATAATTGGGGACCTGGGGGGCCTCATGCATCTGGCGGCCGACGCCGTGGCCGGTATACTCGCGGGGCACGTGATAGCCGTGCTTTTCAACATACCGTTGAATCGCCGCCGAGATATCCCCGACCCGCTTGCCAGGCTGCATCTCTTCAATGCCCACGTACAAGGCACGTTCGGTCACGGTGAGCAATTTCTCCGCTTCGGGGGAAATTTCGCCCACACCCACGGTGAAAGCCGAATCGCCGACAAAGCCCTTGTAGATCGTGCCGCAATCCACCGAAACGATATCGCCCGGCTGCAACTCACGGCCGTTGGGGATGCCGTGGACCAGCGCCTCGTTGATGCTCACGGTCAGCGTGGCGGGGTAAGGGTAAGGCCCCGGATACCCTTTGAAGGCAGGTACAGCCCCATGGTCGCGGATCACCTGCTCGGCGAGCGCATCCAGCTCCATGGTCGTGATGCCCGGCCGGATGGCCTGACGCACCGTGGCCAACGCCAGCGCGTTGATGCGTCCGGCCTGACGCATGATTTCAATCTCTTCTGGCGTTTTGATCACCACGCCACGTTGCCAAACCATGCTGAACCTTAAGCCTGCGCCAGAGCAGCGAACAAATCAGCGCTCACATTCTCAATCGGCTGATCGCCGTTGATGTACACCAGCACGCCACGCTGCTCATAATAGTCAATCAGCGGCTGTGTCTGCTGGTTATACACCTGAATGCGGTGCGTCACCGTCTCGCGGGTATCATCTTCGCGTTGAAAAAGTTCCAAACCATCGTGGTCGCACTTCCCCGGCTCGGCGGGGGGGTTGAACTTCAGATGGTAAACATGCCCCTGAGGGCAGGAGCGCCGCCCGGTCAGGCGCTCGATGAGCACATCCTCGGGAACCCGGATGCAGGGGACAATATCCACCTGCGCCCCGGCCACTTCCTGCAAGATCTCGTCCAGCGCTTCGGCCTGGGCTGGAGTGCGCGGGAAGCCATCCAGCACCACGCCGTCACGGCAGTCGGGGCGGGAGAGGCGATCCCGGATCATGGCGATGGTGACATCATCGGGGACCAGCTCGCCGCGTTTGATGTATTCTTCTGCCATGCGGCCCAGCTCGGTCTTGTCACGCAGATTCTCGCGGAAGATGTCACCGGAGGAAACATGGGGGATGCCCAGTTTCTCCGCGATCCGTTTGGCTTGTGTACCCTTTCCGGCCCCGGGAGGGCCAAGCATCACAATGTGCTTAGCCATCATACACCTCTAGCGGACCAACAGCTTCTCGTCGTAACCGTGCAGTTTTAGCTCTGCATCGATATTGAAGAAGGTATCGCGCACCACACCGACGACGATCAGCAAACCGGAGGCCGAAACCAGCAGAATGCCCGACTGATTCCCCAGCGGGACAACCAGACCAACCAGGAAGGGGATTACCGCCACGAGGCCCAAGAAGAGCGCGCCCGGCAGCGTGATGCGGCGCAACACGCGCGTCAGATAGCGCTGTGTAGGCTCGCCCTTACTCACGCCAGGGATCTGAGCGCCAGCTCGCTTCAGATTCTCACCGTAGTTCTGCTGAGCGAAGAGCACATCCGTGTAGAAGAAGGTAAAGCCGACCACGAAGATGAAATAGATCAACCAGTACCAGTTACTGTTGCCGCCAAACACATTCTGCGCGGTGATGGCGAGGTTGGCGACCCACGGCGTCTCGGAGGTCACAAAGAAGCTGGCGATGATCGCCGGGAAAGTGAGCAGCGACTGGGCAAAAATCAGCGGGATCATCCCGGCCATGTTGACGCGCAGGGGCAAGCTGCCCTTGACGGGCATCGACATCCTGCGGCCAACGCGCCGACCAGGATACATCACCGGCACATTGCGCTGTCCCTGCTGGACGATCACAATGACCAGAATAATCAACATCAGCAAGATGATGATGAAGGTGAGCAGCAACCACGGGTTCGGGCCGGTCAGCAACTGAGCCAGGTTCTGAGGAATGCGGGAGACAATCCCGGCAAAAATCAACAAAGACAGACCCTGGTTGCGGATGCCATATTCGGAAATCAACTCACCCAGCCAGATCGCGAACATAGTCCCAGCAGTCATGCTGAAGATGATCGCCAGCGAGGGGATCAGCGAGCCACCTGAAAAGCCGTAGTTCTCGATGATCGGCACCCCAGCAAAGCTGCCAAAAATGCGGATCTGAGAAACCGCCTGCAACGCTGCCATGGGCACGGAGAGAATGTAGGTCCACTTCTCCATCCACATCTGACCTTCGCGGGGGTCATCTTCCATGCGCTGTTGTAAGGCCGGGATCACCGGGACGAGCAACTGTAAAATAATCTGCGCGGTGATGTAAGGGTACACGCCCATCGCCAGCACCGAGAAGTTGGACACCGTCCCACCAGAGAGCAAATCGAGGATGCCCACCAGCGTCCCGGCAGCTCCGCCGCCTTTCAACAGGCCAGCCAACGCGGCGCGGTTGACCCCTGGCACAGGGACATGCGCCGCCAGGCGGTAGATCACCATAATGCCCAGGGTGATGAGCAATTTCCGTCGAATGTCTCGGGCGGTCCATAAGTACCGCCAAGCGGACATCTTCATAGATGACTCCTTCTTGCTGTCAACAGCAGCCTTTGGAGCTGCGCAGCGCCGGGGCTGCACAACATTAAAAAGCTACTTGGACCATTCAATGATTTCCACACTGCCACCCGCGGCCTCGATTTTGGCACGCGCACCCTTCGAAACGCGATGGGCGCTGACCTTGAGGGGTTTTTCGATTTCACCCGTACCCAGAATCACCACCGGGTTGCGCTCGTCTTTGAGCAAGCGCGCCTCGGCGAGGGTTTCCGGGGTCACAGTGCTCCCTTTGCGGAAGGCATTCAACTGGTACAGGTTGACCTCGTTATAAACCAGGCGATGCGGCGGCGTGAAGCCCCGCTTGAAAGGCAACCGGCGGAAAAACGGCAGGTTCCCGCCCTGGTGCATCAGCGAGGTGCCCCCACCCGCGCGCGCCTT
The DNA here is from genome assembly GCA_964653835.1 of uncultured Anaerolineales bacterium. Classification (GTDB taxonomy): domain Bacteria; phylum Chloroflexota; class Anaerolineae; order Anaerolineales; family UBA11858; genus J130. The sequence continues at coordinate 37,113 of CAZZFZ010000005.1, forward strand.
CTGTCCTTTGGTGCCACGGCCCGCGGTCTTGCCATGACCAGCGGAAATGCCGCGCCCCAATCGCTTGCGCCGCTTGGTAGCGCCTTCGTTTGGTTTCAGCTCATGCAGTTTCATACCACGTTACCTACTCTTCCACCCGCACCAGGTGACTGACCTTATCAATCATCCCGCGGATCACAGGGGTATCCTGATGCTCCACCGTCTGATTCAGGCGGCGCAGCCCCAAGGCGCGGACTGTTCCTTTTTGTCGCTCAGAATAGCCAATCGGGCTTTTGACTAACGTAATTCGCAAAACCTTTTGCGCTTTTTTCTTCGCCATCGCACTAACCTCGGCTCCAGTACGGCAGCACACGCTCCAGCGGAATACCGCGTTCATCTGCCACCTGCTGCGGCGACCTCAACTGCTCCAGCGCCGCCATGGTGGCGTAGACCACATTCAGGTCGTTGTTGCTGCCAAGGGATTTCGTCAGAATATCAGAGATACCTGCGGCCTCCAGCACAGCGCGCACGCCGCCAGCGGCGATCACGCCAGTACCACGCGAGGCGGGTTTGAGCAACACGCGCGCGCCGCCAACCTTACCCACCACCTCATAAGGAATGGTGGTGTCGTAGATCGTGATGCGACGCATATTCTGGCGCGCCTGCTTGGTCGCCTTGCGGATGGCATCAGGCACGGCACCGGCCTTACCGGTCCCCACGCCCACGCTGCCAGCGTTATCGCCAACCACAACGGTTACCCGGAACGAGAAGCGGCGACCGCCTTTGACGACCGTAGCCACGCGCCGAATCTCAATTACGCGCTCATCAAATTCCTGTTCTGCCTGATAGTTCGTCATAACTGCTCCTCGCGTGTTCCTAGAACTGCAAGCCGCCTTCGCGAGCGCCATCGGCCAGGGCGCGCACGCGCCCGATATAGCGATAACCGCCACGATCGAAAACAACCTGCTTGATGCCGACGGCCAGAGCGCGTTCAGCAATCGCTTTGCCAACCAGCGCGGCCTGCTCCGTCTTGGAAAGGCCTTTCATCTTCTTGCGCAGTTCGCCATCAATCGTAGATGCAGAGGCCAGCGTGCGCCCGGATTCGTCATCAATCACCTGGGCGTAAATCCCCGTCAAGCTGCGATACACATTCAAACGGGGCTTCTCCGGCGTGCCGGAGATCTTTTTCCGAACGCGGCGATGACGGCGAAGGCGCGCTTCGGCACGAGTCTTAATTTTTGCCATAATTACACCTTACCCGCTTTACCAGCTTTTCGACGGATTCGTTCGTCCTGGTATTTGATACCTTTGCCTTTGTAGGGCTCCGGCGGGCGAACCTTACGGATATCCGCGGCGACCTGGCCGACCATGGCCTTATCGTACCCGCGGACGTAAATGATGCGGTTACGCTCGCCAACCTCAAAGGTAATCCCTTCGGGCGGCTCAACCACAACGGGGTGAGAGTAACCCACATGGATCACCAGGTTCTTACCCTGCATTTCGGCGCGGTACCCAACACCGTTGATTTCCAACACTTTCTCAAAGCCGACGGTGACGCCGACAACCATATTATTGATGATAGCCCGAGTCATACCGTGCATGGCGCGGTGGGTTCCCTCGTCGGAGGGGCGGTCCACGGTGATCACACCCTCTTTCAGGGTGATGCTCATCGCGGCGGGGAACGTGTGCTCCAACTGGCCCTTCGGGCCCTTCACACGCACGTGCGTTCCCTTGATCTCCACATTCACGCCCTGCGGCACCTCAATTGGCATGCGACCAATTCGCGACACAGTTCAACCTCCTGCCCGCCGAGGCATGGCGCAGCGGCCAGCCTCGTGCGTCAAATTCAAATCACCAGACTTTACAGATCACCTCACCGCCGACGCCTTGTTTGCGCGCCTCGCGGCCGGTCATCACGCCTCGCGAAGTGGACACGATGGCAATACCCATCCCCGAAAGAACCCAGGGGATATCGTGCTTGCTGGCATACACCCGACGGCCAGGCTTGCTCACGCGCTCCAGGCCGGTCAACACCGGGCGGCGGTCGCGCCGCTTACCGATGTATTTCAGATGGACGCGAAGCGTCTTCTGCCCGCGGCGTTCGCCCTCGACCACTTCGTAGTCTTTAATAAAACCTTCTTTTTTCAATATCTTGGCGATAGCCACTTTCATCTTCGAGCTAGGCATCGCGGTCACCGTCTGACCAGCCATCACAGCGTTGCGGATGCGAGTGAGCATATCGGCAATGGGATCACTAACACTCATGTGTCAACCCTCCGTCCAGATTACCAGGAAGCCTTGCGGACGCCGGGGATTTTGCCCTCCAGCGCCAACTCGCGGAAGCAAATGCGGCACAACCCAAAGCGGCGGATGTACCCGCGCGGTCGGCCGCAGCGCTTGCAGCGGTTCCGAACGCGAGTCTTGTATTTCCGGCGGCTCTCCCGAACAATCATACATGTTTTCGCCATCGGTTACCCTTCCTTCCTGAACGGCATACCCAACATTCGCAACAGCTCACGGCCTTCTTCGTCGTTCCTGGCCGTGGTCACAATGCTGATTTCCATGCCGCGCACTTTGTCAATCTTGTCGTAATCAATTTCCGGGAACACCAGCTGTTCGCGCAAACCCAGGGTGTAGTTCCCGCGCCCATCGAAGGAGTTCGGCGAAACGCCGCGGAAGTCACGCACGCGCGGCAGGGCCACGTTCATCAACCGATCGAGGAACGACCACATGCGCTCTCCGCGCAGCGTTACCTTGACGCCGATCGGGTTTCCTTCGCGCAGCTTGAAACCCGCGATGCTCTTGCGCGCCCGGGTGACCACTGGCTTCTGCCCGGCGATGATCGTCAGGTCATTTACAGCGCCTTCCAGCGCTTTGGCGTTATCCAGCGCTTCGCCAACGCCGATGTTGATTACAACCTTCTGGATGCGCGGGACTTGCATCACGTTTTCCAGATTCAGCGCCTTCATCAGGGCCGGAACAATTTCTTGATAACGTTCTTTCAGGCTCATTGTTTCACTCTCCGACCTCAGTCAATCAACGCTTCACAGCGCTTGCACACGCGGTGCACGCCGTCCTCGTCGCGCTGAATGCCCACGCGGGTGGTCTCGTCACATTTGGGGCACACCAACATCACATTGGAAATGTGGATCGGAGCCTCAAACTCAATGATGCCCGGAGTAATGCTCCGACCCTGAGTCTGATACTGGCCCTGATGTTTCTTGCGGATGTTGATGCCCTGAACGGCCACGCGACCCTTCCGCGGGTAGACTTTAATCACCTCGCCGCGTTTGCCCTTATCTTCGGAGCGGCCACTGATCACTTCAACAGTATCGCCTTTTCGAATTTTTGCTTTCACGTCTATCGCTCCTACTGATCTCGCCATGCGCTAGAGGGTCTCCGGCGCCAGCGAGACGATTTTCATATAACCTTTTTCACGCAGCTCGCGCGCCACCGGCCCAAAAATGCGCGTCCCTTTCGGGTTCTGGCTGTCGCCATCCAGGATCACGGCCGCGTTATCGTCAAAGCGGATGTGAGAACCATCCTCGCGGCGCCAGCCCTTTTTGGTGCGCACAATCACGGCGCGCACCACATCGCTCTTCTTGACCGCGCCGTGCGGAGTCGCCGATTTGACCGTGCCGACTACCACATCGCCAACGCTGCCGTAGCGGCGTCGCGAGCCACCCAACACCTTGATGACGAGCAACTCCCGCCCGCCGGTGTTGTCGGTGATCTTGAGACGGGTTTCCTGCTGAATCATTGCTCTGCCTTTGCCTCCACCGCTTCGGAAGCGGCCTCTTCGCTCTGGAGGATTTCCTCCACCACCCAGCGCTTGCGCCGGGAAAGAGGCCGACTCTCCACAATGCGTACCTGATCGCCAACTTTGCAGCCCAGCTCATCGTGGGCCATAAAACGCTTGCTGTCTTTCACCACTTTGCCATAAAGACGATGCCGATAAGAACGCGTCACTTCGACAACAACCGTTTTCTGCATCTTATCGCTGACAACAACACCAACTAAACGACGGCGATTGTTCATGCTTCACCTTCCGTAGCCGCGGCGCGCTTTCGCTCGTTGAGGATGGTCAACATCCGAGCGATATCGCGGCGGACAATGCGTATTCGAGTAAAGTCCACCAGTTCACCAGTCGCCTGTTGGAAGCGGAGGTTCATCAGTTCCTCGCGCGCTTCGTCCAGCTGAACCTGGATCTCCTCGGTGGAGAGTTCGCGGATTTCTTCAGCTTTCATAACCTACTCTCCTGCGGCAGCGTCGCTGGCGACGATCCGGGTCTTCACAGAAAGCTTGTAAGAAGCCAGTTTCAACGCCCGGCGGGCCACCTCTTCGGATACACCGCCGCCAACCTCAAACATTATTCGGCCGGGTTTCACCACAGCAGCCCAATATTCCACTGCGCCTTTGCCTTTACCCATGCGGCTTTCGGCAGCGCGCTTGGTGATGGGCTTATCCGGGAAGATGCGAATCCACACCTTTCCACGGCGGCGCATGGCGCGAGTCATCGCCCGGCGGGCAGCCTCGATCTGACGGGCGGAAACCCACCCCGGCTCCAGGGCCTGCAGGGCATATTCCCCGAAGTTAATCTCGGAGCCGCGATACGCTTTGCCCTTCATCCGGCCGCGCATTTGCTTACGATACTTTACACGCTTTGGCATCAACATAGTTGATCACTCTCTTATCTTCCAAGTCGCATTGCGGCGACTTTCCTCGACTATTCGCTGACGTACACGCCTTCTGTCGCTTCTGGCGCCTCTTCGGATTCGGGGAAAATCTCACCCTTATAAATCCACACCTTGACGCCAATGCGCCCATAGGTGGTGTGCGCTTCGGCGATGGCGTAGTCAATATCGGCGCGCAGAGTCTGGCGCGGCACCCGGCCTTCACGCATGTGAATGGTGCGGGCCATCTCCGCGCCGCCCAAACGACCGGAAACCTGCACGCGGATTCCCTCCGCGCCCTGGCGCATCGCCTGACCAATCGCACGCTTCATAGCACGCGAAAAGCTGATGCGGCGTTCCAACTGATCGGCGATATTGCGCGCCACCAGGAAGGCATCCAGATCGGGGTTCTCAACCTCTTTGATATCCAGGTCGATCTTCTTCCCAACCAGCGCTTCCAGTACCGCGCGGGTGTTCTTGACATTGGCGCCTTTGCGCCCGATGAACACACCCGGCTTGGCCGTGTGCACCACAACCTTCACCTTACCGGGGTAGCGTTCAATCTCGATGCGCGAGACCCCAGCGTTCTCATTTTCCTTGAAAATCAACTCGCGAATGGCGAAATCCTGATGCAGCTGATCGACGTAATTCTCGCCTTCGGCATACCAGCGGGCATCCCAGGTGCGATTGATCCCCAGACGAAATCCAATCGGATGTACTTTGCGACCCATAGTTTCTCCTAACTAAGCCTCACGCTCACGCAGAATGACGGTAATGTGCGAGGAACGGCGCAACCAGGGTTTGAAACGCCCGCGAGCGCCAAAACGGCGCCATCGGCGCGTCGGCCCCTCATCCGCAACAATCTTATGGATGTACAGATCTCTGCGGTTCAAACCGAAATTCTCTTCTGCGTTTGCCATCGCCGAGGCGATAACTTTCGAAATCGGCCGCGCAGCCTTATTGGGCACGAACTTCAACAAGTCAAGCGCCTCTAGCACGTCTTTCCCGCGCACCAGGTTAACCACCAGACGGGCTTTTTGCGGAGAAACTTGAATATGTCGAGCATGAGCGCGAATTTCATGTGTCATCACTCACCTCACTTCCGTTTCTTCTCAGCAATGTGCCCGCGGAAAGTCCGAGTCAGCGCGAACTCGCCCAGGCGATGCCCTACCATGGTCTCGGTGATGTAAATGGGAACATGGCGGCGGCCATCGTGCACGGCGATTGTGTGCCCCACCATCTGGGGGAAGATCACGCTTTCCCGGCTCCAGGTGCGAACCACTTTCTTCTCGCCACTTTCATTCATGGCTTCAATCTTCTTCAGCAACTTCGGGTTTACGTAAGGCCCTTTTTTCAGTGATCGTGACATATCAATAGTCTCCTGGTCTCCTGGTCTCTTAGTCGTATATCCTCTAGTCGTTCAGACTATTTGACAACCAGACTAACTGACCATGTGACTAATCCTACCGGCGTTTCTTGCCGCGACGGCGGATGATGTACTGATCCGTCCGTTTGTTGCGACGGGTCTTCTTCCCCAGGGTTTTCTGCCCCCAGGGGCTCTTGGGGCTGGGCATACCAATGGGGGAGCGCCCTTCGCCGCCGCCGTGGGGGTGGTCGTTGGGGTTCATCGCCGAGCCGCGCACCGTGGGGCGGATGCCCAGGTGACGCTTACGCCCCGCCTTACCGAGCTTGATGTTGCTGTGATCCAGGTTGCCCACCTGTCCGATGGTGGCGTAGCAATTGCGGTGGATCAGGCGGATCTCGCCCGAGGGCAGACGGACATGTGCATAGTTGCCTTCCTTCGCTAGCAACTGCGCCGCCGTCCCGGCAGAGCGCACCAATTGCGCGCCGCGGCCGGGCTGCAACTCAATATTGTGGATCATCGTCCCGGTGGGGATGGCGCTCAGGGGCATGCTGTTCCCTGTGCGAATATCCACATCCGGGCCAGCCACCACGGTATCGCCCACTTTCAAGCCAACGGGCGCCAGGATGTAACGCTTCTCGCCATCCACATAATGCAGCAGCGCCAGGCGGGCCGTGCGGTTGGGGTCATACTCAATCGCAGCCACGCGCGCCGGGATGCCGCGCTTATCGCGCTTGAAATCCACGAGGCGAATTTTTCGCTTGTGCCCGCCGCCGCGGTGACGCACGGTGATGCGCCCGTAGGCGTTGCGGCCGCCGCGCGTATGCCGTTTGATGACCAGCGAACGCTCCGGCTTGGTCTTCGTAATCTCTTCAAATGTGTAACCCGTGCGGCCCCGCATACCGGGGGTCACGGGCTTATATTTCTTTACCGCCATGACTACCGTACTCCTTCAAAGACCTCGATGGTGTCGTCGGGGTGCAAAGTCACCAATGCCTTTTTATAAGAACTGCGGCGCACCAAAAGACGACGACTGAGGGCGCGGCGACTGCGCTTGGCAGGCATAATCATCGTGTTCACCTGCAGCACACGCACGTCGAACAGAGTCTCCACAGCATCCTTAATCATTGTCTTGGATGCACGTTTATCCACCTCGAACGCGTATTGATGCAGCTTGGCGAACTGGTGGCTGGTTTTTTCCGTCCACAAAGGACGTTTCAGGATATCGTAAACGCTCAACGCCATTTTGATCACCTATCCCAAGTGTTCCACAATCGCGTCCAAAGCCTGCAACGGAAGGATCACCTTGTCGTAGTTCAGCAGGTCCCGAATGTTCAGGTAACGGACATACAGCGTCTTGGCCTGCGGCAGGTTGCGCGCCGAAAGCTCAACCACACGGTAGTTCTCATCCTTGACGGGAACCACAATCAACGCGCTGGCATCGCCCGCCAGTTTCTGCAAAGCCTCGGCCATCAGGCGCGTTTTGGGTTCTTCGAGCTTCATTTCCTTGACGACCACAATGCCGTCTTCAGCGGCCTTGGCAGAGAGCGCGGAGCGCAGTGCTGCCCGGCGCATTTTGACAGGCATCTTCTTTGAATAATCGCGCGGGCGAGGTGTGTGCACCTTACCACCGCCGACCCAGATGGGGGAGCGGATAGTGCCCTGACGCGCCCGGCCAGTGCCTTTTTGACGCCAGGGTTTGCGTCCACCGCCAGAGACCTCACCGCGTGATTTTGTCTTGTGCGTCCCCAGGCGGGCATTCGCCATCTGGCGAACATAGGCCTGGTGCATCAAATCGACGTTAATAGGGGCTTCAAAAATGTTCACGGGGAGTTCCACCGTGTCCACCTTGCGGCCCTGCATGTTGACTACTTTCACTTCCATGATTGCTTCGCTCCAACCATTATTGTTTGCGCGCTTCTTTGAGCACCACAAGACCGCCCTTGGGGCCTGGCACTGCGCCACGCACGCCAATCAGGTTGCGCTCAGCATCCACAAACACAACCTTGAGGTTCTGCGCGGTCACGCGATGATTGCCCATATGCCCCGGCATGCGTTTTCCGGGGAAAACGCGCGCCGTGCCAGAGGTCGCGCCAATGGAACCCACCGCGCGATGACGATCGGATTGACCGTGGGTCTTGGGGCCGCCGCCGAAGCCATAGCGCTTGACAGCGCCAGCAAAGCCGCGCCCCTTGCTGCGGCCAACCACATCCACATGATCGCCAACATCAAAAACCTCGACGGTCATTTTGTCGCCTTCCTTGACCTCAACGCCCTTGACGCGAAACTCGCGCAGGTAACGCAGGGGGGGCAGGTCGTTCTTCTTGAGATGCCCCAATTGTCCACCGGTCAGGCGGCGCGGTTTGGATTCACCAAAACCCAGCTGCACCGCGGAGTAGCCATCGCGCTCCTCAGTTCGCACCTGGGTAACATAGCAAGGCCCAGCTTCGATGACTGTGACGGGAATAGCCACACCTTCATCATCGAAAATCTGGGTCATGCCGATTTTCTTTCCGATCAGCCCTTTAAACATCTCGATTGTTCTCCTTCATTCTTCGGCGCAGCCGCACACCTTTTGCAGCTCACGCGCATGATGGGGACTGTCAGCCTGGGCTTGGCTGCATCATCCCGCCATAACGCAGTCAGTCATCTCGCCGCGGCGGAGGACATCTTTGGCCGCTCGTTCGATCACTCTTGCGCTATGCCGTACTCAGTTTTATCGGGCCTTGCAGCCCGCTTTTGTCGGCCCGTCGCCACCGGGGCAGCGATAGGCCGACTATTGTACCAGCAAATATCAGGTGCTAAATCTTGATCTCAATATCCACGCCCGCAGGCAGGTTCAAGCGCATCAGCATATCAATCGTCTTGGAGTCAGGCTCCAACACGTCAATCAGCCGATTATGGGTGCGGATCTCAAAGTGCTCGTGCGAGTCCTTGTCAATGAAGGTCGAGCGGCGAACGGTAAAGCGCTCGATCTTGGTCGGCAGAGGGACCGGGCCAACCACCCGCGCGCCGGTCCGCTCAGCGGTATCCACGATGCGCTTGGCCGATTGATCCAACACACGATGATCGTATGCCTTCAAACGAATGCGAATCTTCTGATCTGCCATAGTATCCCTACTCGATGATCTTGGTGACCACGCCAGCGCCCACCGTCAGGCCGCCCTCGCG
>CAZZFZ010000006.1:0-41126 GCA_964653835.1 uncultured Anaerolineales bacterium
GACGGAGGAGCTGATCCTGTCGGGCTGGTACATGGCCGCCCACGGCGAAGTGCCTCAGGACGGGCGCGAGTACCGTGTGGGGCGCTCCGGCGGCGGCTTTGACGTGCTGGATTTCAAAACCTTGCCCCCTGAAGAGCAATTACCCTCTGATACGCCGGTGGATCTCTCCCTGCCGCTCAACCGCCGCGGCGATGGCCTGCCCGAAATCACCATTGACGTGCCCTGGTACGGCGGTGGCATGTCCTTCGGCTCGGTCAGCGAGAACGTGATGGTCTCGCGCGCCCGCGCTGCCAAACGCTGGAACACCTTCACGTCCACTGGCGAGGGTGGCTATCCCCCTGGCCTGATCCCTTACCGCGATCACGTCATCACCCAGGTGGCGACCGGCATGTTCGGCGTGCGCGAGGAGACCATCCGATACGCCCGTCTGGTGGAGTTTAAGTACGCTCAGGGGGCCAAACCCGGACTGGGCGGCCACCTGCTGGGCGATAAGACCACCGTGGCGGTCGCTAAAATGCGCGAGAGTGTGCCATGGGTCAGTCTGTTTTCGCCTTTCCCCTTCCACTCAGTCTATTCCGTGGAAGATCACCGCAAACACGTGGACTGGATCAAGACCATCAACCCGCGGGCGCTGGTCTCGGTCAAGGTTTCAACGCCGCACGATGTGGATATGGTGGCGGTGGGCAGTTACTACGCCGGGGCGCACATCATCCACCTGGATGGCTCCTACGGCGGAACGGGGGCCGCGCCCGAGATCGCCAAGAAGAACATCGCCATGCCGATTGAGTTCGCCATCCCGCGCGTGCACCGCTATCTGGTCAGCGAGGGCATCCGCGATAAAGTCACCGTGATCGCCAGCGGCGGCATCCGCACTGCTTACGATATCGCCAAGGCGATTGCCCTGGGCGCGGATGGCTGCGTGATCGGCACCGGGGATTTGATCGCCCTGGGGTGCACGCGCTGCTCCAACTGCGAGCGCGGCCGCGGCTGCCCCTACGGGTTGACCACCACCGATCCGGAGCTTTCCCTGTTGGTGGAACCTGATTGGGGCGAGCAGCGCATCAGCAATTTCTACAACGCCCTCAAGGTGCAGTTGGAGACGCTGCTGCGCCAGTTGGGGCTGCGTTCGATCGGCGAGCTGCGCGGCCGCACCGATTTGCTGCGTTATGTAAAAAATTAACCACAAAGCACACGAAGGAACACGAAGAAAAAGAGTAACCCCCTTTGTGACCTTTGTGGTGAACGAAATCTGCGAAATCTGCGGATAAGTAAGGGATACACTTATGAACCCTACCCTGATCCATAAACTCCTGACTTCCCGCCGCGGCCTGCGCCCGGCGTTCATCGCCCCCGCGGCGCGCGACGAAGCGGCCGAGGGCGGCTGCGGCGTGATCGGCATCGCTTGCAGTGAACAAATCGCCGGGAAGCACCTGTTGCAATCCCTCGATCAGATGCGCAACCGCGGCAACGGCAAGGGCGGGGGGCTGGCCGCCGTCGGCCTGGTCCCCGAAGAGCTGGGTGTCAGCGCCGAGGTCTTGCAAAACGATTACCTGCTGGCCGTGGCTTACCTGGACCCCGATTGCCGCGCCGAGGTCGAGCGGGCGCACATCGAACCCACCTTTGAAATTGACCACGTGCGCGTCCAGCCGCACATCGCCGACTGGCGCGCCCTGCCGCGTCTGGATGTGCAGCCGCCGGAAGTGGTGCAGTATTTTGTGCGCGTCAAACCCGAGGTGTACGAAGCCTTCATCGCGGAACACGGCCTGGCCGAGGCCGAGCGCCGCGCCGTGGAAGATGAGATCGTTTACCAAAACACCTACCGCCTGAACACCGAGTTCTACGCCTCCACCGGCGAGACGCGCGCCTTTGTGCTCTCGCACGGCAAAAACCTGCTGGTGCTTAAGATGGTCGGCTACGCCGATGACGTGGTACGCTACTATCAGATGGAAGAGTTTCACGCCCACGTGTGGATCGGCCACCACCGCTACCCCACCAAAGGGCGCGTCTGGCATCCGGGCGGAGCGCACCCCTTCATCGGGCTGAACGAGGCCCTCGTCCACAATGGCGACTTTGCCAACTACGCCTCGATCAGTGAGTACCTCAAGCAGCGCAACATCTACCCGCTCTTCCTGACCGATACCGAGGTATCAGTGCAGGTCTTTGACCTGCTCTACCGCACCTATGGCTATCCGTTGGAATATGTGATCGAGGCGCTGGCCCCGACCACTGAGCGGGACTTCGCCCAACTGCCGCCCGAAAAACAGCGCATCTACCGCATGATCCAGGCCGAGCACATGCACAGCTCGCCTGACGGCCCATGGTTCTTCCTGATCGCCCAGTCCGACCGGACGCGGGGTAACGGCGCTGCGCCGGTGTATCGCCTGACGGGCATCACGGATACCTCTATGCTGCGCCCGCAGGTCTTTGCCTTGCAACAGGCCACCCCCGAAGGCCCCACCATCGGCTTCGCTGCCTCGGAAAAGCAGGCCATTGACGCCGCGCTGGCCTCGCTGGCCGCGGAAGATCCGCGCTTCTGGCCGCGCGCCGATAAATACTGGAACGCCCGCGGCGGCAGCCACACCGACGGCGGCGCGTTCATGTTCAGCGTGGACGCGGCCACCCGCCGCCTGCGCTGCACCGATAAATTTGGCCGACCGGTTACGGTGGACGCCAGCCGCCCGCCCGCACCGCCGGAACGTGCCGCCGCCCCGGTGGAAGTCCCCGCCGAGGGCGACTTGTTCCCCTGGGTGCGGGGTCACCTCCCGGGGTGGGATTACGCCCACCTGGAGGGCGTGCTGCGATCGGTGGTCAACGCCGCCAGGGATGACGCCTCGCGCGCCCGCGCCCTGGCGTTGCTCACCAACCTGATGGATCATCGCTACCCGACGGGGAAGCTGCGTCGTAGCGTGGTGCTCTCGATGGCCGATGCCGCCCTCGCTCGTTGGGTGGATGCCGTCGCCGCCGCGCCCTCGCCTGGCTTTCTCTACGCTTCCTACGAGCGCCGCTTGCAGACATTCTCCCAGGGATCGCCCGCGGTGGTGCTCGACGCCCGTGGCTTCGAGCCGGAAGGCCCGGACTCGGTAGCGCTGGAACTCACCCGCCTTTATGAGCTGGGCTACCGCCGTTTTGTGATCGTCCACACGCGCGGCCACCGCTTCATTGGCAACGGCTTCGGCACCGAGACGAGCGATGTACGCATGGACGTTTATGGCTCGCCGGGCGATTACCTGGCCTCCGGGATTGACGGAATGGAAATCCGCGTGCACAACAACGCGCAGGATCAACTGGCGCAGATTATGAAGGCTGGGAAACTGGTGGTTTACGGCGATGTCGGCCAGACCTTTGGCTACGCGGCCAAAGGCGGCGAGACGTACATCCTGGGCAACGCCGCCGGCCGCCCGATGATCAACGCCGTAGGCAAGCCGCGCGTCATCATCAACGGAACCTGCCTGGATTACCTGGCCGAATCCTTCATGGCTGGCGACCCGCACAATGGCGGCGGATTTGTGGTGCTCAACGGCATTCATCTGAACGATGACGGTCAGATTGAAGACCTGGAGACGCCCTACCCCGGCGGCAACCTGTTTTCGCTGGCCTCGGGCGGCGCGCTCTACGTGCGCGACCCGCATCAGAAATTGACCCTCGACCAGTTGAACGGCGGCACGTTCGCTGCGCTAGATGCCACTGACTGGGCGCTGATCTTGCCTCATCTGGAGGAGAACGCCCGGCTGTTCGGTATCCCGGTGGATGCGTTGCTCACCGTGGATGGCGAGCGCCGTCCCCCCGAAACGGTCTACCGCAAAATCGTCCCCGCGGCCACCCGCGCCCTGCAGGCCGAAGAAGCCTGGGTGGCGCACTGATCGTGGCTATCCCCGCTCCTCAGACTTCCGAAGTCGTCAAGACTTCGGAAGTCTGAGAGGGCGACGCTTGATGATGGGGGACTCATTGTCATTTTTCCTAATCTATACTAAACTCTACGACGTAATCTTCCCAAGCGGCGGCATCACACGATGCCGCCAGGCAGCTCGTTTATAGAGAGAGTTTTCCTATGCAATGGTTCACCGACCCTCAGGCCTGGATCGCCCTGCTGACGCTTACCGTGTTGGAGATTGTCCTGGGTATTGATAATATTATCTTTATTTCCATTCTGGCAGGTAAGCTCCCTCAAGCTCAACAAAAACAAGGTCGCCAAATCGGTTTGCTGCTGGCGATGGTGACGCGCATTTTGTTGTTGCTCTCGCTCGCCTGGCTGATTGGCCTGACGGCTCCCTTGTTTGCTGTTTTTGGCCATGAAATTTCCGGCCATGATCTGATATTGTTGATCGGTGGCCTGTTTCTGCTCGCCAAGAGCACTGTTGAGATTCATGACCGACTGGAGGGGCATGAGGGTAAGGCCTCTGCCAAGGTGAAGCCATCCCTGGGGGCGGTGGTGGTGCAGATTGCTTTGCTGGATATCGTCTTCTCGCTCGACTCAGTGATTACCGCGGTTGGTATGGCTGAGCATATCGAGGTGATGATTATCGCTGTGATTATCGCGGTGGGCATTATGATGTACGCCTCCGGGCCGATCAGCGCCTACGTCAACGAACGCCCTACCATTAAGATGCTGGCGCTTAGTTTCCTGTTGCTCATCGGCGTCAACCTGGTGGCCGAGGGGCTGGGATTCTACATCCCCAAAGGCTATACCTACTTCGCTATGGGCTTTTCATTCTTTGTTGAGATGCTCAACCAGCGTTTGCGCGAGGGGGCTGAAAAACCGGTCCAATTGCGCCAGCCTTACGTGGAGGACACGAGCGGAACTGTGGAGTAATGCAGGCATTACGCACGGCGACGGTTTGGGCGGTCAACCTGCTTGCTGCGGGGCTGGTGCTGCTGGCTGTGGTTCTGGGGTGGGATCGGTTGCAGAATGGGGGGAATCCTGTGAGCCTGGTGCCAACGGCTTCCCCTGTACTGACGCCAACCGCCACGCCGGAGCCGCGTCCTTCGGTGGCGGTTTTGCCGCCCCTGGTTTCCCTGGCCTCCGAGGGGAGGCGAGGGATCGTGCGCCGGGCCACCATGCACACCACCATCCCCCCGCGCGAGCGCGTGGACGTGATTACCTATACCGTTCAGCCGGGGGATAGCCTTTTTTCAATTGCGGCCGAATACAACCTGAAGCCGGAGACCATTTTGTGGGGGAACTTTGAAGCTTTGGAGGAAAACCCGCATGTGGTCAACGCCGGGCAGGAACTTAACATCCTGCCGGTGGATGGCGCATACTACCAGTGGCAGGAAGGCGATAATCTGGTGAAGGTGGCCGAGTTCTTCAAGGTGGATCCGCAGGTCATCCTGGAGTATCCCGGCAACCGCTTCGACCTGACCATCACTTCGCCCGAAGAGGCCGAGATTGAACCAGGAACCTGGCTGATTATCCCCGGCGGGAGGCGCGTCCTCAGGGATTGGGGCCCGCCCCCCATCACGCGCGCCAACCCGGCTTCGGCGGCGTACTATGGCGCTGGTTCGTGCGGCGCGGTTTATGAAGGCGCGGTGGGTACGTATACCTTCGTCTGGCCGACCGTCAGCCGGGATATCTCCGGTTATAGCTACACCCCGGGTGTTCACCCTGGCCTGGATATCGCTGGCGCTGAGGGCAACCCGGTTTATGCTGTGGATAATGGCGTGGTGGTGTTTTCCGGCTGGAGCGACTTTGGTTATGGTTATTTGATCGTGATTGACCACGGCACGGGATGGCAATCGGCCTACGCCCACCTGAGCGCCGTCGGCGTGACTTGTGGCCAGAGCGTTTTCCAGGGGACGGTGATCGGCGCGGTGGGGAATACTGGTCGTTCCTATGGCGCGCATCTCCACTTTGAGTTGATCCTTAATGGAGCCAAGATCAACCCCTTTGAGGTTATCCCCTAGCCTGCTATTGGATCGTTTGTCATGGCGAATAAGCGAACCCGCTTCCTGTCTTTGTTTTTGATCTTCCTGGGTGGAATATTGCTGTTAGGTGGGGTGGTATATTGGCGTTACGCTGGTCGCCTTGCTCATCCTCAACCTGCACCGTTGCCAGAGCAACTCGCTGGATTGCCCCTGGCGAGACACACCTTTGGCGCTGCCGCCGTTGAAGAGATCAACCATCTGCACAATTTGCAGTTCCCGCTTGTTTCCGGCGCGGTGGGCGAGTATGGTGATGGAAAGCAGGCTGTGGTGTGGGCTAGTGGAACTGTGAACACCTTCGCCGCCGTGCGCCTGACCGCCGCGATGACCGCGCGAATCAATGAAGGGAATTCGCCGTTCAGCCTGCCGGTTGAGGTACAGGTCGATGGACGCAAGGTTTACGCGCTGGATGGCCTGGGCCAAAAACATTTTTATTTTCGGTCGGGGAGTCTGCTCATCTGGCTGGCTGCGGATGAGGAAATTGCTGAACAGGCATTGAGCGAGTGTCTGGCGTTTTATCGCTAAAGGAGCAACAATGCGTTTTTCTCCGCGCGCTGTGGCCGCCGTGGGGTTACTATGGCTGGCTGGTCTGGCGTGTGCTACTACAACGCAACCCATTACCCTCTCACCTCTGCCAACAGCCAATACATCAACAGAAGGGGACATCGAGGTCTACTTCACAGATCCCAATAACTCAAGGGCAGCCACATTCCGCGGCGGCCCCGATGCAGAACTGGCGGTCGCTATTGACGCTGCCCGTTCCTCGGTGGATGTGGCCATTTATAAACTGGACTTGTGGAGCATCCGCGATGCGCTGATTGGCGCGCATCGCCGCGGCGTGGAGGTGCGCGTGGTGACCGAGAGCGACAACCTGGGGGAGCGCGAAATGCAGCAATTGATTGCCGCGGGCATCCCTGTGGTGGATGACCGGAACGAGGGGCGTATGCACAATAAATTTGTGGTTATCGATGGCTATGAGGTGTGGACCGGCTCGATGAACTTCACCGTCAACGGGGCGTACAAGAACAACAATGACTTGTTGCGCGTGCGTTCTACCCGCCTGGCGGCGAACTACCAGGCTGAATTTGAAGAAATGTTCACCGCCAGCTTGTTCGGCGAGTCGGTTGGTTTTGAGACGCCGAACCCCTCCCTGAATCTGGATGGCGTGAGGGTGGAAAACTACTTCTCCCCGGATGACGGCGTGGCCGCGCATATCGTTGCGCTGATCGACGAGGCGCAGGAGAACGTGGTTTTTGCTGCCTTTTCGTTTACGTCCGATGCTATTGCTGAGGCGATGATCGCCCAGGCTGGGCGCGGGGTGACGGTTGCCGGTGTGTTTGAAGAAGAGCAATATCGCTCGAACCGGGGTGGCGAGTTCGACCGCCTGCGAGGTGCTGGACTGGATGTACGCCTGGATGGCAACGTGTATAATATGCATCATAAGTTCATCGTGATCGATGGTCAGGTGGTAATTACGGGGTCGTATAATTTCAGCCGCAGCGCCGAGGAACGCAATGATGAGAATGTGCTGGCGATCTATGATCCAGCGATCGCGTCGCAATATCTGGCTGAGTTCGAGCGTCTTTTTGCGGATGCGAATCGGTAGAAGGTGACGGGGTTATTGTGTTATTGGGTAATTTGGTGATTAGGGTTTCCTTCTGCCTGTTCCCCCCTCTCTCCCAATCCCCCAGTCACCTAATCACCTGATCACTTAATCACTAACCCCCATCAAATCCGGAGGCTCTATGTTCTTTCACAATCCTTCTCAGCGTCAAGCCAAAGAGTTGCTCCCTGGCATCAACGCGCGCACGTTTTGGGGTGAGAAAATGCTGGTTGCCGTTGCGGACCTTGACCCCCACACCCACCTGCCGATGCACAGTCACCCACATGAGCAGGTGGGGATCGTCCTCGAAGGGGAAATTGAGTTCACCGTGGCTGGTGAGGTCAGGCGGCTCCAACCGGGGGATGTGTATGTCATCCCTGGCGGCGTGGAGCACGAGGCCCGCACCTTCGATCAGCCCGTCAAAGTGATGGATGTGTTCAGCCCGGTGCGCGAAGAGTACAAATATTGAGCGCTTGATGGCTCCTTCCTCGCCTGAACGCAGTAAGGATGTTCTGGCACGCCTGCAATCGCTGACGAAGACTCGCGGCTTCTTCGCCCTGGTCGTGCTCGGTGTGGGGTTCGCTGCCTACGGCCTGCAATTACGGCATCTGGGGTTTTATTGGGATGACTGGCCCTGGGTGTGGTTCTCGCACGTCATGGGGCCGCGGGGGATGCTGCAAATTGACGCGGAGCACCGTCCGCTCTCCGGCGTGGTGTTGTACATTGGATCGCTGTTGGCTGGCGAATCTCCCCTCGGATGGCAGCTTTATAACCTGGCCTTTCGCCTCGGCGGGGCGTTTGCCCTCCACTGGATGCTGAATCAGGTCTGGCCAGGTGAGCGCCGCCGTAACAAGGGGATCACTTTGCTCTTTCTGGTGTATCCGGCGTTCAGCCATCAGTTTGTGGCCGTCAACACCAGTCGTCATCTGTTTCCATTGATCCCCTTCTTCCTTTCTTTTGGCCTGACGGCGCGAGCGTTGGAGCATCCCCTCCGATTCCGGCAATACACAGCGGCGGCGCTGGCGCTCTCGCTGATCGCCATGTTCACCACGGAATACTATTACGGCCTGGAACTGGCGCGCCCGGTGCTGATCTGGCTGCTGGTTCGCCGCGAAGTCCGCCCATGGCGGGATGCCCTCAAAAAGACGTTGCTCGCCTGGCTGCCTTATTTGGTCATTCTGGCGGGGATTTTCACCTGGCGGTATCTGGTTTCGTTGCGCGTCAACTATTCAATTGTGATTTTTGAGGAGGTCGAAGCGCAGGCGGCAGCGGGGTTGGGGCAATTGCTTTGGCAGGCCGTGGGCGATCTTTTCTCGGCGGGTTTGGGAAGCTGGTTGCTGGCCTTTCGATTGCCGGATCCGGCGTTGTTCGGCGTGCGCGCCCGATTGTTGATCTGGGGCGTCGCCGCGGCTGTGACCAGCGGTGTTCTGCTGTACCTGATCTTTTCGGATACAGAGGGAGAAAGGGGCTCATCGGGCGTTGAAGTGCTGATCTTCGGCGCGGCGGCTTTAATCCTCAGTCCGCTGCCTTCTTGGGCTGCCGGCTTGGATCCCCGTCTGGACTTTCCCAATGACCGCTTGAACCTGCCAATGATGCTCGGCGCCAGTCTGTTGCTGATTTGGCTGATCGAGCGGCTCTTCCGCCGCCCCGCGCTCCAGGTGCTGGTGCTGGGCCTATGGGTTGGCCTCGCCACGGGGTATCATAACCAGATTGCCATCAGCTACCGGCGCGATTGGTTATATCAGGTTGCTTTCTTCCAGCAGCTCACCACGCGCATCCCCGCTCTGGAAGCGGGGACGGCCATCCTGACCAATGAACTGCCTTACGTCCGCTCGACTGATAACTCCCTCACCGCGCCGTTGAACTGGGTGTACGCGCCGGATTTCGGCGGAGGGGAACTGCCTCTGAATATCTTTTATATTGATCTGCGCTTTGGCCGCGATGAGCCTCAGATTGAGGGACACCCGATCTTCAACTCGGTTTATCGTTATTATCCTTTCCGGGGGGCATCCTCGCACTCGGTGGTGGTGTATCACCGCCCGCCAGCCTGCCTGCGGGTGATGGATGGGCGCCGCGATCTGTATTATCCTCTGCTGCCCGATTACGTGCGGGATGCTCTGCCTTACTCTGACCCAGGGCGGATTATCCTCGATCCTGATCAGGAAGCCGTTCTGCCGCCTGTGCTGGCGGCTCTTCCCCAATTGAAGAACTGGTGCTTCTATTTTGAAAAAGCCGATCTGGCCCGTCAGCGCGGGGATTGGGAGGAGGTCGCCCGCCTGGGGGATATCGCCTTTACCCTGGAGGATTCCCCAAACCATGCCTCGGAGCGTATCCCTTTCGTTGAGGGGTACGCGCACGTTGGGGAGTGGGAAAAAGCCGTCGCCCTGAGCGAAGAGGCCTTGCGGATTAATCAGTTTATGGGGCCGATGCTATGTGAAACCTGGGAGCGCATCGCCGCCGACACCCCTCCCTCGCCGGAGCGCGACGCCATCCTGGAAAACATCAACGCCCGCCTGGGCTGCACGCGGTATTAAAAGGGGGGGCTTTGGTTTATTCTCGGCGAAAGCGATGAGTTTTCGCTAAAATCCCTTGACCGAAACTCAGGTAAAATTGTTCAGTTTCACGCCAGACGCAAGGGTATAATGTTCAAAATAAGTTCCACGGCTCTGCGTTAAAAAAAATCAGGAGTCTTCTATGCTCGATACCAAAGGGAAGTTCTACCTTGGCCGTATCCTCGATGCGGATAAGCCCCTGCTTTATGACCCCGCCGACCTGACCACTCACGCTGTGGTCGTCGGGATGACCGGCTCTGGCAAGACCGGGCTGTGCATTGATCTGCTCGAGGAGGCCGCATTGCAGGGTATCCCCGCGCTGATGATTGACCCCAAAGGGGATATCACCAACGCACTGTTGCACTTCCCTGATCTGCTCCCCGCCGACTTTCAGCCCTGGATCAACCCCGATGAAGCCCGGCGCGAGGGCAAAACCGTCGAGCAGGCTGCCGCGGATGTCGCCGCGCGTTGGGAGAAAAGTCTTCGCGAATGGGGCCTGGGGAGCGAGCGGCTGCGCGCTCTGAAGAACGCTGCTCAATTCGCCGTCTTTACCCCCGGCTCGGACGCCGGTCTGCCGGTCAGCATCCTCGCCAGCCTGAAGGCGCCGGAGATCCCCTGGGAAGAGAACAAGGAATTGTTGCGCCAGAAAATCTCCGGCACGGTGACCGCACTGCTGGGGCTTGTGGGCCTGAGAGATATTGACCCGGTGCGCTCGCGCGAGCACATCCTGCTCTCCAATATCTTTGAAAACGCCTGGAGCCAGGGAAAAGACCTTGATCTGGGCGAGCTGATCCTTCAAACTCAGAACCCTCCCTTTGCCAAGCTGGGGGTCTTCGACGTCAACACCTTCTTCCCGGAGAAGGATCGCTTTGAACTGGCGATGCTGCTCAACAACATCCTGGCCGCGCCCAGCTTTCAGTCCTGGATCGAGGGCCAGCCGCTGGATATCTCTGGTTTGCTCTATGCGCCGGATGGGCGGCCACGCCACAGCGTGTTCTACATCGCCCACCTGAACGATGCGGAGCGTATGTTCTTCATCACTTTACTCTACGCCGCCATCGAAACCTGGATGCGAGCGCAGAGCGGCACCACCGGCCTGCGGGCGCTGGTCTATTTTGATGAGATTTTTGGTTACATGCCGCCAGTGGCGAACCCGCCTGCCAAGCCGCCCATGCTGCGGATGCTCAAACAGGGGCGCGCTTTTGGCGTTGGACAGGTGCTGGTCACGCAGAATCCCGCCGACCTGGACTACAAGGCGCTTTCCAACGCTGGTACGTGGTTCATCGGCAAGTTGCAGACCGAAAATGACAAAAACCGCCTGCTGGATGGCCTGCAGGGCGCCATGCCTGGGCTGGATCGTCGCTATTATGACAAACTGCTATCCACGCTGGATAAGCGCGTTTTTCTGTTGCACAACGTTCACCAAGAGAAGCCGGTGCAATTCAAGACCCGCTGGGCGATGAACTACCTGGCCGGGCCGTTGACCCGTGCGCAGATCCCGGCGTTGAATCAGCTGGCTGGCGCGGCTGGACTTCCGATCTCTGAAACGACGTCGAAAGTCTCAAAACGCGCTTCTGCCGCTGTGGCCTCCGCCCCGGCGCCCGATGCTCATCAACAAACGTCTGTGGGGGCTCCTTCCGGCTCTGCCACCCGTCCGGCAGTCCCCGCCGGGGTTGACGAGTATTTCCTGCCCAACAATCTGACCCTCTCGCAGGCAGCTAAGGCGGCGGGTCAAACGCTGCCCCAGGACGCCCAGGCGCAGGGGTTGATTTACCGGCCGGTGTTGCTGGCGCAGGCCTCGGTGCGCTTCTTGCAGCGGAAATATAACCTTGATTATGAGGAAACTCGAACCGCGCTGGTGCTGGAGCCGGATCGTCGCGGCACCGCTCGCTGGGAGGACTGGCTTACCGCCCCGCTGGATGAGCGCTCCCTCGACCGGGACCCCGCGCCGGGGGCGACTTTTGCCGCGCTGGAGGCTCCGCTCAATAATGGCAAGTTGCTGCGCGCCTTGAAAGGTGATTTCACCGATTGGGTTTATCGCAGCACCGAGGTGAACGTGCGCGCCAACGATGCCTTGAAGGTCTACGCCGGGCCGCAGGTCTCGCAGGCGGAGTTCCGCCGCCTGTGCAGCGAGGCCGCCCGTCAGAAACGGGATACCGAGCTTGCCAAAGTGGAAGAACGCTTTGCACGCAAACTCAAAACCCTGGAAAATCGCCTGCGCCGCGAACAGCGTGAGCTGGAGCAGGACGAGGTTGAGCTGGCCCAGCGCAAGCTGGAGGAGTACGGCACGCACGCCGAAAACTTGCTCGGCCTGCTCAGCCGCCGTCGTAGGCGGCTCTCCACATCGCTCACCAAGCGCCGCCTGACCCAGCAGGCCAAAGAAGATGTGGAAGAATCCATCGCCGCCATCGCCGATTACGAGCGTCAGATTCAGGAGTTGGAAACCGAAAAGGCCGCCGCGCTTCAGGCCGTCCAGGAGAAGTGGGCGGATCTCAGCGACGACATGACCGAAATCCCCGTGCGTCCTTATAAAAAAGACATCTTGCTCGACCTGTTTGGCGTGGCCTGGATGCCCTATCACGTTGTTGAGGCTGGCGGGCGGGTGTTGGAGTTGCCTGGCTACGGGAGCGGCGCGAACAACTGATCCGGTGATAGGCTGCGCACGGCTGACCGCCGCTCTAATCCCTGGTTACCCAATCCCAGTTTCCTGATTGCCTTTTTCCCATGTCCGATAAAACCTATACCATAACCGACCAGACTGGCCGCGCCATCACCGTCGTGGTGCGCCGCGATAAACGCTTGAAGAAATCCTCCCGTTGGGGCTGGCAGGCAGATAGTAGCATATTGCTGCGCGTGCCCTACCGCCTGCCCAACGCGGTGATCGGGCGGTTACTCGATCAGGTGGCCGATCATCTGCAAAAACAAGAGAAGCTGGCCGAGCGCCGCACGGACGCCGAACTTCAGCAGCGCGCCGAGTACATCAACAAGAAGTACTTTGGCGGGCGCATCCAATGGAAAGCCATCCGCTGGGTGAGCAACATGAACACCCGCCTGGGAAGCTGCACTAACGGCGGCCGCACCGACGGCCACATCCGCATCAGCGATAAGATCAAAGACTGGCCGCAGTGGGTGATTGACGCCGTGATCGCCCACGAACTCGTCCACCGCCTGCACAACGACCACAGCCCGGCCTTCTGGAAAACCCTCAACGAGGGGTATCCGCTCGCCGAGCGGGCGCGCGGTTTTGTGGAAGGGGTGGGCTTTGCTGAAGGGAGACACTATCAGGATGACTGATATTGGTATCTTCCTCGTGATCTTTCTGGCCGCGTTCACGCAGAGCCTTTCGGGGTTTGGGTCGGCGCTGGTGGCGATGGCCTTTTTACCCGCGTTGATCGGCATCCAGGCGGCCTCACCGCTGGTGGCCGTGGCGGTGTTGACCCTGGAGGCGATTCTGCTGGTGATTTACCGCCAGGCGCTCAATTTCCAGGTGATCTGGCGGGTGATCGCCGGTTCGCTGATCGGCGTGCCGTTGGGGTTGTTGCTCCTTGAGCGTGTCCCGGAGCGCATTGTGCTGACTTTGCTGGGTATCATCATCCTGGGGTACGCGCTCTACGCCTTGTTGGAGATCGCGCTGCCGGCCCTGCGGGCGCCCATTTGGGCGTATCTCTTCGGGTTGCTCGCGGGGATGCTGGGTGGCGCGTACAATACCTCCGGCCCGCCCGTGGTGATCTATGCTAACTGCCGTCGCTGGCAACCGGTGGAATTCAAGAGCAACATGCAGGGGTTTTTTATCTTTTCCAGCCTGCTGGTGGCCGGGGCGCATTTTGTCAACAACAACCTGACGGCTGCCGTGTGGCGTTATTACGCGCTTTCGCTGCCCGCGCTGTTGCTTGGCATCCTGGCTGGCACCCGCCTGGATGGCGTGATTGACGCCAGAACCTTTCAACGGATTGTGTTGATCTTGCTGGCCTTGATGGGCTTACGTTTGATCCTCGGTCAGATTGGGTAGAAGGGAAGGCGGACTCAAAGGTTGCAGCAGAAGCTGTGTGTGTTTACCACGGAGACGCTGAGAACACGGAGTGGCTTGGCGAACTTCCACAGAGAAATTCTCGGTGGTCTCCGTGACTCCGTGGTGAACATTGACTGCAATATCTGCATCTGTTGAGTGCACTCTAGCGAAAACTGTGCTTGCGTGATCTACGCAGGTACACTATACTTGCAGCGTCCCCCCATTTTGATGACAATTACACCAGGGGTGCCAACCATCAGTCGCCGTTGTGCTGCTTTGCCTGGCGCAACATTTTACCTTCTTATGAAAAGGAGAGTTCCCGATGGCTTTCAGTTTTACCAATTCCAAAGGCACAACTTACTATTTGCACGGCAAAACCACCATAACCAAAACCGGCAAGCAGCGCACACTGTATTTCTTTGCAAAAGAGGTCAAACCCGAGGGCGCGTTGGACATCGTCCCGGCCGGGTATGAGGTCTCAGAGAGCAAGAACGGCCTGCCTGTGTTGAAGAAGAAGCACTATCCTGGTTAAAGCCGCGGCCCCCGGCAATTTCGGGGGCCGTTTTGATTCTATGGGGGGAGTGCTGTGGGGTCACCGCCACACGGAGATGAACTCGGCGATCTTCTCTTTGATGTCGGCGAAGCGATCGGTGGGCAGGCGGTAATTCGCTAGGTACTCGCGGGCGGCCTGTTCGCCGCTCTCGACCATCTGGCGGTAGCGCGGGTCGCTCATCTCGGGGCGGATGTCAAAATCAATCGGCGAGACGCAACAATTGCTCACGTTGATGGAGCGTAATCGATCGGCGGCGCGGTAGTTGATTGTGGTGTTTTGTAACTCGCCGATGGTTTCCATCAGATTCTCGGCAAAATGGATCAGGTTGGTGATCGGTTCTTCGCGTTGGGGGCAATCTTCGGGGGTGTAAAGGCGGCAGCCCAGCGTTTCCCAGTTGATCCCATAGGTGAAGTGACGGCTGGTGGCGGCGAATTCGGGGGCGTCGAACAGGTTGATGGGGAAGTTGCTCAGCGCGCCGCCGTCCACGTAATAATCCCCCTGGCCGATGGCCTGGCCGTCGAATTGGATGGCCTCAAAGAGGAAGGGGATGCTCCCCGACATCAACACGGCATCGGCCACGGCGACGTTGGGCGTCGTCTCTGCCGAAAAGACCTCCGCCCGATGGCGGGAGACGTTGACGACCACGATATACAGGTCCCGGAAGCCACGGGCGCGAAAATCGGCGAACGTGGCGCGCCCGTCCCCGTCGCATTGACGGGCGATGGTTTCCTCCAGCCAGGCGCGCATGTAGTCATTGGAATAGAGCCCAAAGCGGCGGATCAGCCGGTTGATGGCGCTCAGGTTGCCGCGCACCTTGCCCAGCTGCGCTTCTAGCAAGCGGGTTTCACGACGATTGGCCTCGTCGTTGGCTGAAGAGGAGCGCACCTGTGTGAGATCGAGGGATTTGTACAGCGCAATCGTTTCCTCGACGCTGAGGCGAAAGCTGAGCAGCGTGGCTTGCAGCGCGCCGGCTGACGTGCCCCCGACGCGCTCGATTTGCTTCAGGATGCCGTGCTCCTCAAGCACGCGCAGCACTCCATGATAACCATATGCTTTGACTCCGCCCCCCTGAAAGACCAAGTTGCGGAATGGATAACCGGATGAAAACGATGGTAGCGATATCATCGGACGTTTCGTCATGTTCAACCTCCTGAACAACCCCTTCTTGTGGTGGCCATGCGGATGAATTGTACCGCCGAGTTGCGAAAAACGATACATTGGTGGTAAAGTAGATTCGCCATGAACACACCACGCGTTTCATTCGTCATGGGATGGTTAAAGCTGCTGGTCAGCCTGGTCTGGGCGGGGTTGAGCCTGGCCGGGATGGTTTTCGGCGGCCGCTTTTTCGCCCAGGCCGAGGCGCGGCTTACTGAGCGCATGATCCCGGTGCAGGATCAACTGGCGACCGGGCGCGCCCTGCTGACCGAGACCGGGGCCGCCCTGGCGGCGACGGATGCCGCGCTGATCACCGCGGAGGAAACCGCCCTCGCTGCCGCCACGACGCTCGACGACAGCGCCGCGCTGATCGAAAGAGTTACGCAGGTTGTGTCTGTGGACATACCCGCGGCTTTGAACGATGTGCAGGCGGCCATGCCGACTTTGATCGAAACCGCCGCTGCTGTGGATCAGACCCTGGGGATTTTGGCCGGTATCAACCTGACGATCCCCAACCCCTTTGGGACGGACTGGGAGATTGGCCTGGGGGTGGAGTACGACCCCGCGGTGCCCCTCGATGTTGCCCTGGAGGATGTCAGCGGCGGGCTGGAAGGGCTGCCTGAGCAATTACAGACCATGGGAGATGATCTTGAAGCCGCCAGCCAGAACGCGGTGACGGTGGGGCAGCAGGCGGAGACGCTGGCAGCCGACTTACAGGCCACCCGTCAGCAGGTGGCTGTTCTGCGGGATCAGGTTGAAGCATTGAGCGCCGGATTGGTCTCGCTGGAGAACGGCTTGAGCGATCTCTATCATCTGGCGATGGGCGCGCTTCCCCGAATGCGGCTGGCGTGGCTGGGGTTGATGTCGCTGGTGTTGCTCAGCCAGGTTCCGGGGTTGTACCTGGCCGCGGCGATGATGCACGGCGAATGGATTCAAACGTGGAGGGAAAAACGATGAATGTCTTGCAGATTTTCTTTCAGGCCCGGCGACGTTCCTCCGCCTGGTGGTGGGGCTTGCAGCTGGGCATTGCTGCCGCCTTGCTGGTGCGCTGGTGGCTGGAAAAACAACAGACGCCCGTTCAGGTGAAACCGGCGAGGCCCGCGGCTGCGCCCTCCACCTTTCCAGAAGAAGAACCCTCGAAGCCCCCGTCTCAGCCGGTGGCGCGCGCCGAACCCGATGATTTGACTCGCATCCGGGGCATCGGGCCGAAGTACGCTGCTTTACTGAACGCGGCTGGCGTGACCCGTTTTGCCCAACTGGCGGCGATGTCGGAAGCGGAGCTGAAGACGATCTTCGCGCCCACGGGGCGCGTTCCGGACGTTTCCGATTGGGCGGCGCAGGCGGAGCGCTTGATGGAGGGGTAGATGAAGGTTCGCCTGCGAGCGGCTTTCCTTACGGCGGTGTGTCTGGTGTTGGGGGTTTTCACGTTCGCTGTGGCGCAGGGCGAGTCGCCGGTGGCGCTGGTGTTGACCGCCGACGGGCCGGTCACGCCGGTAATGGCTGAGTATCTTCGACGGGGGATTCAAACAGCGGAGCGGCGCGGAGCCGAAGTGGTGATCTTTCAGTTGAACACACCGGGGGGAGCGATTGATGCCATGACTGATGTCGTTGAGTTGCTGCGCGCCAGCCGTGTGCCGGTGGTGGTGTATATCGCCCCGCGGGGGGCTATCGCCGGAAGCGCCGGTACGGTGGTTACCCTGGCCGGGCACTTGGCTGCCATGGCCCCAGAGACGGCCATCGGCGCGGCCAGCCCGGTCGGCGCGCAGGGGGAGGATATCGGCGAGACGCTGGAGGCGAAAGTCAAGGAGATCCTCAAGGCGCAGGTGCGTTCGTTGGCGGCCTGGCGTGGCGAGGAAGCCCTCCGCCTGGCGGAAGCGACGATTGAGTCAGCCAAGGCGGTTACCGCGGAGGAGGCTCTGGATGCCGGGCTGGTGGATTTGATCGCCGAGGATCTGCCCGATCTGCTCCGTCAGCTAGATGGGCGTCAGGTTGTGCTGCCCGGCGGCGCGGTGACGCTGCACACCGCCGAGGCCGAGGTGATCCCACTGGGGCTTTCGCTACTGGAACAACTGCTGTTTGTGCTCACCAATCCCAATATCGTGTTTATTCTGCTCAGCGTTGGCGTGCAGGCGATTTTGCTCGAGCTTGCCAGCCCCGGAGGGTGGGTGGCCGGGTTCGTTGGCGTGGTGTGCCTGGCGTTGGCCGGGTACGGCCTGGGGGTGCTGCCGGTCAACTGGTTTGGACTGATTTTCCTGCTCACGGCGTTTGCGCTCTTTGTTCTGGACGTCAAGGCTCCGACGCACGGCGCGCTCACCGCCGCGGGGATCGGCTCGCTGATTGTGGCCGCGCTGGTGCTGTTCAATACCCCAGTCACACCGCCGGCGCTGCGTGTCTCGGTTCCGCTGGTGGTAGCGACCTCGCTGGCGACAGGCGGCCTGTTCGCCCTGGCACTTGGCTTTGCCGTGCGCGCTCAAAAAGCGCCCTTGCGCAGCGGGCGGGAAATCCTGATTGGGAAGGTGGGTGTGGTGAAAGAGAGCATCCCGGCGCAGGGGGTGGGGATCGTCCATGTGGCCGGGGAAATGTGGAGCGCCGAATCCGCTGCGGGCGTAGACATCCCCGCAGGTGTGCGCGTGCGCGTGAAAGCCGTCGTCGGGCTGCGCCTGAAGGTGGAAGCGGGCGCGTGAATCCTCACGAGGAAATCCTCGGTTATTCTGTATCCCCGTGGTGAACACTGGGCCATATCGTTTGAGCGCGCTTGTTGAGCGCAAATTGTGGAAAGTGGCGTTGCAGGGTAGAATTGGGGGCGACTTTTCTATTAAGGAGACGGCATGACCATCAACCCCACCCGCGACCGGGTGAAACCGGAAGAGATCGATACCACCCCCAGGCGCCGTCCGCCGTGGATTCGCGTGCGCGCGCCCATGGGGGAAGCTTACGAAGAAGTGCATCGCCTGATGCGCGCCAAAGCGTTGCACACTGTTTGCGAGGAGGCGATGTGCCCCAACCTGGGGGAGTGCTGGGGAGCAGGCACAGCCACATTTTTGATGCTCGGCGATGTGTGCACGCGCACCTGCGGGTTCTGTGATATCAAACATGGCCGCCCGAATTTGCTGGACTGGGATGAACCGGAGCGCGTGGCGCAGGCCGTCGCCCAGATGAACCTGAAGCACGCCGTGATCACCAGCGTCAACCGCGATGAGCGTCGCGATGGCGGCGCGCCGATCTTCGCCATGGTGATCCGGCGCATCCGTCAGTTGATCCCCGGCTGCTCCATCGAGGTGCTGATCCCCGATTTCAAGGGCAGTGTGGAAGCCCTGCGCATTGTGATGGAAGCCCGCCCGGAGATCCTCAATCACAATGTCGAGACGGTACCGCGCCTTTTCAAGGATGTCCAACCACAGGATAACTACGCCTGGGCGGAGGCCACTCTGCGTAACGCCAAAAGGCTTGACCCTGAAGTGCTGACCAAATCGGGCATCATGGTCGGGTTGGGGGAGACGATGGACGAGGTTAAAGAGACGATGCGCGACCTGCGCTCCTGGGGCGTGGATATCCTCACCATCGGGCAGTATTTGCAACCCAGCCGCAAGCACCTGCCGATTGCACGTTACTACACGCCGGAGGAATTCGCCGAGCTGAAGGAATTTGGCATGGAGATCGGCTTCCGGTGGGTGGAGAGCGCGCCGCTGGTGCGTTCCTCATACCACGCGGCGGAGCAAGTGCGCGCCCTGAGCATTGTCCATCGAAAATTATATGGCGGTTAACGCTGATGGAAGAAACGCTGTCGTTCTTGCCGTTGTTACTTGTATTGGTGTTGGCCTTTGCCGTGCCGGTGGTGCTCGCGCGTTTTAAGAAGCTGCAACTGCCGATTGTGGTCGGAGAGATCGTCGCTGGTATTCTGGTGGGGCGCTCTGGTTTGGGCTGGGTGGCGAACCACGACCCGGTGCTCGATCTGCTTGCCGAGCTGGGGTTCGTGTTCCTGATGTTCCTCTCCGGCATGGAGATTGATTTCTCGGCTATAGGGGGAGAGCCGTCAGAGGGCAAGGCGAAGGGCAAACGCCCTATCGGGCCGTTGGGGCTGGGTGTGATCAGTTTTGGCCTCACCTTGATGCTTTCCACCGCAGTTGGCTTTGGGCTGACGCGCGCCGGTCTGGTGACCAACCCCTGGATGATTGCCTTGATCCTCTCGACCACTTCGTTGGGGGTTGTGGTTCCCGTGCTCAAAGAGCGCGGCATGAGCAGCGGGCGCTACGGTCAGAGCCTGTTGATGGCGGCGTTGATCGCCGATTTTGCCACCATGTTGTTAATTACCGTGGTGGTAGCCGCTCTCTCGCGCGGCCTGACGCCGGAGCTTTTGTTGATCGGGCTGCTCTTTGTGGCTTTCTTTGTGATGTATCACTTCGGCATGCTGTTTTTCAACCGTATCCCCGCGGTGCGGCGGGTGATGGAGGATCTCAGCCATGCCACGGCGCAGATCAAGGTGCGGGCGGCCTTTACCATGATGCTGGTCTTCGTCGCCCTGGCGGAGATGCTGGGGACGGAGATCATCCTGGGGGCTTTTCTGGCTGGCGCGGTGATCTCTTTGTTGAGCACCGCCGAAGATGAAGACACCATGCACCAGTTAGAGTCGTTCGGCTTTGGCTTCTTCATCCCTATCTTTTTCATCATGGTGGGAGTGGATTTCAACCTGGCCGCGTTGATGTCCTCCTCCCAGGCGCTGCTGTTGCTGCCCTTATTGCTGATTGCCGCGGTGGTGGTCAAATTGCTCCCCGCGCTGACGTTCCGCCTGAATTTCCCCTGGAAGGAGACGTTGGGGGCCGGAGTGCTGCTCTCGGCGCGCCTTTCGCTGATTATCGCGGCCTCGGCGATCGGTCTGCGCCTGGGTGTGATCTCGGAGTCGATTAACTCGGCCATTATCCTGGTGGCGATCGTCACGGTGACCATCGCTCCGATGATTTTCAATCGGTTGATCAAAGAAGCGCCGACGGAACAACCGCCGGTGACCATTATTGTCGGGGCTGGCGTGCTGGGGATGCAGGTGGCGGAGCAATTGCGCCTGCACAACGACACTGTGGTGTTGATTGACGATCAACCCAGGCGTGTGGAGCGCGCCCGCCAGCGTGGTTTCACCGCCGTGCTCGCCGAGGCCGATCGGTATTCCCCGCAAACGGAAGAACACTTCAACCACGCCAATCGCATGGTTTGCGTGGTGAGCGATGTGGAGAAGAATTACCGCATCTGTGAGTTCGTCCGTTCCACCTACGGCATCGAGCATGTGGTGGCGCGCGTCTCCGCGCCGGGGGAGATCCCGCGCTTCGAGAAGATCGGCGTCACGCCGATGAATGCGGCTACCGATCAGGTCATGCTGCTCACTTTGCTGGTGCGCAACCCGACGCTGTATCAGTTGCTCGTCCGCACTGATGATGATAAAGAAATCTGGGAAGTGGTGGTGCACAATGCTCACTACCTGAACACCCCGCTGCGTGAATTGGTCTTTCCGCCAGATTTGATGGTGCTTGCTGTGCGTAAGAACGGCCAGCTCATCGTCCCCAATGGGGATACCCGCCTGGAGAGCGGCGACCAGATCACCCTGTTGGGGCCGGTGGAATGCGTGGAGAAAATGCGGGTGCTATCGGCGGAGGGATAAAAAAAGACTTCCGATTTCTCGCAGAAATCGGAAGTCTTTAGATTGCCTTAAACCTCCCGCAGGTTTTGAAACCTGCGGGAGGTTGGATTTAAAACAGCTTCAGCACCGCCTGGCTGACCCATTGGAAGAGGGGCAGGGAGAGGATGCCCAGGGCGACTGTTCCCACCGCGGTGACGGCGGTGGTCAGGCGCAGCAGGGCAGGCCGCTCGGCGGTGGGATCGCCTTCGCGCATGTACATAATCACCACCACTCGCAGGTAGTAGTATGCGGAAACCAGCGAAGTGACCACACCCACGATCGCCAGCCAGACGAAACCGCCCTCCAGCACGGCGCGGAAGAGGAAGAACTTACCGACGAAGCCCAACGTGGGCGGCACGCCGGTGAACGAGAGCATGAAGACCGCCATAGCCGCAGCCAGGGCGGGGTACTTGGCTCCTAAACCGGCGTAGTCGTTCAGTTCCAGCCCGCCTTGCGCCGCGTCTGTCGATACGGCGGCTTTCTCCAGGGCGATGACCACCGCCCAGGCGCCGAAGTTGGTGATGGCGTAGGCCAGCAGGTAGAACAGCGCCGCGGCGACGGCGTCGCCAGCGACATCCGCCTGCCCGAAGACCACCAGCGCCATAAAGATGTAACCGGCATGGGCGATGCTCGAATACGCCAGCATGCGCTTGATGTTGCTCTGCGCGATGGCGACTACGTTGCCCAGGATCATGGTCAGCGCGGCCAGCACCCAGATCACCGGGATCAGCGCATCGTAGAGTTCAGGCAGCGCGGCGACGAAGACGCGCAACAGGGCGGCGAACCCTGCGGCCTTGGCGCCGACGGCCATGAAGGCGGTCACCGCCGAGGGCGAGCCGTGATACACGTCCGGCGTCCACATCTGGAAGGGCACCACGGCGACTTTGAAGCCGAACCCGATCAGGATCAACGCCGCGCCGACCAGTAGCAGGGTGAGGTCGGCGCTTCCGGCGCTCACCGCGGCGACGATCTCACTCAGGGCGGTGGAGCCAGTGGCGCCGAAGACCAGCGCCACGCCGTAGACCACGAAGCCACCGGCGAACGCGCCGAGCAGAAAGTACTTCATCGCCGCTTCTTCGGAATCTTGCCGTGGGCGGGCGAACCCGGCCAGCACATAGAGCGGGATGGAGAGCAGCTCCAGCGCTAAAAAGACCACGATCAGGTCGGCGGCTATTGCCATCAGCATCATCCCGCTGACCGAGTACATCAGCAGCACGTAGTATTCGCCGCGGGCGATGCCGATGCGCTGATTGTAATCGTAGGCCAGGGCGATGCCCGCCAGACCGCTGACGACGAAGAGGATGTTCAGCAGGCGTGAGAAGCCGTCGGCCACGGCCATGCCGTTGAAACCGACGATCTCGCCCGATTGCGCTGCCAGGCTGCCCAGCGTCGCCAGCAGGCCGATGGCGGCCAGCGCAGGGGTGAGCTTCTCGTTCTTCCTGGCAAAGAGGTCAATTAGCAGCAGCACGCTGGCCCAGGCGACCAGGACGATGATCGGGAGGATGGAAAGGAAATCTTGTGTTGTCATAGCGTCTCCCTTGAGGAGCTGGTGAAAGCCACCGGCTCCGGGTGAGGCTTAGTGCATCGCCACCGCAGCGGCCTGCACAACGGCGACCAGTTTGTCCACCGCGGGGGCCATCAGGGCGAAGAAGGGCTTGGGGTACAGGCCGATCCAGAAGATGAAGATCAGCAACGGCACCAGGGTGATGATCTCGCGGGCGTTCAGGTCGCGCAGCGCGTGGCCGTGCTTCTTGACCTCTTCCACAATCGAACCTTCCGGCCCGAGGAACATCTTCTGGAACATGTAGAGCATGTAAACCGCGGCCAGGATCACACCTACGGCGGCGAATCCGGCGTACCACGGCGAGCCGATGGTCTTGGAGCCGAACGCGCCCAGCAAGATGGTGAACTCGCCCACAAAGCCGTTCAGGCCGGGCAGGCCCATCGAGGAGAGCGCCACGATCAGGGTCAGCGTGCCGTAGACCGGCATCAGCTTCCACAGCCCGCCGTAGACCTCGAAATCGCGCGTGTGGGTCTGTTCGTACACCATGCCGACGAGGAGGAATAACGCGCCCGTGCTCAGGCCGTGGTTAATCATCTGCAAGATACCGCCCTGGATCCCCTGGGGATTGAGGGCGAAAATGCCGAGCATCACAAAGCCCAGGTGGCTGACGGAGGAGTAGGCGACCAGCTTCTTGATATCGCGCTGGGCGTAGGAGACCGCCGCGCCGTAGATGATGCCGATCACCGCCAGCAGCGCCATCCATGGGGCGGCTTTGACCGCCGCCGCCGGGAAGAGCGGCAGGTTGAAGCGCACGAAGCCGTAGGTGCCCATCTTCAGCAGCACACCGGCCAGGATGACCGAACCGGCAGTCGGCGCTTCCACATGGGCGTCGGGCAGCCATGAGTGCAGCGGCCACATCGGAACTTTGATAGCAAAGGCCGCCGCGAAGGCCAGGAAGAGCCACATCTGGATATCCGCGGGGATGCCGCCTTTGGCAACCAATTCCGGCACGTTGAAGGTCCCCTGGTAGATGCCCAGCCACAAAATCGCCAGCAGCATGAGCAGCGAACCGGCCATGGTGTAGAGGAAGAACTTGATCGCTGCGTACATACGCCGCGGGCCGCCCCAGATGCCGATGAGGAAGTACATCGGCACCAGGGTGAATTCCCAGAAGATGTAGAACAGGAACAGGTCTTGCGCCAGGAACACGCCGGTCATGCCGACTTCCAGCATCAGGAAGAAGAGCATGAATTCCTTGACGCGCTCCTCGATCGCCGTCCAGGTGGAGAGGATCGAGATCGGCGTCAGGAAGGTGGTCAACATCACCAGTAGCACGCTCAGGCCGTCCAGGCCGAGGGCGTAGCGGATGTTCCAACCGGCGACCTGAATCCAGGGCAGGTCAATCACCAGTTGCAGGTCGGGATTGCTGGCGTCGAACTGGGCGAGTACCCAGAGCGAAATGCCAAAGGTGAACAACGAAGTGACCAGCGCAATCCAGCGGTGGGCGTTCTTCTTCTCCGGCTTGACGAAGAGGATCGCCAGCACGCCGAGGAGCGGAAAGAAGGTCACCAGAGTGAGGGGGTGAAAAACGGAGTCCATATTGTATCCTCGTCTATTGCAAGATCAGATATCCAAGAATGACGATTACGCCGATGAAGATCGAGAGGGCGTAATTACGCACAAAACCGGTTTGCAGGCCGCGCAGCCGTCGCGCCAGCGCCTGGGTGGTGTTGCCCAGGCCGTTGGCGAAAGCGTCGATGCCGCGCTGATCGGCCCACACGTTGAGCGCCGTCTTGCTGAACCACTGGTAGGTCCCGGCGATGACTGTATCGTGGAACCAGTCGTGCCAGAAGCGCCAGTCAATCACGTCGGCGAAGAAGCGCGCCAGGGCGATATACGGGTTGAGGATGACGGCCCAGTACAGCTCGTCAATCCACCATTTGTTTTCCATGCCCGTGAAGAGCGGGCCTAAAATCCCTTTAAGCGGGTCGGCCTGACCCTGGGCGAGGGTCTTGCGCCCGTAGAGCAGCCAGGAAAGGCCGATGGCGACCAGCGCCAACACGGTGGAAGTGAGAGCCACGCTGAGGTTGAACTCCCCAACGTGCAGGTGGACGTGGAAGGTCTCGAAGGTGTGCTCCAGCCAAGTGGTGAAGGTGTGCAGGCCGGGCAGGTTGAGCGCCCCGCCGAGCACCGAGAGGGCGGCCAGCACCATCAGGGGGACGGTCATCACAGCCGGGCTTTCCTCGGCGTGTGCAGCGGCCTCGTGCCGCGGCTCCCCGAAGAACACCATCCAGATCTGCCGCCCCATGTAGAAGGCGGTGAAGAAGGCGGCCACGGCCAGCAGAACGTAAACGGTGAAGTTCAGGTCGGTGGCCTCGGCCAGGATTTCATCCTTCGACCAGAACCCAGCCAGCGGGAAGATGCCCGCCAGCGCCAGCGCACCGATCAGGTAGACCCAGAAGGTGACCGGCATGGTCTTGCGCATGCCGCCCATATTGCGCATATCGCCGGGGTCGAAGGTCTCCTCGTGGTGGTCGGCGTCCTCGTTGTGGTCGTCGTGATGCCCGTGGCCGTGGGCGGCGTGATGATGGCCGCGCTCCACGCCCAGGATGACCGAACCGGCGGAGAGGAAGAGCAGCGCCTTGAAGAAGGCGTGTGTCACCAGGTGGAACATCCCGGCCACAAACGCGCCCATGCCCACCGCGGCCACCATGAATCCCAACTGGCTGATGGTGGAGTAGGCGAGCACTTTTTTGATGTCGTATTGCCCCACCGCGATGGTGGCTGCGAACAGGGCGGTCAGGCCGCCCACCAGGGCGACCGTGGCCTGCGCCTGGGGAACCAGCACGTAGAGCGGCGCTGTGCGGGCGACCAGGTACACGCCCGCAGTGACCATGGTGGCGGCGTGGATCAGCGCCGAAACCGGCGTTGGGCCAGCCATCGCGTCCGGCAGCCAGACGTACAGGGGAATCTGAGCCGATTTGCCCGCCACGCCCAACAGCATGAACAGGGTGATCGCCAGGATCGCGCCGGGGTTGGTCTCGGCGATGTGCTCGGCGGAGGCGAACACATCGGTGAATTGCACGCTCTTGAAGGTCCAGAACATGGTCAACGCGGCCAGCAGAAAGCCGAAATCGCCCACGCGGTTGGTGACGAAGGCTTTCTTGGCAGCCATAGCGTTGGCTGTGCTGGGGCGCGCCAGAGTGTCCATCTCATACCAGAAGCCGATCAGCAGGAAGGAGCACAAACCCACACCTTCCCAGCCGACGAAGAGCATCAGGTAGTTATCACCGCTCACCAAGATCATCATGGCGGCGATGAACAGGTTGAGGTAGACGAAGAAACGGCGGAAGCGCTCCGGGTCGTTCTTGTAGCGCACGTCCTCGTGCATGTAGCCGATGGCGTAGATGTGAATCAACGTGCCCACGCCGCTGACCACCAACATCATGGTGGCGGAAAGCGTATCCACGCGGAACGCCCAGCGGAGTTGCAACTCGCCGATGGTGATCCAATCGGCCAGGGGGACGGTCGTTCCCTCGGGGTGGGCGCGCAGCGAAAGCGCCAGCAGCACGGCGACCACGAAGGTCAACCCGGAAGCAGTGCTGGCAATCCCGCCGATCGCCTTCTCGCCCAGCCGCCCGCCGAAGAGCAGGTTGAGCAGCAGCCCGATCAAGGGGATGAAGACCAGCCAGGGCGCCAGGTAGAAGAAGGTTGGTCCTGATGTTACGACTTCGGAAAGTATCATCCTTATCCTCTCAAACTGCTCAATTGGTCAACGTCGATGTTGTGTTTGGAACGGAAGATAGCGACGATCAGCGCCAGGCCGATGGCGACCTCCGCCGCGGCTACGGTGATCACAAAGAAGACGAACACCTGACCGCTCAGCGCCTCGTGGGCGCGGGCGAAGGCCACAAAGGCCAGGTTGGCGGCGTTGAGCATCAGTTCCACCGACATGAAGATGATGATGGCATTGCGGCGAATCAGCACGCCCAGCGCGCCGATGGTGAAAAGCACCGCAGAGAGGCCGACATAGTAGGTTACAGGGAGCATGATGTTCTCCTTTCCCCTGCGGGTTCAGGCGCGGCTTTTCTCGCGCCGGGTGAGGATGATGGCGCCAACCATGGCGACCAGCAGCAGGATGGATGTGACCTCGAAGGGCAGCAGGTACTCCCGGAAGAGGAGACGCCCGATCTCCCGAGGGCTGCCGAAGCTTTCCGGCGGGGCACCGCCCCCGGTGAGCATTTCGGGGCGGGTGATCAGCACATAGCCGATCTCGCCGAGCAGGCCGAGGCCGAGCAGAATCGCCAGCGGGCGCTGCCAGGCGAGGGTCTGGCTTTGTCCCAGTTTCTCCGCTCCCAGCAGCATGATGACGAAAAGGAAAAGCACCATGATCGCGCCGGCATACACGGCCACCTGGCTCATGGCGATGAACGTCCCGCCGAGCATCAGGTAGAAAACAGCCACCGTGATGAAGTTGGCGATCAGGAACAGCGCTGAATACACCGCGTTGCGGCTGAAGAGCATGCCCAACGCCGCGGCGATGGAGATCAGCGCCAGGGTGAGAAAAGTGATTAGTTCAGGTGTCATGGTTCTCGTTCCCTTTTTGGCTAGTCGGTCGGGTCGGCCATCACCGGCACCGCGCGGGTGAACACGCCGGGCTCCACCTTCTGCGGGGTGGGCGCGCCGCCCTCGGGGACGGGCACCAGCAGCCGCTCTTTGGTGTAGATGGCGTCGTGGCGGTTGGTGAAAGATAGTTCGTAGTTATCCTCCAGCGTGATCGCCTCAGTGGGGCAGGCATCTTCGCAGTAGCCGCAGAAGATGCAGCGCAGCATGTTGATCTCGTAGGTGCTGGCGTAGCGCTCGCCGGGGGAGTAGCGTTCGTCATCGGTGTTCTCGGCCGATTCCACGAAGATGGCATCTGAGGGGCAGGCGGCGGCGCACAGCGAACAGCCGATGCACTTCTCCAGGCCGTTCTCGTAGCGGTTGAGCACGTGGCGGCCGCGGAAACGCGTGTGAATCGGCCGTTTGACCTCCGGGTACTGGATGGTCACCGGCTTTTCAAACATGGATCGGAAGGTGATCCACATCCCTTTTACAATTTCTTGAACACGGGCTCGTTCTGGAAACGCCATGTCGTTACTCCTTCAATTACCCTTTGAGTACCATTATTACGGCAGTGACGAACACGTTCGCCAGGGCCAGCGGCAGCAACACTTTCCAGCCGAGGGCCATCAGCCGGTCGTAGCGCAGGCGGGGTAATGTCGCCCGCACCCAGATCATCCCAAAGAGCAGGATGAGGACTTTTGTAAACAGCACCAGCGGGTCCAGGATGGGGGGCAGGTCGATGAACGGCAGGCGGTAGCCGCCCAGGAAGAGCGAAGCCGCGATGGCCGCGATGGCGATCATCTTGATGTATTCAGCCATGAAGAAGAGGGCAAACTTCATCCCGGAGTACTCGGTGTGGTAACCGGCGGTCAGCTCCTGCTCCGCTTCGGGCATATCAAAGGGGGCGCGGTTGACCTCGGCCAGCCCGGCGATCAGGAAGATGATGAAGCCCAGGATTTGCGGCAGGACGAACCAGACGTTCTTCTGCGCCTCAACGATATCTACCAGGCTCATCGAACCGGCCAGCATAATCGGGCCGACGAAAGCCAGCCCTAGCGCCAGCTCGTAGCTGACCATCTGCGCCGAGGAGCGCAGGCCACCGAGCAGGGCGTACTTGTTGTTCGAGGACCAGCCCGCGATGGTAATGCCGTAGACGGAGATGGAGGCCACCGCGGTCAGGTAGAGCACGCCCACATTGATGTCGGCCAGGTACAGGTTGATCTCCCGCCCGGCGACCACAATCTGCCGCCCCCAGGGGATCACTGCCCAGATAATCAGCGCTGGCAGCACGGTGAGGATCGGCGCCAGGATGAACAGCGTTTTATCGGCCTGCGGCGGGATGAGTTCCTCTTTGAAGATCAGCTTGACGCCGTCGGCCAGGGGCTGCAATAGCCCCCAGGGGCCGGCGCGGTTGGGGCCGATGCGCACCTGAATGCGCGCCAGCAACCGCCGCTCAAGCAAGGTCAGGTAGGCAAACCCGGTCAGCCCGAAGAGCAGCAGGATGACGGATTTAATCAGCCATTCAATCAGTAATGTTGGTTCCATGAGTTACCTCGTGATCGCCTCAAGCCATGCTGGTTTCCGCGATGCGGATTTCAAACTTGCTGGGGGTCTGAATGGGCACGCCCATGCTGCGGGGGACAAGCGCAAACCCCTGGGGCACGGTCTCATCTTCCACCACGAGCACCGGCGCGGGTGCGCTGCCGTTGACGGTCAGGCCCACGGTCATGCCGTCGGTGGTTTTGAGCTTCTGCGCATCGCCGGGGTGCAGGCGGAGGAACGGTTTGGGCAGCCGCGGGTGCAACACCGCCGAAGGCTCCACCATCGTGCCGTGGTCGTACAGGCTGGTGATGGGGACAGCGATGATCTCGCCCGCGGGCAGCTTCGCCGCAGCGGGGATGGCGGGCGGGGTGGACTGACCACCTTCCAGGGGCAACTGCACCCCCAGCCCTTGCTTGTTCCCGTAGGAAGTGCCGCCGTAGTAGCGGTCGTTGCGATCGACAATTGGCCATTGCTCCGTCACCTCGGCCAGCTTGTGATAGGTCAGGCCGCGGTAGGCGGGGATTTCGGCGCAGATCTGTGGGAAGACCAGGGAGGGGAAGCGACTCTGAAGCTCCACACCGACCTTCTCGCCAATGGCGGCGGCGATGTCGAAATCGGGCCGCGCCGCGCTCTTGTTGGTGACAATCGGGTAGAAACGCTGCACGCGGCGCTCGCCGGAGGTGAACGTGCCCTCGCGCTCGACCTGAGTCTGCGCCGGGAGCACCACATCGGCCAGGGCGGCGGTCTCGGTGAGGAAGAGTTCCTGCACCACCACAAAGTCGGCATTTTGCAGGGCTTCGGCCGTCGTCGGGTCGTCGCCCACCGGGTCGGCGGCGACGATGTAGAACATGCTGGCGGCGCTCAGGTCTGCGCCGGGGCGGAAGCCCATATCCCAGGCGCCCTGGGTGTTGGCG
Organism: uncultured Anaerolineales bacterium; assembly: GCA_964653835.1. GTDB lineage: Bacteria > Chloroflexota > Anaerolineae > Anaerolineales > UBA11858 > J130. The sequence continues at coordinate 30,022 of CAZZFZ010000006.1, forward strand.
CTCGGCCACACGCCCACCAGCCCGTTGTTGGGCTTACCAGTATGCTTGGTGGCAGCCAGCAAATCGGCGCAGGCGGTGGCCAGGGCGGTTGTACCTTCCAGCCCCAGGCCCTCGCTGCCGAAGAAGACCACCAGGTTGTTCGCCTCCGCCACTTTCGCCTTCAGTTCGCCGAAGGGGGTGAGTTCTTCGCCGTAGGTGTAGCGGATCGCTTCACTGGCGTAGCGCTCCAGCTTGGTGGGGCGGGGGTTGGCGACGATCAGTTGCGCGCCGCGCTCGGCGGCCTGCTTGACCCGCAGATACCACAGCGGGGCTTCCTCTTCCAGGTCGCTGGCGATCACCACGATGGCGTCGCCCGCACCGAGGTTGCCCAGGTTGGAACCGGCGCTCAGGCCGTAGCGGGCCACCAGGTCGCCACCGCCCATGTGGCTGTGCAGGGCGCTCTTGCCGCCCAGTGCGTCGCTCAGTTTTTTCAGGTTGAACAGGTCTTCGTTGGGCAGGCGGCCACCCACCAGGGTGAGCAGCTTTTCGCCGGCGTTCTTGAACTGACTGGCGATCAGCGCCAGGGCCTCGTCCCATTCCACCGGGGTGAGTTCGCCGTCCTTGCGGATCAGTGGCTGGGTGAGGCGCTCCTCGCTTTCGGTGAAGTGATAGGCGAAGCGCCCTTTATCGCAGATCCACAGCTCGTTGACCTGCTCGTTTTGCCGCGGCATGGCGCGTTTGATGACGATCTCGCCGCCGGATTTGGCCTCGCGGCGGGTGTTGTAGGTCAGGTTGCAGCCCACTGGGCAGTGGGTGCAGATCGAAGCAGCGTTGTTCAGCTCCCAGGGGCGGGCGCCAAAGCGGAAGTCCGCCGTGGTCAGCGCGCCCACCGGGCAGATGTCGGTGGTGTTGCCCGACCAGTAGCTATCGAAGCCAGGGTCGGAGTTGGTGATCACATCGGTGGCGCGACCGCGGTGGTAGAACTCCAGCACCGGGTCGCCGGCGATCTCATCCTGGAAGCGGATGCAGCGGGCGCACTGGATGCAGCGCTCCCGGTCGAGGAAGATCAAATCCCCAAGGGGGACGTGCTTTTCCAGGTGCATCTTTTCATCGTAGATGAAGCGGCTCTCGCTCGCACCGTGCGCCATGGTCAGGTCTTGCAGGGGGCACTCGCCGCCCTTGTCGCAGATCGGGCAGTCCAGCGGGTGCGAGGTGAGCAGGAACTCGATGATATCTTTGCGGGCGGTTTGCACCTTCTCGCTCAGCCCCACCACCACCATACCCTCGGAGACGGGGACGGTGCAGGCGGTTTCCAGCTTGGGGCCGAATTGAATTTTGGGCGAGCCGTCCTCTTCAAGGACGGGTTCGCCGGTGGCGCGGTCGCGCATTGGGCGGCCGACTTCCACCAGACACATGCGGCACATGCCCACCGGCTCCATCTTGGGGTGATAGCAGAACACCGGGATGTCGATGCCGATTTTGCGGGCGGCATCCACGATCACGGTCCCCTCAGGTACGGTGACTTGCTGGCCGTCAATGGTTAGCGTGACTTCTCTGGTCATAAGGACTCCACGACGATGGGGTTATTTCACCGCAGCTTCAAAATCCTGCGGGAAGCGTTCGATTCCGGTGACAACGGCCTGGGTGGAGAATTCGCCCAGGGCGCACAGACACTTGCCTTGCATCTGACGGGCGACGGCTTGCAACAATTCCACGTCCTGCTCCCGGCCGCGCCCGTCGCGGATGCGCTCAATGATGTGGCGCATCCAGTAGGTGCCTTCGCGGCAGGGGGTGCATTTGCCGCAAGATTCGTGGCTGAAGAAGTGCAGCGTCTTATTGAGCACCCAGTCGATGCTCACGGTGTCGTCGATCACAATCACCGAGGCCGAGCCGAGTTCCGCGTTGAGCGTGCGCACCGAGGCGTAGTCCATCGGCGTATCGAGGGCTTCTTCGGTGGCGACGATCAGCGCGGAGGAAGCTCCGGCGGCCATGATGGCGCGCACCGGTCGGTCGTCAATGATGCCGCCGCCGTACTCATAGATCAGCTCGCGGAAGGTGGTGCCGAAGGGCAGTTCGTAGTTGCCGGGCTTCTTGACGCGACCCGACAGACTGAAGATCTTTACCCCGGCGGTGTCCTCGGTGCCCAACGATTTGTACCAATCGGCCCCTTTGGTGATGATCATAGGGACGTTGGTTAGCGTCTCAACATTGTTGACCACGGTGGGCTTGCCGTAAAGCCCGAAGGACGGGGGGAAGGGGGGGCGCAGGCGAGGTTGGCCGCGCTTGCCTTCCAGCGATTCCAGCAGGGCGGTTTCTTCGCCGCAGATGTAGGCCCCAGCGCCCAGATGAGTGTAGATGCGCAAGGAGTAATTGCTGCCAAAGAGGTTGTCACCCAGCAGGCCGGCGGCCTCCATCTCGGCGATTCGCTTGTCCAGCTCGTGGGTGAGTTGCCAGAACTCGCCGCGGCAGTAGATGTAGGCTGCTTCGGCGCCCACAGCGTAGGAAGCGATGGCCACGCCCTCCAGGAACTGGAAGGGGTTGCGTTCCATGATCTCGCGATCCTTGAACGTCCCCGGCTCGGATTCGTCGGCGTTGGCGACCACATAGTGTGGCCAGTTGTTCTTATCGATAAACGACCATTTCAAGCCGGTGGGGAAGCCCGCACCGCCACGCCCGCGCAGCCCCGAGGCTTTGACTACCTCGGTGACTTCATCGGGCTGCATCTGGGTGACGGCTTGTTTGAAGGCCGCGAAACCGCCGTGCTTTTGGTAGACTTCGAGCTTGTCGATATCGGGGATATCCCGATGGCGCAGCAGGATGTATTCGCTCATTGGGCGGCCTCCTTCTCGCGCCAGGTTTCAATCAGTTGCAGCGTGCTTTCCACGCTCATGTTTTCGTGGTATTCAATTCCCTCGCCGGTTTGCGTCTGGAACATGGGGGCTTTGTCGCAGGCGGCCAGGCACATCACCGCCTCGACGGTGATCAGGCCGTCGGGCGTGGTTTCGCCGGGCTGGATGCCCAGGGCGTCGCAAAGCTCGCTCAGGAATTGATCCGCCCCCCGCAGGGCGCAGGGCAGGTCGTTGCAAATCTGAATACGGATTTTCCCGGCGGGTTCATCGTGGTACAGGGTGTAGAACCCGATCAGCGAGGCGACCTCGCTGGTGGAGATTTCGCAAATCTCGGCGATATCGGTGATATCGCGTTTGGAGACATAGCCGCCCTCGCGCTGGGCGAGGTAAAGCAGCGGCATGACCGCCGAGCGTTTTTGCTCCGGCGGGTATTTCGCCAGGATGGCCTGGATTTCGTTGGCGTATTGTTCTGCTAACTTGTTCACCGGTCTGCATCTCCCAGGACAATATCAACACTGCCGATGATAGCCACCAGGTCGGCGATCAAGTGACCCTTGCTGAGCAGGGGGATCGCCTGCAGGTGGGCAAAGGAGGGCGTGCGCCAGTACACGCGGTAGGGGCGGTTGCTGCCGTCGCCTTCGAGGTAGACGCCCAGCTCGCCGCGCGGCGATTCGACGGGCACGTACACATACCCTTTGGGGGCGGTGAAGCCGTCGGTCCACAGTTTGAAGTGGTGGATCAGCGCTTCCATGCTGGTGCCGATCTCCGAGCGCGGGGGTGGGACGAATTTGCGGTTGTTGCTGCGCACCGGCGCGCCTTCCAGCTCGGCCAGGCGCTTCAACCCCTGGCGGATGATGCGCAAGGATTCGCGGAACTCCTGAATGCGCACGATGTAGCGAGCGTACACGTCGCCGCGATCATCGGTAGGCACATCGAACTCGTATTCTTCGTAGCCGCTGTAGGGGCGCAGCTTGCGGTTATCGTAGGGCACGCCGGAGCCGCGCAGGGAGGGGCCGGTCAGGCCCTGGGCGATGGCGTCCTCTGCGGAGATCACGCCGATGCCCTTGGTGCGGTCAATGAAGAGCGGGTTGTGAGTGAGCAGCCCTTCGTACTGATCGATGCGCGCCGGGAAGTAATCGATAAAGTTTTGCACCGCCTCGGCGAAACCGGCGGGCACATCGCGCCACAACCCGCCGGGGCGGATGTAAGTGGTCATCATGCGCTGGCCGGAGACCATCTCGAGGATCTCGAGGATCATCTCGCGCTCGCGGAAGCAGTACAGGAAGACGGACATGGCTGCCAGGTCGAGCGCCGAGGTGCCCAGCCAGACCAAGTGCGAGGCGATGCGCTGCAACTCGGCCAGGATGACGCGGATCACCTGCGCACGCGGAGGCACATCGAGATCCACCAGTTTCTCCACCGCCAGGCAGTAAGCCAGGTTGTTGCCCACCGTGTTGAGGTAGTCGAGGCGGTCGGTCATCACCTCGGCCTGCAGGTAGCGCTTGGCCTCCATGTTCTTCTCAACGCCGGTGTGCAGGTAGCCGATATCGGGCACGCAGTTGACCACCGTCTCGCCGTCGAGTTCCAGCATCAGGCGCAGCACGCCGTGCGTACTGGGGTGCTGCGGCCCCATGTTCAACACCATGGTCTCGCCCGCGATAGCGCGGTCGGAAACCAGGTGTTTCAGTTCATCCATTGTGATTTCTTGAAGTTGGACCATAAGGACCTCTTGCGTTTCTGCCGCTGCGCTTACTCTTGCGCGTAGGGCTTTTTGGCGTCAATTTCTTCGGCGTTGAAGGTGAACTGCACTTCTTCGTACCCCAGGGGGTAATCCTTGCGCAGTGGGTGACCTTCCCATTCATACGGCATCAGGATGCGGCGCAGATCGGAATGACCGTCGAACTTGATGCCGAACATATCCCACACCTCGCGCTCATACCAGTTGGCGTTGGGGTAAATACCCTCGATGGTGGGCACGGTGGGGTTTTCGCCTGGGACGAGCGCGCGCAGCCGCAGGGTCAGGTTATCCTCCAGGGCATAGAGCTGGTAGACCACATGGAAGCGCGGTTCGCCTTCAGGCCAGTAGTCCACTGCGGTGATGCCGGAGAGCACGTTGAAGCCCAGGTCGTCGCGCAGACGGCGGCAGACATCCACGACCTGCTCGGGGGTGATGAGCAACGTGTGTTCGCCGCGAAAGACGACCTCTTCGGCTTTGAACTCGTCCTTGAGCGTTTGAATAACGTCAGCCAGTTTATCGTTCATAGCGTGTGTTGCAGCCTCCCGGAGAGCCGCGGGGATTCGTTCCCCATCTTGCTCCCCAATGCTTGTGATGGCTATTTCCAATCGGTGAACTTTTCGTTTTGGATTTTTTCGTGCAGGGTAAGGATGGCGTGGATCAGCCCCTCGGGGCGCGGCGGGCAGCCAGCTACGTAAACGTCAATCGGGATGACCTCGTCCACGCCTTGCACGATGGCGTAATTGTTGAACACACCCCCACAAGAGGCGCAATCGCCCATGGCGATGGCCCATTTAGGGTCGGGGAGCTGATCGTACAGCCGGCGCAGCACGGGGGCCATCTTGCGGCTGACGCGCCCGGCGACGATCAACAGGTCGGATTGACGCGGGCTGGGGCGCATCAGTTCCATGCCGAAACGGCTCATATCATAGTGAGAAGCCTGGGAGGCCATCATCTCGATGGCGCAGCAGGCCAGGCCGGAGAGCAGCGGCCACATGGCGCGCGTGCGCCCCCAGTTGACCGCCTGCTCCAGGGTGGTGGTCACAATCCCCATGTTGGCAAGTTTTTGTTCTATTCCCATTCCAGGGCTCCTTTCTTCCAGGCATACACATAACCTACCAGTAAGATGGCGATGAAGACGAACATCTCCATCAACGCAAAAAGCCCCAGGCTGTTGGCGATGAAATCACGCAGCACCACGGCCCAGGGGAGGAAGAAGATGATTTCGATATCGAAGAGGATGAACAATACCGCGATCAGGTAGAAGCGCACCGACATGCGACGCCTGCCGGGCCCATAGGGGTTCATCCCCGATTCGTACGGCAGCGATTTGGCCTTGGTGGGTCGCCGTGGGCCAAATAGATGCCCCAGGATGACCACCAACGCAGCCAACCCGGTGGAGAGGAAGATCAGTACGGCGATGGGAAGATACTCCAGGAACATAAGGGCTCCTTCGTAAGGTGAAATGGATTTTGCTCGTCACCAGACAGACGGGCAAGGTGGTTATTCGCCGTTGCACAGCAATTGGGGGCGCAAGCAAGACGGATCACTTGTGCCCCCAAATCGGGCGTTATCATTTCGGTGGCGATAACCGTAACAGATCTTGAAAGTATATCACAGGAAAACTCGACGAGGTAGATCGGAGTGCGAAATTTCACAAGCCTAATGATAATGGTAGGGGGCGTGAGGCGGCGAGGGGCGCTATTGCTCGCGCCGCCTGAACAGCGCTTCCCACTCATCCACCTCTTCGGGGGTGAGGTTGACCTGGGTTTTCTGGCTGGGCAGGGGGGATGGCTCGGCGGAGGGGGCTTTCGCCTCGCGAATCTGGCGGGTGAATTCCTCGGCGCGCAGCACGCGCGCGCCGGCTTCCCGCGCTGCCGCCTGCACCTTTCTGTCGGAGCTGACCACCGTCCAGGTGCGCGCGCTGCCCCCTAATTTTTTCAGGCGGGCGATGATCGCGGTGTCGGCGTCGGATGGCGGGGCGATGAAATGGGCGCGGATGTTTCCAAAGGTGCGCGAACGTTCTGCTCCCGGCGCGCGCCTGTCAAAGTAAACCTCGATTCGCTTGCCGGGCTTGTGGCGCGCAAACTCCTGCAGGATTTCGATCAGTCGATCTTCATCGTCTACGTCGCTCAGGCTGACGCCGGGGAGTTTCGGGATCAGGTTGTGACCGTCGATTAGGTAGGGCATGGGAACCTGCTTTATAATAAAGGGTGGTTATTCATGTTGGCATTGTAGTGCCTGGGCTGCCTTGAGTCAACAGGGAGGCCTTCGGCGCTGATCGGAGCCTGTATGCAGCGAAAACAGCTTTTAGGGTATCTGTTGCTGAATGTCGTCGTCTCGGCCAGCACGGTCTGGCTGGTGTTGACGTTGTGGAGCCGCGCGCAGCAATCGGCGATTGAGCGTGTCGTAGCTGAGATCCCGCAGCCGCTCGAAAACCATCCCGTCGCCACCGATGTGGTGATCCCTACCGCTGCACCGGAACGTCCGTTGCAACCGCATCAGGTGCGCCCTGGGGAGACTTTGAGCGACATCGCTTTGCTCTACGACACCACGGTGGAGGAGTTGCTCGCCATCAACGGGATGAGCGACGCCGACACACTGGGCGCTAATCAGGTGGTCTACGTCCCTGTGCCGACGGAGACGCCCGCTGCCTCCGCGCCTGCGGTCTCCGCCGCGGCGGAGGAAACTCCTTCTGCGTCCGGCGGTATTCAGATCGTCTCGGTCGTCGGTGTGGGCGACCTGGGAACCGAGCGTGTGTTGTTGGGTGAAGCGGGGGGAGGCAAGCACGCCCTGGCGGGCTGGCAGTTGCGCGATGAGGATGGCAACATCTACACTTTTCCTCAGGTGACACTGTACGAGGGCGGGCAGATCGTGGTTAACACCCGCGTTGGGGTGGATACGCCGCTGGAATTGTTCTGGGGGCTTGAGGAGGCCGTCTGGCGATCGGGTGAGACGGTCACCCTGCTCGATGACAGTGGTACGGTGCAGGCCACTTTCATGGTGCCCTGAGAACACTTTAAACCTCCCGCAGGCTGAATCGTTGTTTGTAGCCTGTGGAAGGTTCAGCAGATTGACCGCTTTTCTCGCCTCGTGATACACTAGGGGCGACAGCGAAACCGCTTTTGGGAGAGCGGTAGAGAAACCCCATGACTCAAGCTTTCTATCGTAAGTGGCGCCCCCAGACCTGGGATCAGGTCATTGGGCAGGAGCACATCACCACCACGCTGCGCAACGCAGTGGCGGCGGAGCGGGTGGCGCATGCCTACCTGTTCGCCGGGCCGCGCGGCACGGGGAAGACTACCTCAGCGCGCCTGCTGGCAAAAGCGGTCAACTGCCTGGCGGAGGACCCCGCCCAGCGCCCGTGTAATCAGTGTGAACACTGTCTGGCGATCACCAGCGGGCGCTTTATGGATCTGATTGAGATTGACGCTGCCTCCAACAACGGCGTGGACGATGTGCGCGATCTGCGCGATAAGATCAACTTTGCCCCCAACCAGGGGCGCTATAAAATCTACATCATTGACGAGGTCCACATGCTCTCCGGCGCGGCGTTCAACGCGCTGCTCAAAACGCTGGAGGAGCCCCCGGCACACGCCATCTTTGTGCTGGCGACCACCGAGGTGCACAAGATTCCGGCCACCGTGCTTTCGCGCTGTCAGCGCCACGAGTTCCGCAGCATCCCGGTGGCCGATATCGTCGCGACCCTGCGGACGATTGTGGAGCGTGAGGGCATCGAGGTGGATGATGCTGTGCTCCCTCTGATCGCCCGCCAGGCCACCGGCAGCCTGCGGGATGCCATCTCGCTGCTAGATCAACTGGCCTCCGCCACGGGGAACATCACCCTGGAGATGGCGCAGGCTGTGCTGGGGACGACGACCGGGCAGGCCGTGGTGACGCTCATCGCCGCGCTGCTGGAGGGCGAGGCCGGCCGCGGTTTGGATATCATCCATGCCAGCCTGGATGCCGGCGCCGACCCGCGCCAGTTCGCCCGGCAGGTCGTCGAGTATCTGCGCGGGCTGCTGTTGATCCGCGCCGGCAACGCCGATCAGGTGGATGCTCCTGCTGAGGTGCGCGCCGAGATGGCTGCGCACGCGCAGGCCCTGCCCACCGCGCGCCTGCTTGCGGTGATCCGGGCGTTCAACCAGGCCGCCGCCGGAGCGCGCAATGCCTGGCACCCGGCCCTGCCGCTGGAAATGGCATTTATGGAAGCGTTGGAAGCGCCCGCCGTCGAGCCTGCCCCCGCCGCCGCGTCGGCGTCACCCTCGGCACAGCGTCCGACTCCCTTGAAGCGGGCTGCTGAACCCAAAGCTTCGCCTGCTCCCCGGCAGAAGGAGGCCATTGAATCCTCAGCGGTGGAAGGCGATGCCCCGATATCTCTCGCCAACCAGTGGGAGCAAATCCTGAAGGCGGTGCGCGAGCGCAATCCGCAAACCCAGGCGTTGCTCAACTCGTGCCGCCCGTTGGGGATGAAGGGCAACACGCTGGTGCTGGGCTTCAACGGCGATTTCGCCAAATCGAAGATGGAATCTGGCGAGCACCTGGAAATTCTGCAAGAAGTGATGACCAGCATGCTGGGCAAAAGCGTGCCGGTGAAATGCGTCGTCGCTCCTGGCGGCGAATTGCCCCCCGATATTGACCAGAATGGCATGGTAGCCACCGCCCTGCGCGATCTGGGCGGCAAGATTGTGGATATTCAATAACGGAATTTTTGGAGGTAGCATGGCAAAACGACCCCGAAAGCCTGGTCCGCCCAAAGGTATGGGCGGCATGATGCAGCAGATTCAGCAGTTGCAGGAACAATTGCTCGCTGCGCAGGAAGCGCTGAAAGAAGAAACCGTTTCGGCGACGACCGGCGGTGGCGCCGTAAAAGCCGTGGTCACCGGCGACCAGCGGCTTCAGGCGTTGGAGCTGGCCCCCGAGATGGTGGCGGACATGGACGTGGAGATGCTGCAAGATTTGATCATCCTGGCCGTCAACAGCGCGCTCGATCAATCGCGTGAACTGGCGACCGAGCGCCTCGGCCCGCTGACCAGCGGCCTGCCCTTCTAGCGAGGGGGTTTTTCCTATGTTGCTGCCCGCGCCCATCCAGGATTTGATCAATGCCTTCTCGCGCCTGCCGGGGATCGGCCCCAAAACCGCCTCCCGGCTGACGTTTTACCTGCTGCGTGCTCCGGATGACCTGGCGCTGGAACTGGCCGCTGCGGTCGAAGGCCTCAAGAGCGGCACTGCCTTTTGCCAGACCTGTTTCAACATCACCGAGGCCGGGCACGCCGAGTGCGCCGTCTGCCGCGATGAAGGCCGTGACCGCGGCCTGATCTGCGTGGTGGAGGAGCCGCTGGACGTGGTCGCCCTGGAGCGCACCGGCGGCTATGGCGGCGTGTATCATGTGCTGCAGGGCGCGCTCTCCCCGATTGATGGTATCGGGCCGGACGACCTGACCATTCGTGCTCTGTTGGGGCGCGTTCAGGGCGGGGGTGTGCGCGAGGTGATCCTGGCGACCAACCCCAGCATGGAAGGGGACGCTACCGCGGTTTATCTCAAAGAGCAGTTATCGCGTTTTGACCTCGCCGTCACCCGCCTGGCGCGCGGCCTGCCCGTGGGAGGCGATCTGGAATACGCCGACCAAAACACCCTCCTGCGGGCGTTGTCTGGGCGTCAGGCCATGGATTGATGAACGAATTTTGATGAATTTTGAAAATTGGCCTCAAAAACCCTTGACAGTCCCGATATCTGCTGTATAATCCCCCACCGTCAAAGCTGATCACCTCGGACCTCGCCCAGAAGGGCAGATCCATCAAAAGTGAATAGACGCATCTACTAACGAGCGCCGATGTCAAAAAGCCGGATGTCGGTTCTTGTTTTTGTGTCTCAAAAGCTTGACAGGCTTGGAGAACGTTGATAGAATACACGATTGCCAAGCAAAACGGTACCTTGACAACTGAAGAGTGACAGAAAGCGAAAAGCCTAGTCAATACAGTAAATCCTGCATCTTCGGATGCACGTTTTTGCGGAGAGTTTGATCCTGGCTCAGGATGAACGCTGGCGGCGTGCCTAATACATGCAAGTCGAACGAGGAGCCGCTGTACTTGTACTCGTACTTGTACGGTGGATTTCCTAGTGGCGAACGGGTGAGTAACGCGTTGGTGACCTGCCCCGAAGAGGGGGATAACTCCGGGAAACTGGAGCTAATACCCCATGTGGTCACGGGTTTTAGAAAACCGTGATTAAAGGAGCAATCCGCTTCGGGAGGGGCCTGCGTCCCATCAGCTAGTTGGTAGGGTAATGGCCTACCAAGGCTTACGGGTAGGGGACCTGAGAGGGTGGCCCCCCACAATGGAACTGAAACACGGTCCATACACCTACGGGTGGCAGCAGTAGGGAATATTGCACAATGGGCGAAAGCCTGATGCAGCAACGCCGCGTGCGCGATGAAGGCCTTCGGGTTGTAAAGCGCTTTTCTGAGGGAAGAGGAAGGACGGTACCTCAGGAATAAGTCTCGGCTAACTACGTGCCAGCAGCCGCGGTAACACGTAGGAGGC